>JBCCBN010000015.1:0-31895 GCA_039034035.1 Pseudomonadota bacterium
CATGATCGAGGCTGGCCGGATGGACCTGGACCTGGCTGATACCGCAATCGAACCGCTGGTGCGCGACTGCGTGGACATGGTCGTGTCCAAGGCCGAGGACACCGAGGTGACGGTGAAGATCGATGTGGATGACGATATCGGGGAGATCCGGGCCGATGCGGGTCGGTTGCGCCAGGTCCTGTTCAACCTCTTGTCAAATGCGGTGCGGTTTACCGAGGCGGGCGGAACGGTCAGCGTGGCCGCGCGCAAGGCGGGCGACATGGTAACGCTGACGGTCGCCGATACCGGCAAGGGGATGGGCGCGGAACGCCGGGCAACGAGTTTTGACAGTTTCACCTCCGGCGACCAGCGCGGGGCAGGGCTTGGTCTCGCGCTGGTCCACCGGTTCGTCGACCTGCATGGCGGCAATGTCGGCATTCGGGAGAACCCGGGCGGGGGCACCGTGGTAACCTGCTGGCTGCCGGTCGCGGCCAACCGCCAGCCCCAGGCCGGCGACGCCCTCGCCAATGACGCCTTGACCAGCGATGCCTTGCTGCTGACCGAAACCCATGCCGAGTGACCGCACGCTGATTTCCACCGGGTCACCGTTGGAGCGCGAGATGGCCTATTCGCGGGCGCTGGTGGTGGGCGACTGGTGCTTTGTCTCCGGTGTGACGGGGTACGATTACAAGACCATGGTGATGCCCGAAGCGCCGGCGAGTCAGGCCGCCCAGTGTTTTGAGACGATCGCTGCGGTGCTGGACGAGGCCGGTTTTGGCATGGGTGATATTGTCCGGGTGCAATACACGGTCACGGAGACGGGCTTCATCGATACACTGAAGCCGGTTTTGCAGCGATATCTGGGCGCTATCGCTCCAGCGGCGACCATGGTGGTAGCCGGGCTGGTGCGTCCGGAGATGAAGATCGAGATCGAAGTTACCGCCTTTCGCGGATGAGTGCCGCAACGGAAGCGCTTGCGGCGGGGCCGTTCCTCCATAAAGTGTCGTAAGGACGATAATTTGGGAGGAGCACCATGATCGGTGTCGTGGCGAAACTGACGATCCAGGATGGCAAGCAGGCCGAGTTCGAGCAGGTTGCGAAGGATCTGATGGCCAAGGTGAAGGCCAATGAGCCCGGTTGCATGACCTACCAACTCTACAAGGAGAAGGGCTCTGAAACCACCTACATCTTCATGGAGCAGTATGCGTCCGGCGACGATCTGAAGGCCCATGGCCAGACCGAGTATTTCAAGGCTGCGGGGCCGGGCATGGGCGCCTGCCTCGCGGGCGCGCCCGAGATCCAATACTACGATATCGTCGAATAGGAGCCGGCCATGGACCTCTCATTCACCGACGCTGACCTGAAATTCCAAGCCGAAGTCCGTGACTGGATTGCCACGGCCTACACACCGGAGTTACGGGCCCGGCAGGCGATGTCGAAGAATGGATACCTCGACAAGGCCAGCATGATCGAGTGGCAGCAGATCCTCGATGATCGGGGCTTCTTTGTCACCAATTGGCCGGCTGAATTTGGCGGCTCGGGCCTCTCTCCATCGGAACGCTACATCCTGCAGATGGAGCTTTCGGCAGCGGGCACGCCGACCACCAGCCCGATGGGAATTTCGATGGTCGCGCCCGTGATCATGGCGTTCGGCAATGACGCGCAAAAGGCCGAACACCTGCCCAAGATCAAGCGGTCGGAGATCTGGTGGTGCCAGGGCTATTCCGAACCGGGCGCGGGCTCGGACCTGGCATCGCTGCAAATGAGTGCGGTTCGCGACGGCGATGAGTATGTGCTGAATGGGTCGAAGATCTGGACCACCCATGCCCAATGGGCGGACTGGATCTTCTGCCTGGTGCGAACATCCAAGGAAGGCAAGCAGCAGGAAGGGATCAGTTTTATCGTCTTCCCGATGGACCTACCGGGTATTTCGGTCTCCGCGCTGCCGACGCTGGACGGTCCCGCCGAGAACCAGCAAGAAATCAATCAGGTCTTCTTCGAGGACGTGCGCGTACCCATTGCTGACTGCCTGATCGGCGAGGAGAACAAGGGTTGGACCTACGCGAAATACCTCTTGCAGTTCGAGCGCGGCAATGCTTACGCGCCAGGCCTCAGGAGCATGCTGTCCAAGACTAGGAAGATCGCCGCGATGGAGCAATCGGCTGGTGACGCGCTGATCCGGGATGCTGATTTTGCGCGCAAGCTGGCGGGGCTGGAAATCCAGATCGATAGCCTCGATGCGACCGAACGGCGGATCTTTTCCGCGCTCAGCGCCGGCGAGGCGGTGGGCGCTGAAAGCTCGATGCTGAAATGCGCCGGTTCGGAAACACAGCAGGCGATATCGGAGCTGACCATTGAGGCCTGCGGCGGCTATGCCCAGCCCTTCGTTCGCGACAGCTGGGCGCATCTGCGCGATGGCAGCAATGACCCGCTACCGATGCCGGACTATGCCGTGCCGGCCGCGCCGAGCTATTTCAATTATCGCAAGACATCGATCTATGCCGGCTCCAATGAGATCCAGAGGAACATCATGGCGAAGATGGTTCTGGGGCTGTAAGGCGCCGCTAACGGGGTGAGGCTGCCCGGTGAGAGGTGGCGCACCCGCAGGAGGAAACATGCAGGATGCCGCCGCTGCCCATGAGGCAGAGCGACAACGGATCATCGGATCCCCTTGGACCAAGCTCTCCTACGCCATTGGAGGCATTCCCTATGGCGTAAAGGGCAACGGATTTTCCTATTTCCTGCTGATCTTCTACAGCCAGGCCCTTGGGGTTGATGCGGCCCAGGTGGGTCTGGCGATCGTGATCACCTTCCTGTTCGATGCCTTTTCCGACCCGGTGGTGGGATACCTGTCGGACAATACGCGCTCGAAACTGGGTCGGCGGCATCCGTTCATGTACGCCGCTGCCCTGCCGGTCGCAGCGGCGTACTGGCTGCTCTGGAACCCGCCTGAGAGTTTCACCAATGACCAGCTCTTCTGGTATGTGCTGATCGTCGCGATTGCGGTTCGCCAGCTGATCACGCTCTACGAAGTGCCGTCATCGGCCCTGGTGGCGGAACTGACCCAGGATTATGACGCGCGCACGTCCTACCTCTCGCTCAGGAACATGTTCATCTGGTTTGGCGGGGTGACAATGGCGGTGATCACGCTGGGCTTCCTGCTGAATGAAGAGCGGGGCGGCGGTAGCGGCTTCACCGATGTCGAGGGCTTTCACCAATATGGCATGATGGCGTCGGCCACCCTGTTCATCGCAATCCTGATATCGGCCATCGGCACGCACCGGGCGATCCCCTATCTGCGTCAGAGCCATTCGGTGCCGGAAGGCTTTTCGCTGGGCCGGCTGTTCAGGGAAGTCTATGAGACGCTGAGTTCCCGCTCGTTTGCAGCGCTGTTTCTCGCAACGCTGTTCGCCAACACCGCCAGCGGCGTTTCGGGGGCGCTTACATTCTACATTTACGGCTATTTCTGGGGGTTCACGACCGTCCAGACCAGCATCATTGTCGCTTCGGTTTTCATCTCGGCGATCCTTGCGAACTTTGCCGCGCCACTGATTTCCAGGACGATCGGGAAGAAGCGCGGCGCCATCTATGTCGGGCTGGCGGCGTTCACCCTGGCGCCGGCGCCGGTGACCCTGCGACTTCTGGGCGTGATGCCGGCCAATGGTGATCCGATCCTGTTTCCACTGATTTTTGGCGTCGTGGTCATCGATCTCGGCTTGATCATTACGGTCCAGATCCTGATGCAATCAATGATCGCTGACCTGGTGGAAGATGCCGAACTCAAGACCGAGAGACGCAATGAGGGCGTGTTCTTTGCCGCCATCAGCTTCACACGGAAAGCGGTCGAGGGCATGGGCATCATGCTGGCCTCCACCATTCTCGTCCTGATCGCGTTTCCCGTGGGGGTTCCGCCCAGCGAGGTGGGCGATGAGGCCCTGTTCCGCCTGGGCCTCTTCTATGCACCGACCCTGTTCACGTTGTGGATGATCATGTTGTTCTGTCTCAGCCTGTACAAGATCGACCGGGCCCAGCACGAGGCGAACCTCAGGACGCTGGCCGAGCGGGCCGACCCAACATTCGTGACAGAAAGTTCACCGGCGGAAAATTGAAACGCAGCGAGCGCCACACTACTGCCTAGGTGCGCCATCAATGGAAGCACCATGACCCGGATCACTGTTTTTCTTGCCGTTCTTGTTCTCTCGATTGGCGGAGCCTGGATGGCTGGCAGCCATTGGCACCAGGCTGCCGAGGGCCAGCAGACCTATACCACCCCGCGAGGCGAGGCGGCCGGTGTTGACTATCGCCGCGCCGTGCCGCGCAGCCGCGCGCAGGTCGAGCTGAGCTTTGCGCCGCTGGTGCGGGAGGTCGCGCCGGCGGTGGTGAACGTCTATACGCGCAAAGTGGTGCGCAACACATCGCCCTTCGGCAATGACCCTCTGTTCCGCCAGTTCATGGGCATGCCCCGCGAGCGGGTGCAGAACTCGCTGGGATCAGGCGTGATCGTGGGATCGGACGGTGTGGTCGTGACCAATAATCACGTCATCGAGGGGGCGGACGAATTGCTGGTCGTGTTGAGCGATCGCCGGGAATATCCCGCCGAACTGGTGCTAGCTGATGCGCGCACCGACCTCGCCGTGCTGAAGATCGACATGGATGATGGCGAACCGCTGCCGACCCTGCCCTTCGCCGACACGCGGGCGGTGGAAGTGGGTGACCTGGTGCTGGCCATCGGCAACCCCTTTGGCGTGGGCCAGACGGTGACCAGCGGGATCATCTCCGCGACGGCGCGCACCGATGTGGGCGTGTCCGACTATGCCTTCTTCCTGCAGACCGATGCGGCGGTGAACCCGGGCAATTCGGGCGGAGCGCTGGTGGATGTGGATGGGAGTCTGGTTGGGGTGAACACAGCGATCTTCTCCCGCTCGGGCGGATCGAACGGGATCGGCTTTGCCATCCCGGCGGAAATGGTGCGCCGGGTGGTCGATGCCGGGATCAATGAAGGCATGATCGTCCGGCCCTGGTTGGGTCTCAAGGGCCAGTCGGTGAGCTTCGATATCGCCCAGGCGCAGGGGCTCGATCGTCCGGTAGGCGTGATCGTGACCGAGGTTTATGATGATGGCCCCGCCGACCGGGCGGGATTGCGCCGGGGCGACCTGGTGACCGAAATCGACGGTCGGGAAGTGTTTGACGAGCGCGGGTTGAAATTCCTCGCAGCGACTCTTTCGCCCGGCGAGACCACGACGCTGAGAGTGCTGCGCGGCGGCGATGCGAGCACCATTCGCGTTGTCCTCGCGCCACCACCGGGGGCGACCGAAGCTGAGCGGGTCTTGCTGGAAGGCCGGCATCCGTTCTCTGGAGCCGAGGTGGCCGAACTCTCGCCCCGGCTGGCCGAGGAGCTGGGCCGCGACCCGTTCGAGACCGGCGTGCTGGTGACGCGGATCCTGCGCAATGCCTATGCCCGCCGGGTGGTGCGCCCTGGCGACCTGATCCTGTCGGTGAATGACCAGGAGGTCGATACGCTGGATGCCCTGTCGGCAGAACTGGCGCGGGATACGCGCCTGTGGCGGATCACGGTGGAACGCAATGGGCGGCGGGTCACCGGTACGGTTCAGCTCTGAGCCGAACGCGCGCGCGGGCAAGTGAATTGACGGCAGCGACAAGTCCGGCCACGGTTTGGTGATGACATTCAAGGCTGTGATCTGGGATTTTGGCGGGGTGATATCGACCTCCCCTTTCGATGCGTTCAACGAATACGAAGCGGCGCGGGGGTTACCGAAGGATTTCATCCGCTCGGTCAATGCCCGCAATGGCGACACCAATGCCTGGGCCCTCCTGGAACGCTCCGAAGTGACCGCCGATGCGTTCGATGCATTGTTCCTCGCCGAAGCCGAGGCGCTGGGCCATTCGGTGCCAGGCAAGGACGTGCTGGCGCTCCTGTCCGGACGGTTGCGGCCGCGCGTGGTCGAAGCGCTGAAAACCTGCAAGGCCCGCGGTAAGGTGGGCTACATCACCAATAATGCACCCATCGGCACGGGAGCGGGGATGACCGATGACGAGGCCCATGCGTCCGACGTCGCGAAGGTGTTTGCGCTGTTCGACCATGTGATCGAGAGCTCGAAGATCGGTATTCGCAAGCCCGACCCCCGCATCTATGCGCTGATGTGCGAGGCCCTGGATGTCGAGCCGTCAGATTGCGTCTATCTCGACGATCTGGGGATCAACCTGAAGCCGGCCCGGGCCATGGGCATGACCACCATCAAGGTGACGGGGGAAGATCAGCTCCTGGCCGATCTCGCTGCCGCGACGGGTTATGCGTTTGGCTAGAGGCGTGGCCTGGACGCGCGGGCTGGTGGGTCTCGCGCTAGCCGGCGTGGTCGTGGGTCTGGCTGCGTGCGGCGCCGAGCCTGATGAAACCGCGGCGCCCCTGCCACCGCCGCCGCCGGACGCGACCCTGGTTACAGATCCAGAGCCGCCTATGCGCCGGGCCCTTCCCGAGGCCGTGATCGCCACGCGAGACACGCTCCTGGAAACGGCGAATGCCCGCTCGCTCCGGCGGTTGGGCCGGTTTGCCGATAGCCAAGAGGCGTTTCTCTCCAATCTCGGCAATGATGAGCACTATGACCATTGGTACCTGATGCGGGCCACCGGGTTCGACGTGCTGCGCGAACTGGAGACGCTGTTCGAGGAGCCATACGGCGTCAAACAGGTTGGCAGTGAGACCTGGTTCATCTGGCCGGACCTTGCGGCCTTGGAGGGTGATGCGCTGGTGCTGGAGCGATTGTCGTTCCGAGACCGGGCCCGGCTGAAAGCGCTGGTTGGCGATGTGGGGATTGACGCGATCGCAGCCGGCGAGCCTTATCCCGGCATTCGCACCGCGATCGCGGAAGATGGCGGGTGGCGCTATTTCCTCCACGAGAACGGCTTGAAAGCGGAAGACGAAGAGGACGACGGTAATGGCTGACGCAATCGGGGCGGCCGCATTCCTGGAGCGGTTCACGGCGTGGCACGCGGCAGACGATGGACGCGATGCGGTGAAGCGCGTGTTCAAGTTCGCCGACTTCAAGACGGCCTGGGCCTTCATGTCGGCGGCCGCCCTCAAGGCCGAGCAAATGGATCACCATCCCGAATGGTTCAATGTCTACGGCAAGGTCGAGGTCACCCTGACCACCCATGACGCGAACGGGGTGACCGAACGCGACGCCGCGCTGGCTGAATTCATGGACCGGTTTGCCAGCTCGCTGGGTCTCGATTAGACAACTTTGCGCGCCCGGCCCCGGCGGGCAAGCACGGCCTGGATCTCGGTGACGAGTTCACGCTCTTCCACCGGCTTCGACGCATATCCATCCATGCCCATGGCCAGGTATTTGTCGCGGTCGCCATCCATCGCGTCGGCGGTCAGGGCGATGACCGGAACATCCGCCCAGGACTGGCCGCTGCTGCGTATGCGGAGCAGCGATTCCTGCCCATCCATGACCGGCATGTGCACATCCAGCAGGACGAGGTCATAGCGCTCATGGTGGAGCGCATCGAGCGCGGCCTGTCCGGACGCAACTTCGTCGATGTCGAGCCCGAACGGGTCGAGCAGGGCACGGGCCACCAGGCGGTTCACCACAGTATCGTCGACCAGAAGAGCTCGTATGCCAGACAGCGCCCCGGATGCGGGTGCGGTTAAGGGTGCCGCCGCTGGCGCCGAACTGACGCCTAAACCATCCTGTCGGTCGATCTTGTCCCCCCGGCGCTCAGGCGTAATCGCTCGCGCCGGCGTGTCGGCGATGTCGGCTTCAAAGTGGAGTGTGAACACCGAACCCTCCCCAGGCGCGGAAACGACTCGAACATCGCCGCCCATCTTCTGGAGCAGCTTCCGCGTAATCGACAGTCCGAGCCCCGCCCCGCCAAACCGCCGGGCGGCGGACCGATCGACCTGGGTGAAATTCTGAAACAGCTTTTCGATATCGCTCGCGTCAATTCCGATCCCGGTATCGCGCACATGCATGATGATACGCACGCGCTCGCCGGCGAGCGTTTCGGCCGAGACCGCCACATGGACCGCGCCGGTGTCGGTGAACTTGATGGCATTCGAGACCAGGTTGACCAGGCACTGGCGCACACGAACCGGATCGAACACCAACCGGTTCGGCACGTTTGCCGCCACGCCAGCGCGCAGCTCCACTCCCTTGGCGGCTGCCTGTTCGCGATAGAGCTGTTCGACTTGGCGAACCGTGAGACGCAAGTCACCGGGTGCCGGCGCCAGATCGATCCTGCCGGCCTCGATCTTTGAAATGTCGAGGATGTCGTTGAGGATCGCTAGCAAGTCGCGCGAGCATTGCACGATAGTTTCGACCATCTGCTGCTCGGCAGAGGCCAGCGGCCGCCGCTCCAGCGCCTGGGCCATACCAAGGACACCGTTCAGCGGCGTGCGGATCTCGTGGCTCATGGTCGCCAGGAACAGGGACTTGGCCCTATTCGCCGCTTCCGCCTGCTGCTGGGCGCAGCGTAGGGCGGCCTCGTTCCGCTTCAACTCGGTGATATCCGCTGACAGGCCTAAATAGCCACCATCGGGCCGGCGCGCATGGTAGGCGCGGACGACCCGGTTGTCCGAGGTTTCGAACTCGACCTCTTCGCCGGACAGGATCTTCTTCATGAAATAGGCGGTGAACTTCCGGATCATCTCGTCAGAGTCCTGGGTCCGCACCGCGCGGACATTGGCCTCCACGCTCTCTTCCATGGAGCAGCCAGCCTTGAGCTTTTCCAGGAGGACCGGGAAGTTTCGCTGGGTGTTGCTATTGCTATAGATCGGCTCGAAATTTGGGCCATAGATCACGGCTCCGCAATCAATCTTGTCGAAAGCGGCAATAATCGATTCGAGGTTCGCTGAATTCAGCATCGTCTACCTTGACCCAATACTTACGCGTTAGACTTGCGGTGTTGGATTAAGGAAAACTTATTTTGAGAGCGATTACTCGCTTCGACCGACCTATGCGGCTGGCGTGACCCGGCTTTGGCGGAGGGCGGTCAGGGCGTAGACCCAAAGACCGGCCATCACAGCGGCGCTGACGATCAGCGGCAAGTCGGCGTGCACCGCGTAAAGCACAGCGCCCAGGAGCGGCCCGATGATGAAGCCCGCCGGTGGCGCGGCGGCCACCAGCGATGCGGCAGCGCCCTGTTCGGCCGGTGTGACAGCCAGGGTCGCCAGCGCATTCGCTGCCGGAACAACCAGAGCGGCGCCGATACCAACGATGGAGAAGGTGGTGCACAGGCCCCAGAAAGGCAGGTGCAGGACCGACAGGGCATAGCCCACTGCGACAAAGGCGAGCCCTGCCGTCAGCATCATCTGCGGATCGGGTTTCCTGCGATTGACGTAGCCGAACTGTACCGCAACCAGGGTTACTGCCATGGCGGCGAAGGTGATCCCTGCCGCCTGCACCGCTTCGGCCTGGCCCAGGGCGAACCGGTCCTGAACCAGCCAGGCCAGGGTCTGCTGGATCGAGCCGACGGCTACGAAGTAGACAAACAGGAAGGTGAGATGGGGCAAGACTCGGGCATCTCTGATCCGGAGAAGCGGTGGTGGCGCGCTGGTGGCGGAAGTCTTGCGCGTGGGCGGTAGCGCGAAGGCAATCACCAGCGCGGCGAACCAGGAAAACAGCACAGAGCCCCACAGCGGCGCCAATGGGCCGACCGATGCCAGGGCCGCTGCCCCGGCTGGACCGAGGATTGAACCGATGCTCATGGCTGCACCCAACAGGCCCATGCCCGCTGCCCGGTTGATCGGCGTGGTCGCATCCGTGATGGCGGAGAAAGAAGCCGGTTGCAGGCCCGGCGCGAGAATGCCGAAGCTGAGCCGGATGACGGCCAATAGCAGGAAGGCGGAAAGGCCCGTCACTGCCCCCTGCATCGCTGCGCTGAGCCCCAGAATGAAGAGGGCATTGGTGGCGCCCATTGCGGCGAGCGAGAAGACCATGACCCGCTTCCGGCCGACCCGGTTGGCGATCCGGCCCCAGAGCGGCGTGAGCGCGGCATAGAAGAAGGCCGAAAGCGTCAGGATACCGGCGACCTGTAACTCGCTCAGCCCTGCTTCCCGGGCAAGCGGGGAAGCGACAACAAAGCTGACCGTCATGCCCACGCCCATGCTGATCAACGCAAAGGCGATCACGTACATCTGCACCTGGGTCAGGGGGCGCAAGGGGACGGGAGCTGAACCGGTTGTGGGGGCGGCGGAGTCGGACATGGGCGCCTTTCTGTGCAGGAAGAGTAGGGCGCACCGGAGACGCCGCCAAGTATTCCCCGGCGTGAAGGGCATTCTGGATCGGCGGAAGCGAGCGAACCAGTTGCGCCGACGATCTTTACGCTTGGTCTCTCTTTACGGTTGGTCTCTGGCAAGCGGTGCCCGAGTCGCTTACATCCGAAGAACCCGATGAGGAGAGCCCTCCATTGCAAAGCTTTCTATTTGCCCTTTACGCCTATTTTCTCAATCCGATCCTGACGTTGTTATTCTTCGTCCTGCTGATCTATGTCGTGTTCAGCTGGCTGTTCACGCTCGGCATTGTCAGCATGCAGAACCCCACTGCCCGGCAGATTTATGACTTGCTGTCGAGCGTGATCGAACCGCTGGCCCGGCCGATCCGGAACGTGATCCCGCCCATGGGGCAGCTAGACCTGTCTATCTTCGTGCTGGCGCTGGCGATCCTGTTCACCCGGGATTGGGCACTGCCGACGATTATTCGCGCGGTCCCGATCTAGCCGGGTGCCCGATCTGGCGAGGAGAATGGGGTCGTGACCCCGGAATTGGGAGCGGTCGATGGTTGCTGAAAGACTGGATGGCAAGGCGGTGGCCGCATCGCTGCGCAGCGACATCGCCCGAACCGTCGCTGAACTACCCGCCTCGCCCGGACTGGCCGTTGTGCTGGTGGGAGATGACCCCGCCAGCCAGGTCTATGTGCGCAACAAGGGCAAAGCGACCGAGGCGGTCGGCATGCGCTCGATCCATCACCGCCTGCCCGAAAGCGCCACCCAGGACGAGGTGGAAGCGGTGATCACCGCGCTCAACACCGATCCCGAGATTGACGGCATCCTGCTGCAACTTCCCCTGCCCGCGGGGCTCGACGCCAATGCCGCGATCGCGCTGATCGATCCAGGCAAGGATGTGGATGGGTTGACCGAAATTAGTGCCGGACGCCTCAGCCTGGGCAAGCCGGGCCTTCGCCCCTGCACACCGACCGGCTGCGTCATTCTCGCCAAGGCGGCCCTGGGCGAGGATCTGTCTGGCCGGCATGTCGTGGTGATCGGTCGCTCGATCCTGGTCGGCAAGCCGACGGCGCTGTTGTTCCTCGCCGAGAACTGCACGGTCACCATCGCCCACTCCCGCACCCGGGACCTCGCAGCGGTATGCCGGACCGCAGACATTCTGGTGGCGGCAGTAGGGCGGGCAGAGATGGTCCGGGGGGACTGGATGAAGCCGGGCGCTGTATTGGTGGATGTGGGGATCAACCGGATCGACGCGCCCGAACGGGGCGAGGGCAAGACCCGGCTGGTCGGGGACGCCGCGTTCGAGGAAGTTGCCGAGATCGCCGCGCATGTGACCCCCGTGCCGGGTGGGGTCGGGCCGATGACAATCGCTTGCCTGCTGCGCAACACCGTCCTTGCCGCCTGCATGCGGCGCGGCTGGCCCGCGCCGCCGGGGCTTTAGCGTCCGGCCCCTAGCCATCCCCAACCGCTAGCCCGCCAATGGCCCAATCGCCTCGCCCCGCACAGACCGATCTGTTCAAATCCCTCTGGCTGGCTCAGCACGGCCGCTGCGCCCTGTGCGGCGCACCCATGCCGGCGGATCGCGGCAAGGTAGCCCACGGCACGGTCTGGAAAAAGCAAAGGCCAACTCTTGATCATATCCAGCCGCGCTCGAAGGGCGGCAGGGACACGCCGGACAATCTCCAACTTGCCCATGCCGACTGCAATCGCCGGAAAGGGGACCGCTGGACCCCCACCCCGCCCAGCGGATGAGCCACATTGCAGGGCCGTAATGAAGCCGCGAAAGTGCTGGCAAGACGCGCCACTCCTGCCCCAATTGTCGTCACACTAGGAAGTGTGCGATGGGTGGGGCAGAAGATTCTGGAGGAAAGCCATGTTCCGCTTCAACACTTGGGCCAAGGGTCTGCTGTTTGGGGCGTTGAGTGTGGGGTTGGTGGCCTGTGGCGAGGGGGAAGACCCCGCCGCGCCGACCGAAATAGAAGTCAGTGATGCCGGCACCGTTGTCGAGCGATCCCGCCGCGATCAGGCGGCCGCCCGGCAGCGGGAAAAGCGGCGCCAGGCTGCTGCCGAAGCCGTTGAGGAAGACTTCGCCTATTTCCGCTATCGCGTAGATACGTCCGGTGCCGAACCCGAAGCGTGCTTCGTTTTCTCCGCCGGTCTCGCCCCTGAGGCGGACTACTCGCCCTTTGTCGACCTGCGCCCGGCTGAACCGCCCGTACTGGCTGTGAACGGGCGGGAATTGTGCCTCTCGGGCATCGGTTTTGGCGAACGCCGAACAGCGATCCTGCGCAGCGGCCTGCCAGCGGCAGACGGGCGCCAGCTGGCGGCCACCGAAGAGGTGCCGATCGATTTTGCCGACCGCCCGCCCTATGTCGGCTTCCGCGGCGGCGGGGTCATTCTCCCGCGGTCGGAAGCGGACGGCCTGCCCATCGAAACGGTGAATGTGGATCGGGTGAACCTGACCGTCTCCCATGTGCCTGACCGCGCGCTCTACCAGAAGGAAATCGGGCAGGGCCAGACCGCTGCCGAGGGCCGGTATCCCTATCTCTATGGCGAGGCAGACCCCCGCAATGTTGCACAAGAGATCTGGTCAGGCTCCATGGCTGTGGCGCGCGTGGACAATGCGCCCGTGACCACCGTGTTTCCGCTCCAGGATGTGATCGGAGACCTCGAACCAGGCGCCTATTTCGTGGAAGTGACCGACGCCAAGGAGGTGTCACCGGCGGTCGGCCCGCCGGCATCGGCCCGGCGCTGGATCGTGATGACCGATCTGGCATTGACCGCCTACCGCGGCGAGCACGGCCTGGATGCGACCCTGCGCTCGCTCCAGGACGGCCAGGAGATCATCGGCGCCCGAGTAGAGCTGATCGCCGAGAACAATGACGTGCTCGCCGAAGGGGATACCGATGCCGATGGCCGGGTCCGGTTTGACAAGCCAATCATGTCCGGCACGGGCAATGGCGCGGCGAAACTGCTGATCGCCCCTGGCGCGCGCGGCGATATTGCGGTGCTCGACCTCAGCCGTGCCCCGGTCGACGTCTCGGAACTGAATGTGGGCGGGCGTTCGGTGCCCGGATCGGTGGACGCCTATGTCTACACAGAACGCGGCATCTACCGGCCCGGCGAGACGGTCCACATTTCCGCATTGGTGCGCGACCGGGAAGGCCGCGCCATCACCGAGCGGGCCGGCACGCTGACCATTGTGCGCCCCAATGGGCTGGAGGCCGAGAGCCTGCGGTTTGGCGACACCGACAGCGGCGCGGTGCTGCACGATTTCGCCCTCGCGCCGGATGCCTCTCGCGGCCAGTGGCTGGCTCGGATCGATGTGGACGGTGCCGGTCGAGTGGGTTCCACCCGTTTCTCGGTTGAGGATTTCGTGCCCCAGCGCATCGGGGTGGATCTCAATGGCAATGACCAGACCGCCCTTTTCGCAGATGAAAGCCGGGCCATCGAAGTCGATGCGCGCTTCCTCTATGGCGCACCGGGAGCCGGCCTTGTGGTCCAGCCCCAGGCCCGGCTGGAAGTCGCGCCGACCCCGTTCGATCTTTTCCCCGACTTTGACTTCGGCGCCCATGACGAGACCTTCCGGGAGCGCATCCTCGAAATTCCGGAAACCGTCACCGACGGCGAGGGCATGGCGGCAATCGTCCTGGAGCCCGGCAATCGCGGCCGGGAGTCCGGCAAGCCCCTGCGGATCAACACCGTGGTCAGCGTGCTCGAGCCCGGCGGCCGGGCCGTCACCGAAAGCATGCGCGTGCCCTATCTTCCGCGTGAACTTTACCTTGGAACCAAGGCTGCCTTTGAGGGCCGGCTGGCCGAGGGTGAAGCCTCGTCAATCGAGATCGTTGCGGTGGGTCAGGATGGCGATGCCCGGGCCGAAACGCTGAGCTGGAAACTCCTCGCGATCGACTACCATTATGACTGGTACCGCGAAGACGGTCAGTGGCGCTGGCGCCGGTCCCGCACCGTGACCACTGTGAATGAAGGCCCATTGACGACCCCCGATGGCGGCACACAGGAAATCCCGCTCGAAGGGCTCGATTGGGGCCAGCACGAGTTGCTCGTCGAGGGCACCGATGGCGCCATGGCCAGCCGCAGCTTCTGGGTCGGCTGGGGCGGCTATGCCAGCGATGACGGCGTGGAAGCGCCCGACCGGGTGCAGGTCTCCATCGTCGATGAAACCGTTCGGCCCGGCCGGAATGCCGAAATCACCATCGTTCCGCCCTATGATGGCGAAGCGCAGATCGTGATCGCGACCGACCGCATCCTCGCCGTTGAGACCCGTCCGGTTACGGCAGAAGGCACGCGGCTGACCCTGCCGGTTACCGATGATTGGGGCGAAGGCGCATATGTCATGGTCAACGTGTTCACCGAGCGCGAACCGGTTATGGCCGCCAAACCGCGCCGGGCCGTGGGCATCGCCTATGCGCCCGTCGATATGAACCCGCGCACCTTCAATCTCACGCTGAACGCGCCCGACGTGATCCGTCCCCGGCGCGAACAACTGATCGAGGTCGAGATCGATGGCGGGCCGCGCGAAGGCGTGTTCCTGACGCTGGCGGCGGTCGATGAAGGCATCCTCAACCTGACCAAGTATCAGAGCCCCGACCCGGTGGCCTATTTCTTCGGCAAGAAGGCGTTGGGCGTCACCCTCCATGACGATTATGGGCGCTTGCTGGACCCCAATCTCGGCCTGCCGGCAGAGGTACGCACAGGCGGCGACCAGCTTGGCGGCGAAGGCCTGTCAGTGGTGCCGGTGAAGACCGTTTCGCTGTTCTCGGGCGAGGTCGATGTGGGCCGGGCCGGTTCGGCGAAGGTCCGCTTCGAAGTGCCCGATTTCAATGGCGAGCTGCGCCTGATGGCGGTGGCCTGGTCCGAAGAGGGCCTTGGCGCTGCATCCCGGTCGGTGACCGTGCGCGACCAGGCACCTGCGGAGCTGATCCTGCCGCGCTTCCTGGCGCCGGGCGATGAGGCAACGCTGACCGCTTCCATCGACAATGTGGAGCTGACAGGTGGTGAGTTCTCCGCTTCGCTGGCCGCTGCCGGCCCGGTGGAGATTGGGGTGGATGCGGTCTCACGCACCTTGCCGGAGGGCGCCCGCGCCGATGTTCCGGTGTCGATCACCACAGCGAATGAAGGGATCAGCCGGTTGCGATTGTCCGTGCAAGGGCCAGAGAATTTCGCCGTGGACCGGGAGTATCTGATCGAGACCCGGTCGCCATTCCTGCCCCAGACCCGGGTGATCACCGAGACCATGTCGCCGGGGGAAACCTACACGCTGTCGCGAGACCTGATCGACGGGCTCGAAGCTGGCTCCATTGGCATGACGGTTAGCTTTTCCAGCCTGCCGGTGGACGCCAATGCGCTCTATGCCTCGCTCTCGCAGTATCCCTATGGCTGCACCGAGCAGACGGTGAGCCGGGCCTTGCCCCTGCTCTATTCGGACCAGCTGGTCGCGTTCGGGGCCGACACGGGGGATAATCAGACCCGTACCCAGGTGCAGGACGCGGTTTCGCGGATCCTGAACCGGCAGGGCGCCGATGGCGCATTCGGCCTGTGGCGCGAGGGCGATGGGCATGCGCGGCCATGGCTCGGTGCCTACACCACAGACTTCCTGCATCGGGCAAAGGCGGCCGGCTATGCCGTGCCCGATGCCGCGCTCGACCGGGCGTATACGGCCATGCGCACCGTGGCGACGGGCGATGCCTGGCGCGTCTACGGCTATGACTCCGAGGTCTATGAGAACCGCTGGCACAACGACACCCAGGCCAGGATGATGAACCGGGCCAGCGCCTATGCGCTGTATGTGCTGGCCAAGTCCGGGGAAGCAGACCTATCCCGCTTACGCTACCTCCACGACCGGGCGCTCGACGATCTCGATTCACCGCTCGCCCAGGCCCATCTCGGCGCCGGCCTTGCGGCCATGGGTGACCGCTCCCGCGCCGCCAGCGCCTTTGCAGCAGCTGAGGACTCGCTCGGCTATGAGAACAATGGCGACTACTACCAGACACCCCTGCGCGACCTTGCCGGCGTGCTTGCCCTGGCGGTGGAAGCGGGTTTTGATGAAGTCTCGGGAGCCATCGCCGACCGGCTGGGCGCCGATGCGCCCGACCCGGTGGCCTTGTCCACCCAGGAGAAGGCGTTCCTGTTGACCGCCGTCAACGCGCTCTCTGGCGGGGAAACGGGCCAGGGCGGTTATGAAATGGCGGTCGAGGGCCTCGGCCGCGGAAATAATAATGACCGCCGTTATTTCATCGCCGAGGGGCAGGTCTCCGAAGATGTGAGTTTCGCCTATGATGGCAGTGCACCAGTGTTCCGCACCGTGCTGATCAGCGGCGCCCCGGTTGACGCACCCCCGGCCGCATCGAACCGGCTCGGGATCAGCAAGGCCTTCGCCACATTGACCGGGGACCGGGTGCGGCTCGGCGATGTCCGCCAGGGCGACCAGCTTGTCGTGTCGATCACGCTGGACCCCGAAGAACGGCGCCTGAACCCGTTGATCGTCGCAGACCTGCTGCCGGCTGGTTTCGAGATCGAGACCATCCTCCGCCCTGCCGATGGCGTGCGTGAATATGAAGATGATGGCGCCTTCGCCTGGGTCGGCGAGATCGCCGCGGCGAAGACGGCCGAAGCCCGTGACGACCGCTTTGTCGCCGCAGTTGACGTGCGCGACACCGAGATGACGCTGGCTTATGTGGTCCGGGCGGTGACACCAGGCGACTTCGCCATTCCCGGCGCAGTGGCCGAGGACATGTACCGCCCCGATGTGTTCGCCCGGTCCGCAGCTGGCCGGGTGGTGATCGCCCGGCGGGACGAACAGCCCGGTGGCGGTCGGTGATGCCACCGCACCGGTGGGCAACGCTCCGGAGACGCTTGTCCTGGCGGCGCGGACTGGCCGGACTGGCCCTCCTTTGCCTCTGCCTCGTGGGGCTCGACCGGGCGTTCCCGCCCCCGCTCGAGCGCGGAGACATCCTCTCCCAATGGGTCACCGACCGGGACGGCCGCCCCCTGCGCGCTTTTCCGGCCGAAGGCGCCTATTGGCGATTTCCGGCGGACCTTGACCGGATCGACCCGGCCTTTATCGAGGCCCTGATCGCGGTCGAAGACAAGCGCTTTCATCGCCATTGGGGGGTGGACTGGCTAGGCCTGGCGCGGGCCGGCGTAACGTCCCTCCGCGCTGGAGCGATTGTCTCTGGCGGGTCGACCATCACCATGCAGACCGCCAGGCTTCTGGAGCCGCGGCCCCGAACGGTCAGCGCCAAGCTCGCGGAAATCATCCGCGCGCACCAGATCGAAGCGCGGCTCTCCAAGCGCGAAATCCTGGAACTCTACCTCACCCTGGCGCCCTATGGCGGCAATCTCGAAGGTATCCGCGCGGCAAGCTGGCGCTATTTCGGCGCAGAGCCCGATGGCTTGTCCGACGACCAGATCGCCCTGCTTATCGCCTTGCCCCAGGCCCCCGAAGCCCGCCGCCCCGACCGGCGCCCGGCCGCCGCGCTCGCTGGCCGGGATGCGGTCGCGCGGAAGCTTGTGCGGGCCGGCGTCTTTACCGGTGCCCAGGCCGAAGACATCGCGGCCCTGCCGGTCCTGGCGCGCCGGGAACCGTTTCCGGATGGCGCCTGGCATGCGGCCGCTGCCGCGCGGCTCGGCGCTGAGCCCGGCGGGGATATTCGCACTACGCTGGACGGCCAGTTACAGGCCCGCCTCGAAGCCCTGATCGGCCGCCATGGCCGCACCTTGTCCCCGGAAGTCCAGGCCTCTGTGCTGGTCGTCAATATCGCCGACCGGGCCGTACTGGCCAGCGCCGGCTCGATCAGTCGGGAACGTCCGGGTGGCTGGCTCGACCTCACCGCGCAGGTCCGCTCGCCCGGTTCGACCCTGAAGCCCTTCATCTACGGCCTCGCCTTTGACGATGGCCTGGCCATTCCCACCACCCACATCCGCGACCTGCCAAAACGGTTCGACGCCTACCAGCCGGAAAATTTCGACCGCAGTTTCCGCGGCGACGTCACCATAGCCGAAGCCCTGCAGCACTCGCTGAACGTGCCCGCCGTGCTGGCGCTGGCCGAGGTCGGGCCGAAGCGGTTTGCATCGGTCCTGCGCTCCAGCGGTGCCGCGCCGCAGATCAGCGGCCCGCTACACAGCGAAGCCGGTCTCGCGCTGGCCCTCGGCGGAGCAGGATTGACCGCCCAGGACCTTGCCTTGCTCTATGCCGCACTTGGCGATGGCGGCATCGCCAAGCCTCTCGCCTGGCGCCAGGCCGATGCGGATATACAACGCGACGGCCCCGGCATTCGCCTGCTTCGCACGAGCAGTGCTAGCCAGATCGTCAAAGTGCTGGCCGGAACCCCGCCGCCTGAAGGCCGCATGCCGGGGCGGCTGACCCGGGACGCGCCGCGCCCGGCCTTCAAGACGGGCACTTCATACGGGTTCAGGGACGCGTGGGCGGCGGGTGTTTCGAGTGGAGTGGCGATTATCGTCTGGGTTGGACGGGCCGATGGTGCACCGCGCCCGGGCGAAACCGGCCGCAAGGCCGCACTCCCGCTGCTGTTCCAGGTCGCTGACTTGGCTGCCCAGACACTCGCGCGCGATCAAGGCGGGGGAACCGGGACCAACCCGGCGCGCCACGGCAACGGCGCGCACCAGTCCCTGGCGGCCTTCGACAGGGATGACAGCCCGCCTGACATCCTGTTCCCGCCCAGCGGCGCCGAGCTTTGGGCCGGGCCCATTGACGGCCGGCCCTCACGCGGGTTCGTGTTCTCTGGCCGGGGTGAAGGGGGGTTGAGCTGGTTTGTCGATGGCCAGCCGGTCCCCTCCGATGCGGGCGGCGCAGCGACGTGGCGACCCAGCCGCGCGGGCTTCTACACCGTCGCCGCTGTTGACCCGGCGGGCCGAACCAGCCGGGTGCGCGTACGGGTCATCGGCGCCCCGCCGGCCTGAACGCCGACCCCGCCTGTAGGTCCCGACTCGCTGGCCGCACCCCTGGCGCGAAACCGAAAAGTGTTGCACCCGCGAAACACCTGCGTCACAGGGCAGTCACACATGCGTGAAAACCCTCGCAATCACACGCGAAGCAACGCATATGCGGTGAGTACTGACGACAGGATGCCCATGACCACGCCTCAAGACCGTCCCAGCTTCTCGATCGCCGCACTTGTCGCGGGCGCCGCTGCTGCTATCGCGATGTTCAGTTCTTCCGCTGGCGCCCAGGACAAGAATCTGGAAGTGACCACGGTCGGAAACACCGACACGGCCATCTTTGCAGGCGGCTGCTTCTGGTGCGTCGAGTCCGATTTCGACAAGGTCGACGGTGTGATCGATACCGTCTCCGGCTACACTGGTGGCGAGACACTGAACCCGACCTACAAATCCCATGGCAAGGACGGCCACCTGGAAGCGGTGAAGGTCACCTTCGACCCGGAAAAGGTCAGCTACGACATGCTGGTCTCGTATTTCTTCCGCCATATCGACCCGACCGATGCCGGCGGCCAGTTCTGCGACCGGGGCAACAGCTACACCACAGCGATCTTCACAAGCGATGATCAGCAGGCCGACGCCGCTTCCGCTGAAAAAGCAGCGATTGAACGGTCCGGCATCCTGCCCGGCCCCGTGGTCACCACCATCCAGGACGCGGCCCCGTTCTACGCCGCCGAGGACTACCACCAGGATTATTATCTGAAAAACCCGGTACGCTACAATTTCTATCGCGAGGCCTGCCGCCGGGATGCGACCGTGAAGAAAGTCTGGTCCCTGGAACCCAAGAGCTGACGCTGGATGGGTAGCTGTCCGGCGTGTTTTACGGGTCCAGCGCAGCCGCTGGCGTTCGAGCTCGAAGGATCCGGTCCTCGAACGCGACCAGAAGGCACGCCACCACGATGATCACAGCGCCGGCATAGAGCTGCCAGCCAGGAATTTCCCCAAATATCAACGCGCCGAACAGGGCGCTCCAGATCACAGCCGTATACTCCAGCGGTGCCAGCTTCTGCGCAGGCGCGCGGGCATAAGCGATGGTGAACAGCCACCAGATGCTGAGCCCGAACAAGCCCAGCATCGCGAGCGCAGGTAGCAATGCGGGATCGGGCACAGGATCGGTCGCCAGCAAGAGCGGCAGCCCGATCAGGCCAGGCAACACATTCGCCAGCATCACGATGGTCAGGGCGTCTTCCGTCTGCGCCCGCATACGCAACAACACGATGGATGTGGCATAGCAAAGCGCCGCGCCCAGGACGGCAAGCGTGCCAATCAACCGGTCACCGTCGGACGGTCCGCCAATCGTCTCGCCCGATGCAGTCACCAGGGCGCCGGCAAAGCCGATCATCGTGGCCACCACGCTGACAACACCGAACCGCTCACCCAGCAAGACCCGCGCAATCGGGGCAATCATCAACGCGGCAGTAAATCCGATCACGGTCGCTTCGGCGAGGCCTAGCTGGGTCAGCGAGTAGAAGAACAAGAGGGCGGCCCCCAAATGCACCACGCCGCGCATGGTGTGAAACCGCCACGCTTCGGCGCGGGGCCACGGGCGGCGGGCGACCATGAAGATCGCCAAAGCAAAGACGCCACCGAAAATGAACCGCCAGATGGTCAGCTCGATCACCGGGATGTGTTCGGTCAGCGCCTTGACGAACACATCAATCCCGCAGCCGCAAAACACGCCGAACCCGGCAATCAGGAGGGGGGACGGCGACCGCATGCCGCGTCGATCACAGGCCGGCCGGTCAGTGTCAAGCAGGCGGGACGCGCAAACCCTCGCCAAGCCCACGCGAATCCCGCGAAGAAGCGGGAATGTTCGAAACCGTCCAGACCGTGTCTTCAGGATTGGCCGCCGCCCTCGCCGCACTTGCGACCGGGGCCGCATGGATCGTCACCGTGGCGGCTCCGAATTGCTCGTTCGACCGGCTCGACTATTCCCGTGCCGATGGCCATGTGCGCGAATTGCTGGTGGCGACCTCACCGCAAATGGCCGGCGTGCTCTTGGCAGCAGCCGCCTTCGCCATGCTCGGCCAGGCGTATGGTGCCGCAGTCTTGTCGGTGCTGGCGGCCATCGGTTTTTTCTCAAACACCTGGACGCTCGCCCGCCGGAAGAAGAGCGAAGCGCCACCGGGCGTGCGCCAACGCAAGAAAACCCAGCGGGTCGTGGCGGTGTGGTTCTCGCTGATGTTTGGCCTGGTGGCTGCGATTGCATCCGCGCTCGCCGTATTCGGGATTTAGGCACCCGTCACCCGCCGCAGGGTAAGGCTCAACCGTCCGTCAAAGCCGAGATCGGCGCTGAACAAGCCGCTGGGCGGCAATATCCGATCAACCCCATGGGCAGCATTCCGCGACGCGCCGGCCATGACCAGCACATCCCCACTCTCAAGCGTCAGCGCCCGAGTGGGGTCGCGCTTGTCCGGCCCGCCCAACCGAAACCGTGCGGATGCGCCAAGCGATACCGTGACAAGGCCGGTCTGCCGGTCGTCTTCATCGGCATCCACATGCAGGCCCATTTTCGCCGCGCCCTGATAATGGTTCACAAGGCAAGCCTCCGGCGGGGGCGCGGCCGGTTGCAAGGCCTGCCACGCGGAAAGAAGTGAAGCGGGTATGGCGGGCCAGGGTGCGCCAGTGGCCGGATGGTCGGGTTGGTACCTGTAGCCCGCCCGGTCGGACACCCAGCCCAAAGGGCCGAAATTGACCTGGCGGACCGAGAATGGGCGCCCGCCCGGCGTGACTGGCGAAATCCAGCCCGCCGCACCGGCCCGTTCCAGCGTCTCATCGGCCAGTGCCTGCTGGGCCGCTGGATCGAAATAGGCGCGATAAAGCCTGGCACCCTGTCCAAGATCTTCGCCAGACCGGTGCATTTGACGCTCCTTTGCTACGCCCGCTAGCATGGCACATGTCTGACGCTCTCGAAGCCCATGCCAGCCATTTTCGCAAGCAGGCCGAATGGTGCGACCGGTTAGGCTCTCCTTTCAATGCGGCGCTGTTGTCCGGGCTGGCAGATGGGCTCGGCGATGGCGGTGCGCTTGATGGGCTCTTGATGGACGGGCCCGAGCCCTTGGCGCCGAACGCCGCCGATGCAGGGCCCTTGCGGGTCGCTGGCGCACTGCACGCGCTGGTGCTGACCGGCGCGGATGCGGACCTCGCCGCACACTATCCCTCAGCGCACCCCAACTGGCAGGCCGCCAGCACGCTGGTCGCAGCCCAGGCCGCGCTTACCAGGCACACCGGCTGGGTGGCCGATTTCCTCACCCGCCCGCCGCAGACCAATGAGACCCGCCGCTCAATCGGTCTCCTGCCCGGCTTTGCCGCACTCGCGCACCATGGCCCGCTACATATGTTGGAGGTCGGTGCCAGCGCGGGGCTCAATCTCAACTGGGACGCCTTCACCTATCGCACGGCGCAGTGGTCCCGCGCCGGCACGCCCGGCGGGCCCGTGATCGACACCGACTGGCAGGGCCCCGCCCCGAATTTTCCCGCCGCATTCGAGGTGGCCAGCCGCCGGGGCTGTGACCAGGACCCCATGGACATCACCGATCCCGAGACTCGCCTACGTCTTCGCGCCTATATCTGGCCCGACCAGGCCGACCGGCTGGCCCGCATCGACGCCGCGCTGGCGCTCGCGGACAAGAGACCGATCGCAGTGGACAAGGCCGGTGCAGCCGACTGGCTCGAAACCCAACTCGTCGGGCCCCTGCCAGAGGGCACCACGATCGTTTACCATTCGATTGCCTGGCAATACTTCGATCCCGAGACCCACAACCGCGCCATGGCCGCGATCCGGTCTGCCGGCGAACGGGCCGATCCCAACCATCGCCTGGCCTGGCTCCGCTTCGAGCATGAACGCCTTTTCGACCCGGACGGCTCGTCCACCCGGCACGTGATCGACCTGGTAGAATGGCCCGGCAGAATGCACACCCCCCTCGCCCACGCCGACCCGCACTGCCGCGCCGTCAGCCTCAATAGCGGCTAAAGCATGCTAAGCGGCACCGCCGTGGTTCGCTTGGCAACGCGGATGATGATCCTCGACTGCACATCCGACACCAGTCCCGAGCCGAGCAGCTTGTCGCGCAGGAAGTCATCATAGGTGTGCATGTCCCGGGTCATCACTTGGATCACATAATCCACCGCGCCGGTGACCGTCATGCACTCCACCACCTCCGGCCAGTCCTGCACCATGCGCTCGAACGCATCGAGGTTTTCCCGGCTCGGCAGCGACAGTTTCACGCTGGCCACCACTTCGAAATCGAGGCCCAGCCGTTGGGAGTCGAGCAAGGTGACGCGCCGGGTGATGATGCCGGTTTCTTCCAGCCGCTTGATCCGCCGCCAGCAGGGAGAAGACGACAAGCCGACCCTATCGGCGATTTCCGCGACCGACAGGGCGGCATCATCCTGAATCAGATCGAGGATGTGACGGTCAATGGTGTCCAGGTCTTGCAGCAATTCTTTCCCCGTGTCGGCCTATGCGCGGAACAGTGTTGCGCTAAACAACAAAAAACACACAGGCCGTGCAAGAAAATAATACTCCGCCCCGGGATGAAGTGGAGGATTGTGCCCCAATTGCATCTATTGCTGTGCCACCCGGCGCGAGTGCCGCTTGCGGGGCCCTACGCCCGCGCCAGGGCATCCTCGATCAATTGCGCGGTTTCGTCAGCGCCATAAAGGGCCGCAAACACGCCGAAGCGCGGCCCCTGGGACTGGCCCAGCAGCACCTCGTAAAGCGCCTTGAACCAATCGCGCAGGTTTTCGAAGCCATGATCCTTGCCTACCGAAAAGGTGAGGGTCTGCAGGGCTTCCCCGCTCGGAACCTCGTTGAACTGACGCAGGCGGCCTGCCAGGTCTTCCATCGCGGCCCGTTCGGTCTCATCCGGCGCGCGATAGGCCTTTGCCGGTTTCACGAAGTCCTCGTAATAGCGCACCGCATAGCCGGCCAGCCGGTCGAGCAGGGGATGGCTTTCCGGGCTCGCGCCGGGCGCATACCGGGCGATGAACGCCCAAAGGTTTTCGGTGCTCTCGGCATTGGCCGCACTAACCAGGTTGAGCAGCAAGTCAAAGGATACGGGCGAGGTTTCGGACGGCACATCGCCGGAATGGATATGCCAGACGGGGTTTTCCACCTGCCGTTCCGGCGGCTCGGACGGATACTTCTCCAGAAAGGTCAGATACTCGTCCACGGCCTTCGGGATGACATCGAAATAGAGCCGCTTCGCGGTCTTCGGCTTTTGCCACTGGAACAGCGCAAGGCTTTCGGGCGGAGCGTAGGCCAGCCAGTCTTCCACCGAGATGCCATTGCCCTTGGACTTCGAAATCTTCTCGCCCTTATCGTCCAGGAACAGCTCATAGACGAATTGCTCGGGCGGGCGGGCGCCAAGGATGCGCGTGATCCTGGAATAGACAGGCGCATTGGCCTGGTGGTCCTTGCCGAACATCTCGAAATCGACACCCAATGCCGCCCAGCGCATGCCGAAATCGGGCTTCCACTGCATCTTCACATGCCCGCCCGTGACCGGCAGCGTCGTGTCGGTCCCATCCTCATCCTCGAACGTCACTTCACCCTTGGCCGAATCGACGGCCTTCATCGGCACATAGAGCACCCGGCCGGTGGTCGGGCTGATGGGCAGGAACGGGCTGTAGGTCTGGCGCCGCGCCTCGCCGAGGGTCGGCAGCATGACATCCATGATCGCCTGGTACTGCTCGGCGGCCTTCAACAGCATCGGGTCGAACGTACCGCCATGGTAGAGATCGGTGGCCGAGCGGAACTCATAGTCGAAGCCAAACCCGTCCAGGAACGCCATCAGCCGGCTGTTCATGTGCGCGCCATAGCTGTCATGGGTGCCGAACGGGTCCGGCACCGCCGTCAGCGGCTTTTGCAGATACGGCTCCAGCCGCTCGGGATTGGGCAGATTGTCCGGCACCTTGCGCATGCCATCCATATCGTCGGACACGCAGATCAGGCGCGTCGGCACCTTGTCATCGGTCAGGGTGCGGAAGGCGTGACGTACCATGGTCGTGCGCACCACTTCACCAAAGGTGCCGATGTGCGGCAGTCCCGACGGGCCATAGCCGGTTTCGAAAACGACCGGCCCGTCCTTGGCCTGCCCGGCGGCTTCCAACTGGTCCAGCCGTTTCTTCAGCGCGCGCGCCAGCTCGAACGGCCAGGCCTTGGCGGTTCCAGCCAGGGCGGAGAGGTCATCGGCTGCCGCAGGCCCTGCTGCATCAGGCACGCTCGGGTTCGGCTCTTTGGAGGGGGATTGGGGCATGGTCGGCTAGGGCCTATCGGATGGCGGCGCTGCAATTGTGGCTGAGGAAGCGGCCTAGGCCTGTGGTGCCAATGGGTCAAGCTCTGCCAGCGCAGGCTCACAAATGGTCACAAGATGACGGTTTCGTCATGGCTGTGACAGGTCTGTTTTCAAGGTCCTGCGCCGGCGCTAGTCTTGTTGCTGGGTGGGTGTCTCACTCTCACAAAGGGAAGCGACCATGCGTGCGATCCTAGCCTCTGCCACCGCGCTGCTCGCAGCAGCGATCCTGCCCGGCGCGGCGGCCCAGGCCGAAGAGCGGTGCGATTGCAGCGCCACCCAACGCAGCGCCGCGTGCGAAGCCAGCGTTCAGCACCGCGAAGGCGTGGTGGCGGTATCCTCGTCCACCCCAGCCTGCTCAATGGTGGTGTGGACCGCCGACGGCCAACCCAATGTTTCCCTCGTCAAGGACGGGCTCGACATCTTCGACTGGTTCGGCACATCCGTCCCGACCATTGCCGTGGAGGGCTGCGAGGTCTGCCTCGACCGGAAGCTCGGCCTGGGCGGGGCAGACGCCCGGGTGGATGTAGCCGATATCCGCCCCGAAACCGGGATCGACTTCAATAGCCAGCCCACAAATGCCGGTGCCAGCACGGCCGCGCCCGCCGGCGCGCCGACCGACATTGCCACGCGCGGACCCGCCGCGACCCCGTCGAACACAAACACAAGGGCTGCCGTCGCGGCCGTGCCAGACACCTGTCCCGGCGGCAGCCCCGCACCGGAACTCCTGGTGCCGGCGCCCCTCGAATACCCCCAGACCATGGAACGGTATGCGCTGGACGGAACCTGCGAGGTCCTCTTCGACATTGCGGAAAACGGCGCAGCGGTGAACATCCGCCCGACCTGCAGCCATGACGGATTTGTCCGCGAAGCCGCCCGCGCGGTCGCGGTAGTCCGCTTCTCTCCGCCTTACCATTGTGGCGCCCCGGTCGTGCGCGAGGATGTGACCTATCCGCTGGTGTTCAAGTACAGCGCGGAGCGCCGCCCGATCCCGTCCATGGCGCCGATCCCCGACCGCCCGGGACAGTAGCCTTCCACCTCGCCCACCGGTCAACATTCGCCCGCTAAGCCGGCGCGTCACCAACCGCCGTCCGGTTCGTTGCGCGGTGCAGGTAGTCGCCGGGCAGGCCCAGCCGCCGGCAGGCCTGTACTTGCGGAGAAAGCGGGATCGCGATCCGATTGGCGATCCCCGCAGCGCGCTTCAGCCGCCGCGTATCCTCCTCGGTCAGTTGCGACTCAAGGCCGAGCGCCGCACGTATATCAGCCGGGATGATATTGATCGCCGCGCGGATCGCTGGGGCCTGCAACCCTTTCAGCGGCCAGGGGATGGCCGGCGCGTTCGAGACGATCTCGAAATACTCATCCAGGATCGCCGATGGCGCCAGGCTGGGCCGCATGGCTTCATAGATCCGGGCCGCATCATGCCGGCTGGCGGCAGCCGTGGCCCCATAGAGCCGCGCAGACGGGCTGGCATCCTCGAAAAACCGGTCCTGCTCGGCGTCGCTCAGCGGCGTGGCGAAGCGGTGATAGGCTGCCAGGAATTGTGCGCTGGCGGTCACCTGCACCCAGGTCAGAAGCTCCGGATCGTCCGCCCGGTACGCCAGCCCGCCCTCGGTCACCCCTTCCACCCGGCCATGCATCCGGCCGACCCGGCCGATCACATCCTCAGCGACAGAGCGCGCGGCATAGACCGTGATCATCGCGGCCAGACCCGTCCGGCGCATACGGCGCACCGGATCGGTGCGGAAGCTGGTATGGTTCCATACGCCCTCGCGAACCCGCGGCTCGGCAAGCTCCAGGATCACCGCGGAGATCCCACCGATGAACAGGGTCACGGGGTTCTTGAACACGCGCCAGGCGACGCTTTCATGGGACGCCAGCGCCGGTTCGCCGACCGGCGTGCGGAAGTCGATCGGTCGGCCGAGATATTTCATCGTACCGAACAGGGTCGGGCGGATCAGCCGCTGCGCGCGCGGGCGGCGGGGCTCCGGCACTGCTGGTGAGCCCGAAGCGGCGGGTTTCGTCTTCATGCGGCATTCACGAGTTCTGCAACAGCGTCACCATAGAGCGCGGCCTTCTTTTCGCCTACCCCACTCACCGAACGCAGGGCGTCGGTACTGGCGGGCCGGGCCGACGCAATCGCCGCCAGCGTCTTGTCATGGAAGATTACATAGGGCGGCACGCCCTTTTCCCGGGCCTGGTCCAGCCGCCAGGTACGGAGCGCTTCGAACAGGGAGCGGTCGGTGTCCGAGAGGGCATCAATCAAGGTCTGGCTGGCCGACCCCTTACCCTTGCTGCGGGTTCGCCGGGCCGCCGGATCGGCGCGCAACCGCACCGTCACATCACCGGCCCAGAGCGCTCGCACCCGGTCCACATCGCCCAGCTTCAGGATCGGACGCATCGCGTCACCGCCTTCGCCCAGAAGGCCGGTGAACAAGAGCTCATCGATGACCGCCCGCCAGCCCGACGCGCCGAGGCCCTCGCCAACGCCATAGGTCGACAGGTGCGAAAGGTCTTCGTCCAACTGGTCTTTTGCTTCGCCGCGCAGATGGGTGATGATCCGGCCCCGGCCGGTCCGCTCGCCCGTGCGCATCACGGCCGCCGTCGCCATCGAGGCCCAGCGGCTGGCGTCAAAACCCTCTCCCGGCGCACCGGTGCAATTGTCACACACACCGCACGGCTCGGGATCGGTTTCGCCGAAATAGCGGCGGATCGCGGCGCGCCGGCAATCGTTGCCATTCAGGAACGCAAACAATTGCCGGGTCTTGTTGAGCTGCACTTGCTTGACCGCGTCGGGCGCGTCGCTCTCCTGGGTCCAGGACAGGGCCCGGCGCATGTCGGCCGGCCCGAACAGCGCAAACCCGTCGGCGGGATCACCATCCCGCCCCCCGCGGCCGACTTCCTGCCAGTACGCCTCGATCGTCTTTGGCGGATCGGCATGGATCACGAAGCGCACATCGGGCTTGTCCACACCCATCCCGAACGCCACCGTTGCACACATCACCAGCCCGTCTTCCATCAGGAACCGGCGCTGGCGCTCGGCCCGCACCTCGCTGTCCAGCCCGGCATGGTAGGCCAGCGCCGGGATGCCCGCGCCCGACAGCGCATCGGCCAGATCCTCGGTCGCGCTCCGCGTTGCCGCATAGACAATGCCCGATTGCCCGCTACGGCCTTTCAGCAGCGACAAGATGCGCTGGGCGCGGTCGCCCTGTTTCGGTTCGGCATTGAGGTTCAAGTTCGGACGGTCAAAGCTGGCCACATGGACCGCCGGCTCGGTCAGGTCGAGTTGGGTGAGGATATCGTCTCGCGTCCGGCCGTCCGCGGTGGCCGTCACCGCGATGCGCGGCACGCCGGGAAACAGCGCCTTTAGCCGGCCCAGCGCGCGATAGTCGGGCCGGAAATCGTGGCCCCACTGGCTCACACAGTGCGCCTCGTCCACCGCGATGAGCGAGACCTTGAACCCCGCCAGCGTCTGGCCCAGCCCCGATGCAAGCCCTTCCGGCGAAACGTACAGCAAATCAATCGCCCCGCACGCAGCGGCATCCAGCGCAGCCCGGCGGTCGTCCGGTGCCAGGGAGCTGTCGAGCCGTTCGGCCCGAACGCCCAGCGCTTTCAGCGTATCAACCTGATCGGCCATCAGCGCGATCAGCGGCGAAACCACAATCCCGATCCCGTCCCGCAGGAGCGCCGGAATCTGGTAACACAGGGACTTGCCGCCCCCGGTGGGCAGCACAGCCAACGTGTCCCTCCCGGCCAGGGCGTCACCGATGATCGCCTCCTGCAGGCCCCGAAACGCGCCATAGCCGAAAACACGGCTTAGAAGGTCGCGGGCATCGTCAAGGGTCGGGGCGTGTGTCATCGCCAACTATCAAGCCGGACTCGACCGCCGCGCCAAGGATGTATCCCGATCGATCGGGCCAAACCGCGCCGAACGGGAATTCTCGAACAAATTCGGGAGCGGGCTCTGTCGTCGGCCACACCCTTGGTTTCAAATCTCGGCCCGAATGCCTTCAATTAAAAAAAGCGGGCGGGAGCCCGTCACTAACCAAGGTATCGGAAGGGGCCCCTCGAAAGCCTGCAGGTCTATTCACGAACCTTGCGTCATCATCAGTGAATATCGGGCCGAAAAATCACTTTCCCGATGACGGCCCGGTCTTTCAGCATCTGCAATCCCTCAACCGCTCGATGGATCGGTAGCTCGGCATGCACCTTCGGGGAAACCTTTCCGGCCCGGGCCCAATTCCAGATCGCTTCCACGTTTTCCCGGCCCTTGTCCGGAAACTGGCGGCCATACTCACCCGCGCGAACGCCGACAATTGAAAATCCCTTTATCAGCGCAATGTTTGTCTTTGCAACCGCAATTCGCCCCGACGTAAACCCGATAACCAGAAGTCGACCATCAAAGGCGATGCACCGCGTACTTTCATCGAAAACATCGCCGCCCACGGGATCAAATATCACATCCGCTCCGCGACCATCGGTGAGCGCTTTTACCGGTTCGCGAAACCCCGCATTTGTATTGATCACATGATCTGCGCCGTATGCCTTGAGCACCGCGAGTTTCTCATCCGATCCGCTGGTGGCGATAACCGTTGCGCCGAGCAGTTTACCCACGTCAATGGCGGCCAGGCCGACCCCTCCGCTGGCGCCATGCACCAGCAATGTTTCGCCCGCTTCCAGCCGCCCCCGCCGCACCAACGCGACATAAGCGGTCAAGTACGCCGCCGGGAATGCCGCGGCGACCGGGTAGTCCATCTCATCAGGAAGCGTCTGCAGCGCCTTGGCAGGCGCAAGCGCGTATTCAGCAAAGGCGCCATACCGGTTGCCGCCCGCAACCCGCGTGCCCGGCGCAATGTCCACGCCGTCGCCCACCGCGTCCACCTGTCCGGCCAGGTCCATCCCGGGCGTGAACGGCAAGGGCGGTTTCAGTTGGTATTTGCCTTCCGTCATAAGCACGTCGGGAAAATTGACACTCGCGGCATGGACCCGCACCCGCACCTCGCCCGGTCCCGGCACTGGCACTGGAATGGTTTGCAGCGAGACCCCCGACAGATCTTCGGTCAATCGGTCGCAGATGACCGCAATCATTTTCTCCGGCATGGAGCGTCCTTCCGTCTCCGGGAGAACTGGTTCAAATCCACTGCGGGGCAAGCACGACACTGGAGCAATTGTTACAGTTCGTAAACATACCCGCGGGGTTCGATTAGTCCAATTCACACCCGCATTAACCGCCTTCCCTTCGAAGGCTGGAAACTATCTATACAAGGCTTAATCAGTTACCCCCTTGTCATCCTTTCACGCCACACATATTCCTCCTTTCAATATCACTGAATTCTCGTTTCGCGAGATCGTGATTGAATTTGTTCGGCTTATTCAGATGAATTCCCAATCGTAACCTTTACGAAAGTGAATAGGCTGTATTACACGCTCGGATCGTCAAGACGGACCTGAAAACAAAGGAGACTCTCATGGCCGCCAAAGCCGTATCGCTGGATGGAATGAAAATCGAGGAGCTGATGTCGCTCCAGGGCGATATTGAAAGCCGCATCAAGAAAATGGCAAAAGCGCGCCAGACCGCGCTGAAAGCGGAAATGGAATCCCTCGAGCCCTATCTGAAGGTGGGCAAGGGTAGCCGCACTGCCGGCTCGAAAGTCGAGCCGAAATACAAGGATCCGGAAACCGGTCAAACCTGGTCGGGCCGCGGCCGTCCGCCGACCTGGGTCCTGGCTTTCGAACAAAAAGGCGGAAAGCGCGACGATCTCCTGATCTGATCGCGCCCCCTCAATATCAGAAACAACAAAGCGCGCGGGCCTCTTCAGCTCGCGCGCTTTTTCTCGGCCACAGACCAGACCGGTCTAATTCGGCCGCAGGGCATAGCCGGCTGACCGCACCGTGCGGATCGGATCATCGCCGCCATTCTCCCGCAGGGCCTTTCGCAGGCGCCCCACATGAACATCCACCGTGCGCGCTTCCACATACACGTCCGAGCCCCAGACACTGTCCAGCAATTGTTCGCGAGAAAACACCCGCCCCGGATGCTGCATGAGATAGTCGAGCAGCCGGAATTCGGTCGGCCCGAGATGGATGCTCTGGCCCGCCCGCACCACCGAGTGGGCCGTTCGGTCGATGACGATATCGCCGACCTCGACATGGTCTTCGACAAGGCCGGGCCGGATACGCCGCATCACCGCCTGGATACGCGCGATCAGTTCTGTCGTCGAAAACGGCTTGGTCACATAATCATCGGCGCCAGTATTCAGCCCGCGGATCCGGTCGCTCTCCTCGGCTTTTGCCGTGAGCATGATGATCGGGATATTCGCGGTGTCATTGCCATTTCGAACCCTTCGGCACACTTCGATCCCCGACACCTTGGGTAGCATCCAGTCGAGCAGGATCAGGTCC
>JBCCBN010000016.1:0-31842 GCA_039034035.1 Pseudomonadota bacterium
GCAGGGTGACCTTCACCTTGTCGCCATCCTCGAAAAAGCGGGTCATCGACTTGGTCTTCACCATGTAGTCATGGGTGTCGATATTTGGGCGCATCTTGATCTCCTTGAGATCAGCAGACTTCTGCTTCTTGCGCGCTGCAGCCTTTTTCTTCTGTTCTTCGAATTTCAGCTTGCCGTAATCGAGGATCTTGCAGACCGGAACTTCCTGGTTCGGTGACACCTCGACAAGGTCCAGCCCCGCTTCCTTGGCCGCGTCGAGCGCCGCCTGCATTGGCATTTCGCCTTGTTTCTCACCGTTCTGGTCGATGAGAAGCACCCGTAGGGCACGGATGTCGGTATTGATGCGCGGGCCGGTTTTCTTCGGGGGTGGGGCCGCGTGAGGTCTGCGAGCGATGACGGTTCTCCTGATGTCACGGCGTAAGCTACGCCAATTGCCCTGCGAATATGCCGCTAAGACGGCGATTCTTCAAGATTAAGTTCGGTTAGGTCTGTCGGGGTCATCATGCCGGCAAGCGGCCCAGCGCCTGGACCGCGCGCCACACATCCTCAGTGCTGACCTGTTCCAGCATCGGGGCCTGCATGATGATCACGGTGGACCCGCGCGGCGCGGCCTGTTCAGGATCGCTCTCATTCGTGGCAAACAGCGCAATGCCCGGCGCCCCGGCCAGCGTGGCCATGTGCATCGGGCCGGTATCGTTGCCCACCACGAAAGCGGCCTCTTCCGCCAGGGTCACGATCTGGAAGAAATCGGTCCGCGTCACGATGTTCTTCAGCCGCGGCTCGATCCGCGCGATGGCATGGGCGATCTTGCCCTCAGCCGTGCCGCCAATCATCACCGGCTGCACCCCAGCATCCGCCACCCGCTTGGCCAGCGCGCCATAGCGCTGCTCGGGCCAGCGCTTGGCCTCCCGGTGGGCCGACGCACCGGGGATCAGCAGCATGTAGGGCTTGGTCAGCCCGAAATATTCGGGCCGCAACCGGGGCGGATTGTCAAACCGGGTGCGGACCCAGGACAGGTCCGGCATAGGCAGCGTGTCGGCGGTCCAGCCCGTGCGCGGCCCAACCCCGGCCACCGTGAGCTGTTCGGCCAACCGGTCGATCGAGTGCATTGATCCGCGTTCGGGATTGTCATGGCAGAACGCCGCGCCGCCCGCATGCCCCGACCACAGCGGCGGACTGCGTCCCGGCAAGTTCAGCGCCTTGAAGTAATTCGCGGTTCGCCCCGAGGTCTGGAAGTCATAAATGATGTCATACCGAGCCTTCCGAATCCGCTTCAGCAGCGCCCGGTTCCCGCGTACATCCCGGGGACGGCCATCGGTTTCCACGCTGTTGAAGTAGGGCGACGCCTTGGCAAACGCCTCAAACGGCGGAGTGGTCAGCAAGGTGATATGCGCCGAAGGATGGTGTTTGCGCACCGCCTTCATCGCGCCCATGGCCAGCACGAAATCGCCCAGCGCCGACAGCTTGATGACAAGCACCCGAGCAGCGGTGTCACCGGGATTGATGCCGGGGGCGTTGGGTTTGGTTCCGAACAACAAGCGTGGGGGGTCTCCGCGGGCGCTACGATCTTGGCCGATTGTTTCCTGAGCGAGTGTTTAAGAGCTCAGCATAAACGGTCAACGTGGCAGCCTGAAGGCCGCGCTTGGTGAAACGATGCAGGATATGCGCCCGACCAGCAGCACCCATCGCGGCGCAGCGTTCCGGCGGCGCTGACATCAGCTCGATCAGTGCGCTGGTCAAACCATCGACGCCGGCACCGGCTCCCGGCAGCGGTACAAGGCGCCCGGTGACCCCATCGATCACCGTCTCCAGCGCGCCGCCATGGGCAAACGCGATCACCGGCTTTTCCATCGCACTGGCTTCGGCTGCGGTCCGGCCGAACGCCTCGGGACGACTCGATGGCACCAGCACAAGATCGGCCACCGCATAGGCGGTGGCCATGTCGCTGGTATGCGGCGCGATCCGCACCAGCCCATCAAGACCGCTTTGGGTGATGGCCTCCGCCAGCTCAGCCGCATAGGCCTCCCGCCCCTTGGCGTCGCCCAACAAGACCAGCCGCACCTGCGCTCGCATGGCATCCGGCAGCCCCGCAATCGCGGCTATTGCTGCCAACTGCCCCTTCCACCGGGTCAGCCGCCCCGGCAGCAAGACCACCGTCTCGGCGGCACCGACGTCTCCCCCAAACCAATCCCGGCGCTGGGCGGCAGCCGCCTCCGGCGCGACCCTGGCCGGATCGAACGCCGCCACATCCACACCCCGATGGATCGTGACCAGCCGGTCGGGGGACACACCATGCTCGGCCCGGACATGGGCGGCGGTATAGTCCGAATTCGCGATCACCCGGTCGCCGCGTGCCATCACGCCGTTATAGAACCGTTTCGGTACCGATTTGGCTGAATACACCCCGTGATAGGTCGTCACATACGGGATCTGCGTCCGGCGGGCCGCGCCCAGCGCACTCCAGGCCGGCGCCCGAGAGCGCGCATGGATCAGGTCCACCCCTTCCCCGCGTATCAGGCGCGCCAGCCGCCCCGCATTGGCACGCATGGCGATCGGGTTCTTTGTTGCAACATTCATTTCAACCAGTTCGCCGCCGGCGGCCAGAAGGTCCGCCGCCATCCGACCCCCGCGGCTGACCACAAGCGCCCGCGCCCCGGCCTCAGCCAGCGCTTCGCCAATCTCGATCACCGTGCGCTCCGCCCCGCCAGCAGCAAGGTCCGGGATCACCTGCAGGATGGTACGGCCGGAAAGGTCCGGCAGGGGCACTGTCATCGGGACGGCGTGCCATGGATTTTGCCTGCGGGCAAAGCGAAATGCCCGTTCACGCTGCGGTTTTGGCGCAGGGCGCTTGTTGTGGGCCCGGCGCGTCTGTTACGCGGATGGATATGGATTTGATCGCACAAAACCCCGATGCCTTTGACGCAGAGCGGCAGCACTCGCTTACCGTGCGGGTCTACTACGAAGACACCGATTTCACCGGCATGGTTTATCACGCCAATTACCTCCGCTTTTTCGAGCGCGGCCGGTCTGACTTCCTTCGCGATGCCGGCGTGTCCCACCAGTCGCTGCTGGCCCGAGAAGACCCCGCCGCGTTCACGATCATCCGCGCCGAGGTGGATTACAAGTCCGCCGCCAAGGTCGACGACCTCCTCCGCATCGCCACCCGCTACATCGGCACCAAGGGTGCAAGGATCCTGTTCGACCAGACCTGCTGGCGCGGCGAACAGGTGATTGCCCGGGCCGCCATTGTTGCGGTCCAGATCCATGCCGATGGCCGCCCCAGGCGCCCGATCCCAGACATCACGGCCTATCTCGACGCCGGCTACCGGTTCACCGGTGACAGCGCATGACCGCCCACCCAAGGCTCACCCGCCGCGCATTCGGCGCGATGGTGGGCGCTGCTGGCCTGGCGGGATGTTCACGCTTGTGGAGTGCCGAACAGGCAATGAGCGCGAGCCTTTCGCCGGGCGCCCTCGATGCCGCCCTGACCGAATACCGTGAAGCGCTGGACCAGGCGGCAGCGGGCCTGGTCGTCTATCGCAGCGGCAGGCCGGTCTATGAGGCCACAAGCGGCGCCGCAGCGGGCCTCTCTCCGGCTGAACAGGCGGCCGGCGTGCCCTGGCGCGCCTTCACCCCCTCCACCCCGTTTCGGGTCGCCTCCCAGTCCAAAGCGGTCGTGGCGCTGACGGCCCTGCGCCTGGCTGATGAAGGCCACGTCGATCTCTGGGCCGACGTCTCGCCGGTCCTCGGTTTCACCCTTCGCCACCCAGACCAGCCCAATGTACCGATCACGCTGGCCATGCTGCTGGCCCATGTGTCCGGCGTGCGCGACCCGGCGGCCTACTGGGTTCCCGCTCCCCGGCGGATCGAGAGATTGGTCACGCCCGAGATGTTCGCACCGCTCGAAGGCCGCCGATTGGGCACCTGGTTTGAGTATGCCAATCTCAATTTCGGTCTGGCTGCGACGGTGATGGAAGCGGCCACCGGCGAGCGCTTCGACCAATTGACCGAGCGGCTTGTGCTGGCTCCTGCCGGGCTGGATGCCGGTTTCAACTGGGCCGGCGTGTCGCCGGACCGGCGCGCGAGCGGGGCCAGCCTCTACCGGCGAGCGACGGCCGAGACCGAAGCCGACGCCGGGACGGGCGCCTGGACGGTCCAGACCGATGGCCCGGAAACCCTGTCGAGCGCATCCCTACCGCTCCTCCTCGAAGACGGTTTCGACCTCGCATCCTACCAGCCAGGAACGAATGGCACCCTCTTCTCACCCCAGGGCGGGCTGCGCGGCTCGCTGCGCGACCTCGCCGCCCTCGCACAAACCTATCGCCGCACCCCCGCCATGGGCGCGCGACGATGGTCGTTGGCGAGCGATGGCTCCAACGGACTGCATGACGACCGCTTCTTCCAGGCGGTTGGATTGGGGCTGATCGGCTATGACGCGGCTGCTTCGCCGATTCCCGGCTACACCGTGCTCGGCCACCATGGCGAAGCCTACGGTCTGCACGGCGCGTTCTGGCGGGTGCCCGATGCCGATGTGGCGATCGCCTACGCCGCCATTGGTGTGCCCGAAGGCCGCCACCCCCCCGTTCGCCACCCCGGCCTCAATGCCTATACCGCACCTCTGGCCGCACTGGGTGCCCAGGCGGCGGGGCTCACATGACCTCACCCCAACCGGCAGCCCTGAGAAGACCGTCATGAAAGGACTACTCCGGCGAAATCACCCCTGATGGGAGAGCTTGTCCCGCGACATTCCCGTAACACTGCGCCAAGGCCTGCAAAGAATGGGATCCTGCCCCGTTTTCGTCAGATTTGGTGGGCAAGGCAGGGCCGACCGTCCATATGCGACCGGTACGGGCGCGCCATCATGGCGGCGGCCTGTCCGATGACCCGAACTCAAGCCGAGGAAAAGAATGCTAGCTGTTCTACAGGAGGCAGGGGCTGCGCTGCCTGAAACCGGTTTAGCGTTGGAGACCGAGGGATTTTCCCTGATCGGCCTGCTCCTTGAAGCCGACCCGATCGTGAAAGCCGTCCTGGTGATCCTGACCATCGCCAGCATATGGTCCTGGGCCATCATCCTGGAGAAATTCTTCACCCTGGGTTCGGCCCGGAAGAAGGCGAAGAGTTTCGAGGATGATTTCTGGTCCGGCTCCGGCGAAATGCTCGAAGCGCGCCCCGGCGCAGGCGGCAGTCCCGGTGCGCGCGTCTTCGGCGCCATTGCCCAGGAATGGAATGATGCGCGGCGTGGTGCGCTCCACGAAGGCCAGGCTGGCAGCCTGGTCGAGCGGGCCGAGCGCTCCATGCGTGCGGCCATCGACCGGGAAGTCGGGCGCCAGTCCGGCGGCCTTGGCGTGCTCGCTTCCATCGGCTCGGCGTCGCCCTTCATCGGCCTCTTCGGCACCGTCTGGGGCATCATGAACGCCTTTCTCAAGATCGGCCAGCAGCAGGATGCGAGCCTGGTTACGACCGCTGGCCCCATCGCCGAAGCCCTCTTCGCCACCGGCCTCGGCCTCGTCGCCGCAATCCCGGCCGTGATCTTCTACAACAAATTCTCCATCGACCTGAACCGCATGGCCGACCAGCTCGACACGTTCAGCCAGGATGTCCTGGTCCGGCTATCGCGCCTGGCCAACGAACCGGCGAGGCGCTGACATGGCTATGATGCTCGGCGGCGGGCAGGGCGCCCGCGGACGCCGCACCCTGAATGCCGAGATCAACGTCACGCCCTTCGTGGACGTGATGCTTGTGCTGCTGATCATCTTCATCATCTCCGCACCGCTCCTGGTGCGCGGCGAGGAAGTGTCCCTGCCCAAGACCGACAGCGCGGCGATCCCCGGCTCGCAGTCCCAACCCCTGGCGATCACCATCAATGCCGAAGGCACGATCTTCATCCAGAACACCGAGATCGTACCGGCCGAACTGGTCTCCAAGCTCAATGCGATCACCGATACCGGCTATGAAGAGCTGATCTACATCCGCGCCGATGAACGCACCAGCCACGGCGCCGTGATGGACGTCACCGCCCGCGTCCGGCAGGCCGGCTACACCCGCATCGCCTTCGTCACCGATCCCAACAGCTATTCCAGCACCGGCGGGGACAGATAGCGCCCATGGTTCGCGGACTGCCCGCATCCATCCTGTTTCACGCCGCGCTCGTCGTCGGCGGCAGCCTGGCATGGCCCTACATCTCGACCCCGCTCGAAAGCAGCTATGTCGCTGTCCCGATCGAGATCCTTGAGCTTGGCGACATCGCAAGCCAGCGCCCCCAGGTCGAGCGCGACCCCGAGGAACCGCCCGAGGAAGAACCGCCCCAGGTGCCCGAAGAAGACTTCTTCGAAGAGCCTGAAGACGCCGAGCCCGCCGAGGAAGAAGACCTCCCGCCCGAGGAAATGCTCGCCTCCGAAGAGGCACCCCCGCCGCCTCCAGAGGAAGAGGAAACGGTCTCCATCTCCGAAGAGACCGAAGAACCCGAAGCGGCTGAAGAGGAAGAAGACCCCGAGCCCGAACCCCCAGAGGAAGAGCCCCTGATCCAGGAGACAGACCCCCTCGACGATATCCTCGACTTTGCAGAAGACACGTTCGACCAGGACCTTCTGGACAAGACCCCGCGCGAGGAACGCCGCACCGCCCAGCCCCGGCCTGAATTGACGGACGAGCAGCCCGAAGAAGCCCCATCCCAGGCCCAACTCGGCGTTGGTGACCGGGCGCGGAACCAGCAAAGCGTCGTGAATATCATCTACACCCAAATGTCGGTCTGCTGGGACGATGTCGACGACCTGCCCAATCCCGAACGGCTCAACGTGACGGTACGCATGACTCTTGAACGCGACGGAACGCTGAAGGAAGACGTGAAACTGGTCACGCCCTCACGCCCGCCAATCGGCGACCGGCCAATGCAGGTGGCCATCGAACGGGCCCTCCGCGCGGTGCGAAAATGTGCGCCCTACAGGCTGCCGGAAGACGCATTGGCCAGCTATGACGATTGGGACGAGGTCACCTTGAATATCGGTCCCGCTTACAAACGATAACGGCTTCAATAATGGAGATGCCGCAATGAAACTTCGTGTATTGGCCGCTTTCGCGGCTGTGGCCATGGTCTTGGCGTCCGGCGCGTTCGGCACCGCCCATCCGGCCAACGCCCAGATCACCGTCAATGTCGGGGACGGCACGGCCAAGCCCCTGCCGGTCGCCATCCCGACCTTCGACGCCCCGCCGGAACTCGCCGATCTCGCCGAGCAGATCTCCGACGTGGTCAAGGCTGACCTCGCATCGACCGGACTGTTCGGTATCCGTGACGAGGCCGCCTTCATCCAGACCGACCTCGACATCATGGTGGAGCCGCGTTTCGCCGACTGGAAAATCATCCAGACCGATGCCCTGATCGTCGGCCAGCTGGAGCAGATGGATGACGGCCAAATCGGCGTCTCGTTCCGCCTCTGGGACGTCTATGGCGAACAGGTCATGCGCTTCGAAGACAGTCGCGGCCGCAGCCAGACCGGCTTGCGCTTCGTCACACCGCCCGCATCCTGGCGCCGGATCAGCCACAAGATCGCCGACACGATCTACACCCGCCTCACCGGCGAGGCCGGCTATCTCGACACCCGCATCGTCTATGTTGCCGAGAGCGGCCCCAAGACGGCCCGCGTCAAGAAGCTCGCCATCATGGATGCGGACGGCACGAACCATAAGGAGCTGACCAGCGGCCTGCACACGGTGCTGACCCCTCGCTTCTCGACCAGCGATCAGGTCATCACCTACATGTCCTATGAGGACGGCGCCCCGCGCATCTACCTCTTCAACATCGAAACCGGCCGCCAGGAAGTGCTCGGCAATTTCCCCGGCATGACCTTCGCGCCGCGCTTCTCGCAGGATGGCGAAAGCGTCCTACTCAGCCTCGCTGATCGCGGCAATACCGATCTCTACATCCTGGACCTCAAGACCAAGGCGTCCCGGCGGCTCACGGACCACCCCGCCATCGACGTGTCCCCGTCCATGTCACCCGATGGCCAGCAATTGGTCTTCACCTCAGACCGGGGCGGCTCGCCGCAACTCTACATCATGAACACCGATGGCTCGCCCCTGACATGCCCATCGGGGGGCCGCGACACCGCCTGCCGCATCTCCTTCGGCGAGGGCAGCTATTCCACCCCCGTCTGGAGCCCCCGGTCGGACCTGATCGCGTTCACCAAGCAGCTCCGCGGGAAATTCTACATCGGCGTCATCCGTACCGACGGGCAGGGGGAACGCCTGCTGACCGAATCCTATCTCGATGAGGGGCCCACTTGGTCGCCAAATGGCCGCGTGATCTCGTTCTTCCGCGAATCACGTCCGGGCGCGGGACCCAAGTTATACACAATTGATCTCACCGGGAGAAACCTTCGGCAGCTGAATACCCCAACAGATGCATCTGACCCCGCATGGTCCCCCTTGCTCGATTAGCGCTTTAACCATATACGTTTAGCCAGATCGGCGAGGGGTCGCGCAGAATTCCCGCAAGCCGTTCGGCATAGTCACAACGTTGACAAAGGATTGTCTTATAGCCTGATAGCGACCTCAGGCAGAAGGACTGGAGCCCCCAATGAAACCCTCAAACCTGAAGATGACTGCAGCCATTGCTGCGGTTCTAGCCTTGGGCGCTTGCGCCTCCACACCCCCGGAAGAGCCAGAACCGGCACCGGTCGTGGATACAGCACCCGTGGCACCTCCGGTGACCACGGCGCCGACCGACACGGTCGATGAAGCTGAGCTCGCGCCAGTGGAAACAGGCCCGACCCCTGGGTCGATCGACGATTTCCGCGTGAATGTCGGTGAACGGGTCTATTTCGATCTCAACGGCGCCCGTCTCGATGCAGACGACGCCGAAATCCTGCAGCGCCAGGCGGCGTGGCTGCAATCTTATCCCGATGCCCGCATCCTTGTGGCCGGCAATTGTGATGAGCGTGGCACACGCGAGTACAACCTGGCGCTTGGCGAAAGCCGGGCACAGACCGTGAAAGACTATCTGGTCAGCCAGGGCGTCGATCCGGCTCGGGTGGAGACGATTTCCTACGGGAAAGAGCGCCCGATCGCAGCAGGCTCGAATGAGCAGGCCTGGGCCCTGAACCGGAACGGGTTCACCCAGGTGCTGAGTGGCGCCGTCGGCTAATCCCGACCAAACCACAGCATTTGCGGCCGGGTTGCCATATTTTGGCCCCGGCCGTTTTTGTATCTGAAGGTCAGATTCGCCCGTTTCGCCATCCAGGAGCCAGCCCTTTGTTCCGTAGCACCCTTGCGGGGATCGCGCTCGGCGCCGGCCTATGTGCCGCTTCCGCCGCTTTCGCCCCCCTGTCCCACGCCCAGGCGCCCGTGACCCGAGCCATGTCGAGCGCGGAAATGTCGTCCCGCATCCTCGCCCTGGAAGCCTCCCAGGCCGATGCCGGCCAGCTGCGCCAGGAAAATGCCCGGTTGCGCCTCGAAGTGCGCGACCTGCAGGGCGAGCTTTCGGAAACAACGGGAAAGATCGAGCGGCTCGAATTTGAGCTCGCCCAGGCCAAGACCGAAATGGCAGCCCTCCAGCGTGACAATACCCAGATCGGCAGCCAACTCGCCGAGATCAATCAGCGGCTCGACCAGGTCTCCTCCGGCATCGGCCACGCCGGCGCCGTCTCCGATCCGACGCTCGACGCTTCAACCGGTGCGTCTGCAGGCATCGACGCTTTCACTGCACCGGGCCGTGGCCCGGTTGATCTCACACCCGGCGCCAGCGGCTCCTCCGGACCAGAGACCGGCCCGGCCACCCGTGGCGCGGCAGGCAGCACGCCCGTTGGCCTCACAGACGCCGCCGCCTCCGCTGCCGATAATCCCGCCAGCGTCTTGCCAGATGACCCCCAGGCCCTGTTCGACTTCGGCAAGGGCCGGCTGGTCCAGTTCGATTATGCTGGTGCAGAAGTCGCCTTCTCTGCCTTCCTCGAAAGCCATGACGACCATGCCCGCGCCAGCGAGGCCCAGTATTGGCTCGGTGAAGTCCAGTACCAGCTCGAAGACTATAGCGCGTCCGGTGCGACCTACACGTCCATGATCCGGAAGTATCCAGACGATCCCCGCGCCGCCGACGCCCTGGTGAAACTCGCGCGGTCCATGCGGCTCGTCGGCGAAACCGACAAGGCCTGTGCGGCCCTGGGCGCGATCGATCGGCGCTATCCCAACGCATCGGCGGTCACCCGCAATCTCGCCAATCTGGAGCGGACCAAGGCCCAGTGCAGCGCCTGACGGCGCATCCACCCCCGAATGCCCTGAAAGGGCTCCACAGCGCTGGAGATCCCGCACGGCTGAAACACCGGTTCGCAGCGGCGATGGCGGCTCTGCCAGGGCGTGCCACACCCGACCAGCCAATCGGCCTCGCTGTCAGCGGCGGCGGCGATTCCATGGCGCTGCTGCACCTGGCCGCGGATTGGGCGCGTCCCCGCCACCAATCCCTCCTCGTTCTCACGGTCGACCATGGCCTGCGCCCGGGCTCAGCCGCCGAAGCGGCCACAGTCGCCGCCCTGTGCCGGGACAAGGGCCTCGCCCACCAGACCCTCAAATGGTCCGGCCCCCGCGCTGTCCAGGCCGCCGCCCGCAACGCCCGTCATGCCTTGCTCGCCGATGCGTTGCGCGAGGCCGGTGGCCGCTGGCTGCTGACCGGACACACCCATGACGACCAGCTCGAAACCCTCCTGATGCGCGCACGTCAGGGCTCGGGCTGGTATGGGCTCGGCGGCATGGACCGGGTGTCGGTGTCCCCGGCCTGGCCGGAGGGGCGGGGCATCCAGATCGCTCGCCCCCTTCTCGGCGAAACCCGGCACCACCTCCGCGCGGTCCTAACCGGCCTCCGCTCCCCATGGCTCGACGATCCCTCCAATCAGGACGACCGGTTCGAACGGGTCCGGATCCGCCGCCTGCTCACGGGCCATCCCGCCCTTGCCGCACACGTGTCCCGCGCTCACACCCGGCTCGCCGCCCTTCGCCGCGCCGAACGCGCCGCCCTGGCCCACCTCATCGACAGCGAAACCTTCCCCCTCGGCGATGGCCAGCTCGCCTGGCGCCACGGGGCTGCAACCGGTGAGCGGGCCGAACGTCTGCTGTCGCTCCTCATCCAGATCGCCGCCGGCACGGCCACACCGCCAGACCGCACCGCCACCCGCAGCCTCCTCTCCGCCCTCGCCAACCAACCCTCGGGCCGGGGGCGCACCCTGGGCGGCGCCTGGATCGCCTGGCACGCTGGCTGGGCCGTCCTCAGTCGAGACCCCGGCTGCGCCGCGGCCGCACCCAGCGCCGCTCAACCCGTGTGGGACGGCCGCTTCGAACGCCGCACCGAACACGCCCCCGATCCTGCTCCCACGGTCCGCAAGGGGTATCCAACCCCACCGCCCGCTCGCCTTGCGCCCAGCCTCCCCCCCGAACCAGACGACTGGCACGACCTGACGGCGGCAAGATTGCAGGCGCTCTCCGCTGCAATGAAGGGCTGATACGTTTTGTAACACTGGATTGAACGGACGAGAGTCGTTTTTTCATCCCTGCATGCCTATGTTGAGCATACGAACGAGGAAGAGACGTCAATGAATATGCGAAACTTGGTCATCTGGGGCCTTATCGGTGTGCTTTTCGTCGCGATGGTCGTGGCCATGCAGGGCAATGGCGCACCGCGTGGCGCAACGGAGTTTTCCTATTCGCGCGTGCTGACCGAGGCCGACGCCGGCAATCTCCGGCAGGTCACCATCGGCGACACGCGGATCGAAGGCGTGCTCAGCGACGAGACGAAGTTCTATGCCGAAAAGGGCATGTTCGATCCCGACCTTGGCGCCGCCCTCACCGAAGACGGCGTCGAAGTGAACTATGACAGCGGCGACGGCGGCAGCGCCATCGGCGCGCTCTTCTTCAACCTTCTGCCCGTCCTCGTCATCATCGGCGTGCTGATCTTCATGATGAACCGCATGCAGGGCGGCGGCGGTCGTGGCGCCATGAGCTTCGGCAAGTCCCGCGCCCGCCTGCTTACCGAAAAGCACGGTCGGGTGACCTTCGATGATGTCGCCGGCGTGGATGAAGCCAAGGAAGAGCTGCAGGAAGTGGTCGAATTCCTCAAGGACCCGGCCAAGTTCCAGCGCCTGGGCGGCAAGATCCCCAAGGGCGCCCTGCTCGTCGGCCCTCCCGTGTGCGCGACATGTTCGAGCAGGCGAAACGGTCTGCCCCCTGCATCATCTTCATCGACGAGATCGATGCGGTCGGGCGCTCCCGCGGTGCGGGCCTCGGCGGCGGCAATGATGAGCGTGAGCAAACGCTCAACCAGCTCCTGGTCGAGATGGACGGCTTCGAAGCCAATGAGGGCATCATCATCATCGCGGCCACCAACCGGCCCGATGTGCTCGACCCCGCACTCCTCCGCCCCGGCCGGTTCGACCGCCAGGTCACCGTCGGCAATCCCGACATCATCGGCCGCGAGAAGATCCTCAAGGTCCACATGCGCAACGTGCCGCTGGCAAAGGATGTCAACGCCAAGGTCATCGCTCGGGGCACGCCCGGTTTCTCCGGCGCCGACCTCGCAAACCTTGTGAACGAGGCGGCCCTTCTGGCCGCCCGCCGCGGCAAGCGCGTGGTCGCCATGAAGGAGTTCGAGGACGCGAAGGACAAGGTGATGATGGGCCCCGAGCGGCGCTCAATGGTCATGTCCGAGGACGAAAAGGCGCTCACGGCCTGGCACGAGGCCGGCCACGCCATCGTCGCGATCAAGGTGCCGAAGGCGGACCCTGTCCACAAGGCCACCATCATTCCCCGCGGCCGCGCCCTGGGCATGGTCATGCAGCTGCCCCAGGACGACAAGCTGTCCATGTCCAAGATCGAGATGACCTCCCGGCTCGCCATCATGATGGGTGGCCGCGTCGCCGAGGAACTCAAATTCGGCGAGGAGAATGTCACGGCCGGTGCCGCATCCGATATCCAACAGGCCACCCGCCTGGCCCGCGCCATGGTCACCCGGTTCGGCTTGTCCGATGCTATCGGTCCGATTGACTATGCCGACGACCAGGGAGAGGTGTTCCTCGGCCAGCAGCTGGTGCAATCCTCGGCTATTTCCGAAGAGACCCAGCGGAAGATCGAGGAAGAAGTCCGGATCCTGGTGCAGACAGGCATGGATGAAGCCCGCCGCATCATGACCGACCACCGCGACCAGTGGTCCGCCATCGCCGAAGGCTTGCTCGAATACGAGACCCTCACTGGCCACGAGATCGACGACTTGCTGCAAGGCAAGAAACCCGACCGGCCAGACCTCGACGACGACAATGAGGGCCCCGCATCAGCGGTCCCCGTGATCGGCAAGAAGAGGCGCGGCGAAGAGGGCGGCAGCGGCGAAACCGACCTGCCCGGCGAACCCAAGCCGGCGTGAAACGGGCCGGCGTGAAACGGGCCGGGCATGAGCAGGGCCAGCATGACCTGTGACGGAGCCAGACCGAAGTCATGAATCTCGGCGCCGCCCCCGTCCAGGCCTTCATTCCCATATCCAACAGTGATCGGGCGAGGGCGTTCTACCAGGACGTCCTCGGCCTCATTCTACGCGAAGACACGCCCTTCGCGCTCGTCTTTGAAACCCGCGCCGGCGACCTCAGATGCGCGAAGACGCCCGCCTTTACGCCCCAGCCGTTCACAATCGTGGGCTGGGCCGTGCCAGACATCGCCGTCGACATGGCCACGCTTTCCAGCCGGCAGGTCACCTTCGAACGCTTCGACGGCTTGCCCCAGGACGATGCCGGCATCTGGACAACCCCAGACGGTGCCCAGATCTGCTGGTTCAAGGATCCCGACGGCAATCTACTCTCGCTCGTCCAGCATCCCTGAGCCGGGCCGGCGCCGCGCGCCCCAGCCCCGACCCACAGGCCCCCACTTCACAGGCCCACGAGCCGCTACTCAACCGGCAGCAACATCCCGCGCCATCGCCTCGGCATGGGCCGGCGCAATCCCAAGCTCGGCCGCCAGCGCCTGCAGGAACACCGATTCCGCCGGCGACTGCTGTCCTGTGGCCAACACCGCCGCGGCATAAAGCTGTGACGCGTGGTTTGGCGTGCGCGCGGCCAGTGAGATCATCGCCAGCGTTTCGTCCCGGCTCTTGGTGCCGTTCACCAGCGCTTCGAGGTCGGTGTCGCCGGCCGCGCCGGTCCCATCAATCTCGGCCCGCTCCGCCGGGTCGATCACGCCATCGGCATAGGCCGCTGCGGCCATGGCATGTACCATCGCGCGGGAAAAGGCTGGGTCGGCCCCGTCATCCATCACATAGCCAGCCGCCGCCAGCGCGCCGCTATCGGCGCCATAGGCTTCATCGCCCGGCGCGGGATGGTGAGCACCCTTGCGTTCCTGCCACGCCTTGTATGCCAGCGCGCCCAGCGCCGCCGCCGCCCCGGTTTTAGCCACCGTCCCCATCAGGTTCCGCCCGCCTCGCGTGGCCAGCAATGCGGTCAGCAGCACCCCGCCGCCAATCGTCAGGTTCCGGGCCCGCTCATCGGTCTCCAGCCGCTCCTTCACCTTCAGCGCCGCACCCTTGGCGTCCTCCACACGGGCATCGAGATCGACGCTCTCGACCGCCGTCTCGGCGCGTAATTGCAGGTCTTTCAACAGGGCTGCCAAATCCATCCTACCGTCTCCTCAAACGCGTATCTCCCCCATGCTATCGCACAAATACGGCAGGCGTCAGCCCGATCCGCCAGAGCGATTTCACGTTTGGTGGAAGCGCTCCAGCGGGCAAGGCCCGCCGGGCGGTCAGCCCGCCCCCGCGGAGACGGCTGGCGCAGCCAGCCTGTCGCGAGCGAAATCAGTCAGGGCGTCCGCCAGGATCGCGCCATCGCCAGCCATGCTGCGGTGGACGGATCGGTCGGCGCTGCCTAAATGCGTCGGTGTGGCAAGCGTTTGGAGGCACCCATGGCCTATTGGTTGTTCAAGTCAGAGCCCTTCAAATGGAGCTGGGACCAGCAGAAAGCCAAAGGCGACGCCGGAGAGGAATGGGACGGTATCCGCAACTACCAGGCCCGGAATTTCATGCGTGAGATGAAAGTCGGCGACAAGGCCTTCTTCTACCATTCCAACGAGGGCCTCGAAGTGGTCGGCATCGCCGAGGTCTGCGCCGAAATCCACCCCGACAGCACCACCGATGATGAGCGCTGGGAATGCGTCGACATCCGCGCGGTCTGCGACATGCCAAACCCGGTCACCCTAAAGGCCGTGAAAGCCAACGAAAAACTCGCCGACATGGCCCTGGTCACCTCCATGCGCCTGTCGGTTCAGCCGGTGCGCCCGGCCGAATGGGCCGAAGTCTGCGCCATGGGCGGGCTCGACCCGAAAACCCTGAAACCGGTGTGAGATTGCTTGTGGCGGCGAATTTGTTCTGCTAGTGTTCTGGTTCGAGCGGTGGGAGGTCAGCATGCGGAGCTTTCTGTGTGTAGCGTTGGGCGTATTGCTCGCCGCCTGCGGAGATGGGCGCCTGTCCGATTTTGATGGCCAGCCTGTGCCGCCGCCGCCGCCCATCGGCCAGGCCGAGCGGATCAAGATTGTCGGCTCGTCCACCGTGTCGCCCTTTTCGACCACGGTCGCCGAACAGTTCGGCGCCGCCACCCGCTACGCGACCCCGATTGTCGAAACCACTGGCACAGGGGGCGGTTTCAAGGCGTTCTGCCAAGCCATCGGTCCCGATGAACCTTCAATCTCCAACGCGTCCCGTAAGGTGAAACCCTCCGAGCTGGACCTCTGCGCCCGGGCGGGGATCACAGAGATTGTCGAGGTGAAGATCGGCTATGACGGGATCGTCCTCGCCAATTCGCGGTCGGGCCCCGAATTCGATGTCACCAAGGAAGAGATCTACCGGGCGCTGGCCGCCGAACTGCCAGACGGGCAGGGGGGGTGGGTCCGTAATCCTAATCAGCGCTGGTCCGATGTGGCCGCCCATCTGCCCGACGAGCCAATTCAGGTCGCGGGCCCGCCGCCCACATCCGGCACCCGCGACGCCTTCGTCGAGATCGCCATGGAGCAGGGCGCCGAAGCCCTTCCCGAACTGGTCGCGCTCAAGGCTGCTGATGGCGACGCCTTTTCCCGGCGCGCCCACACGATCCGCACCGATGGACGCTGGATCGACAGCGGCGAGAACGATACCGCCATCATCCAGACCCTCATCAAGAATCCGGCCGCCTTGGGCGTGCTCGGCTTCTCCTTCCTCGATACCAATGGCGACCGGGTGAAGGCCTCCCGCGTCAATGGGGTAGACCCCACGTTCGAGGCCATCGCCAATGGCGACTATCTCGTCTCCCGGTCCATGTATTTCTACGTCAAGAAACAGAACGCGCCGCTGGTGCCGGGCCTGGTTGGCTATATTGACGCCTTCACCAGCGAGGATTCCTGGGGCCCGGAAGGCTATCTCGCCGAAAAGGGCCTGATCCCCCTGCCAGAGGAAGACCGCGCCACCGTCCGCGCCGCTGCCCTCACCCTCCAGACCATGGGCGAGGCCAGCTAGGTCTAGAGCCGTCCCCGCCGACCCGTCCATCCTGTCAGCCCGGCATCGCTTCCAGCGCATCCAGCAGCGCCTGCATGTCCCCCGGCAGTGGCGCTTCAAACCGCAGCGCCGCGCCCGTCACCGGATGGTCAAACCCCAACACCGCCGCATGCAACGCCTGGCGCGGAAACGCCCGCGCGGCAGACGTCGCTGCGATGAACGCGTCCCCGCTGCCATACGCCTTGATCCCCCGGTTCCGACCATACACCGGGTCCCCGATCAGCGGCGCCCCGATATGGCCCATATGCACCCGGATCTGATGGGTCCGCCCGGTTTCCAGCCGGCACCCGATCAGCGCCGCCGCCGGCAACCCGCTGCCCTTGTCCAGCACGCCAAACGTCCGCTCCACCTTGTAGTGGGTCACCGCATGGCGCCCCTTCGTGTCGATAGGATCACGGCCGCGCGGAGCCCGCACCACCGACATCTTCTTCCGGTCCGCCGTCGAGCGCGCAATCGCCGCATCCACAGTCCCCACCAGCGGCCGGGGTGCACCGCGCGTCACCGCCAGATACGCCCGCTCCATGTCATGGGCGGCAAAGCGCGCGGTCAGTCCCGCATGGGCGCCCTCGCTCTTGGCCACCACCATCACGCCGGTCGTGTCCTTGTCGATCCGGTGAACGATGCCCGGCCGTTCCACCCCGCCAATGCCCGGCAACCGGCCCTCGCAATGGTGCAACAGCGCATTCACCAGCGTTCCCTGCCAGCTCCCCGGCGCCGGATGCACGGCCATTCCGGCCGCCTTATTCACCACGATCAGATCGGCATCCTCATACAGGATTTCCAGCGCGATGGCCTCCGGCTCCGGCGTCGCTGGCACCGGGTCCGGGATCTCAAGCGCATAGAGCGCTCCCGCCCTCACCGGCGCGTTCGGATCCACCAGCGCGGCGCCATCGCAAGATAGCGCCCCCGCCTTGATCAGCGCTTTCACCCGCGACCGCGAGAGATCACCCATGGCCGCCGCCAACACCCGGTCGACCCGTTCGCCGGCATCGGTCTCTGTCGCTTCCAGGGTCCGCACATCCATTGCCCAGCCATAGATCGGTTCCGGCCAGGACGAAACCATCCGCCTCCAGCGTCATGGAACTGACGCGAATTCCGTGTTCAATGGTCGCCTCAAGCCACACGGCTTGAAAACTGAGGGCCCGGCCCCAACCGGCCGGCGATGGAGGGACACATGGTCAAGATCACACGGCGAACCGCGTTGGGCATCACCGGCGGCGCGCTCGGCGTCGGCGCCTGCGCAACCCCGTCCCCGCTGGAACCCGGCAGCGCAGCGCCCACCCATCCCGGCACCGTCGCCTTCAGCCACGGCGTCGCGTCCGGCGACCCACTCACCGACCGCGTGATCCTCTGGACACGCATCACCCCCACCGATGAATGGTCCGGCCCCATCCCCGTCAGCTACGCCATCTTCCTCGACGACGAGGCCGGCACGCTCCACGCCTCCGGCACGGCCCAGGCCACACCGGGCGCTGATTACACCGTGAAAATCGACGCCGCCGGTCTCTCCCCCGCCACGGCCTACCGCTACCAATTCACCGTCGCCACACCCGCCGGCGACGTCACCTCACCGCGAGGCCGCACCCGCACCACCGCCGCGGCCGGCGACACCACCCCGGTCAGATTCGCCGTCGTCTCCTGCTCCAACTGGCCATTCGGTTTCTTCAACGTCTATCGGGACATCGGACAGCGGGCCGATCTCGACGCGGTCATCCATCTCGGCGACTATTTCTATGAATACGGCATAGACGGATACGGCGCCGAAGCCGGCCAGGCGCTTGGCCGCCTCCACACCCCACCGACAGAGACCGTTACCCTCGCCGACTACCGGACCCGCCACGCCCAATACAAGACCGACCCCGACCTCCAGGCCGCCCACGCTGCCGCCCCCTGGCTCTGCACTTGGGACGACCACGAAAGCACAAACAACAGCTACCGGACCGGTGCCCAAAACCACAATCCCGAAGAGAATGAGGGCGCCTGGAGCGACCGTAAACAGGTCGCCGTCCAAGCTTATCTCGAATGGATGCCCGTCCGCGACCCCAGTCGTGGCGCGTTCCGCGAAAGCATCTATCGCAGCTTCGATTTCGGCGATGTGGCCTCGGTCCACTGCCTCGAAACCCGGCTCACCGGGCGGTCAGACGAGATCAGTTGGTTCACCGAATTTGCCGGCAAGACGCCAGAGGAAATCCCCGCCACGGCCATGGCCACGCTCGAACGGGCTGCCGATCCCAGCCGCACCATGCTCGGCGGCGAACAGGAACAATGGCTCGCAGACGGCCTTGCCGCCTCCACAGCCGCCAGCAAGTCCTGGCAGGTGCTCGCCAACCAGACCGTGATGGCGCGCGTGATCCCGCCCAATTTCCAACAGGCCCTGACCGCTGAACAGATCGCTGCCGTTGACAGCCCCTTTGTCGAGCCGCTCGTGGCATTCTCCCAGATGGGCCTGCCCTGGAATCTCGATGCCTGGGACGGGTTCCCCGCCGCCCGCGAGCGGCTCTACGCGTCGGCCGCGGCCGCCGGCGCCCGCCTGGTTACCCTCACCGGCGACACCCACACGGCCTGGGCCAACAATCTGCACGACCGCTCCGGGGCCCTGCGCGGGGTCGAGTTCGGCTGTACATCGGTCACCTCGCCAGGCCTCGGCGACACCCTGCCGGTGGAAGATCTGGGCCAGCAATTCGAGCGGGTGAATGAAGATGTCGCCTATCACGACCCCTTCGGCAGCGGCTACACGCTGGTCACCCTCGGCGCCGATACCGTCGATGCCGCGTTCATCAAGGTCTCCACGATCACCGAGCCAGATTTCGAAACCAGCGAGTCCGCCCGTTTCACCACCACCCGAACCCAATCCGGCCTCACCCCCCTCTCGCGCACCTGAAGGGAACTAACCTTACCAGATTGGCCGCCCGTACTCGGCTCGATACTCAATCAGAACAAACGGTTTTGGCCCTTCGCGGCCAGTCGCTTGTCCGTTCTAAAAGTGCCGAAAGGCAGTTGATAGCAGTCGTTGGCTCGATGCTGGGCATAAGGGCCGGCGCGCTCAGATCCGCTGTATCTGGCCTGGCGGTGCATCGAGCAGCAGGAGATTGCCCCATCGGCTGACACGGCCACGCACGCGAACGGGATCGGCGACAAGCGGTAGCAGGTCTTCGCCATGGGCAAGGCCGCCGTCGGTCATGATCATTAGCGCGGCGCGCCGACATTGCCGCCCATGAAAGACCGAGTCGCTGGCCCTGAAATCCTTCGCATGATCGAGTTGATCGCCAAGCTGCCGGGGCTCGGGCCCCGCTCGGCGCGGCGCGTGGCCTTGCATCTCCTCAAGCGCCGGGACGCTTTTCTCGTGCCCCTGGCGGAGGCGCTGGGCGAGGCGGCGGGCAAGATCGACGCCTGACAGACCTGCGGAAACTTCGACACGGTGCAGCCCTGTGCGGTGTGCAGCGCGCAGGGCCGCGACGAGACAAACCTGTGTGTGGTCGAGGACGTACTCGACCTCTGGGCGCTGGAGCGGGTCGGGGCGTTTCGCGGGCGCTACCATGTCCTTGGCGGCGTGCTGTCGGCCCTGGACGGGATCGGCCGGGAGGACCCGTCCATCGCAAAGCTGGTGGACCGGGTGACCGGCGGCCCGTTTAGGGAAGTGATCCTGGCGCTGAACGCCACCGTCGATGGCCAGACCACCACCCATTACATCGCCGAACAGCTCGAACCGGCCGGTGTGACGGTCTCGCGCCTCGCCCATGGCCTGCCCGTGGGCGGGGAACTCGACCACCTCGACGACGGCACCCTCGCCACAACCCTGCGCGCGCGGCGATAGGCGCAATACGGGGACCAGCACCAGCCGGTCCCCGTAATCATCGCGGTGCTGACTGTCGGCTCAGTTCTGCGCAAACAGGCGGCGTTGGATACGCTCGTTGCCCGGCCGATGCAGGGCAAGAATTGCCGGGTCGTTGACGCGCTCGACAACAAGATCGAGAAGCTGGGCCTGGCAGGCGCGCTCAAGGTGGCGCCGGATGCTGATCGAGCGCTGGGTGCGGTACTCCTTGCGGCAGGCCGTGCGCGCGGTCTGTTTGAAGCCGGCATAGGTCCGCTCAGCCGATGCACTGGGTGCATACTGGAAATCCACATTGAAACCACTGTCGGCCGATGCGGTTCCGGCGATGATCAGGGCGGCAGAGGCACATGCGAGGGCTTTTGCAAAACGGGTCATGGTTGGTCTCCTTTGAAGTGTCTGGCAGCGATCACTTGCTGCCCGGCCAGATTTCATCGCGGCGGGCACCGGCGTCCTGTGGTCTTGCGAATGGATCGGTGGTGTTTACCTGATGAAATTGTGAGACCACTGAAATCATTGGGAAAATTGAGTTTCAGGAATGTCGCCTCTTTTGCCCTCATCGTGTAAAACCGTGATCAAAGCTGTCCTTGTGGGGTCGATATGCTGGAAGAGCCATTCCGGATCGGTGCAATCCAGGTGGAGCCGGGGCGAAATCTCCTCATCAGCGAAGACGGGGAGTTCGCGCTGGAACCGCGGGTGATGGACGTGCTGTGCGTGCTCGCTTCAGACCCTGGCGCCGTATTCGCGCGCGACGCGTTGGTGTCTCGGATCTGGAAGGTTGAACACGGCTCTGACGAGAGCCTGACCCGCGCGGTCTCGCTGATCCGGAAGGCAGCGCGCGAAGCAGGTCTCGTCGAGACGATCATCGAGACGATCCCGCGCAAGGGATACAGGCTCGCCCTGGCCGTGGAGCCTTGCGCGGACGGGGCGGCGCCAGTCGTGGCGACCGGGAAAGAGCCCCCGCGCTCGCCTGCCGTGGATCATTCGCCCGGGAGACCTCTTGAGGGGCCGGGCCCAGGCCGATGGCTGTCCGCGCCGATGGTCCTGGCCGCACTCGGCGTCGTCGCGATCATGACAGCAGCTTTCTTCTGGAATCGCCCGGGCGGCAGTCAGGCGGTCCAATTGGACCAGGTCCAGCTCAACCCGGCCAATTCCATTGCGGTCTTGCCGTTTGAGCCCTTCTCAACCGAACCACAGGATGCGCGCTTTGCCGACGGACTCACCGAAGACCTGACCAACTCCCTGTCGCAGATCGACGACATGGCCGTGGCGGCGCGGACATCTGCCCTGAGCTACAAGGGCCAGGATGTCGATGTCCGCGAGATTGGCCGGGCCCTGGGCGTGAATTTCCTGCTCGATGGCACGGTGCGGCGCAGCGGAGACAGCGTGCGGGTAACGGCTCAACTGGTGCGCGCGAGCGATGGCTTCGTGATCTGGTCCGATACAATGGATGAGCAGGTCGAAGAGACGTTTGCGCTGGAGGATGAGATTGTCCGGGAAATCGGACTGGCGCTTGAGCTTCGCCTGAACGTCGGCATTGGCGAAGGGCTTTCGCCCGATGGCAATATCGATGCCCGCGCTGTAGAGTTCTATTATGAGGGGCTGGAAGCGTATGCGAATCGTTTTCGCGAAAACGGCTCCGTGATCCGGGCCCGCGAAGCACTGCGATCGGCCGTGGAACTCGAGCCGGAGTTCGCCAAGGCCTGGGTCTCCCTGGCGCGTATCGGCATCGCCTGGTCATCGGGGCCGCTGGCGCGCGACAAGGACGCCTTTTTCGAAGAGCTGGAGCGCGATATCGAGAAGGCGGTCTTGCTGGCGCCTAATGATCCCGGACTGCACGCAACCCTGGTGAGTTGGCATGCGGGCACCACGCTTGACCTTGCCAGGGCGGAGTATCACCTCGCTAGAGCGCGGCAGCTTGCGCCAAACGCGGTGTCAACGCTGTCGGCTGGCGCGACGTATCACTGGGTTGTCGGCGAGGGCGCGCGCTCCCTGGATATCATGCGCCAGGTCCAGCGGCGCGACCCGCTGAGCGATGTGCCGAAATTGGCCGTCGCCGTGCGACAGGCCGGTCTTGGTCAGTTCAGTGAAGCGTTTGAATTCCTCGACGTCTGCCAGGCCGAAAACTGCCTTCGGGAGGGCTTCATTGCCTATGCGGCCGCCGCCGCGATCTATTCCGGCGACCCGGATAGAATGGCGCGTTGGTCTGATATATATGACGCATTTGAAGCCTTCACCGCCACGCTTCCGGCCTCCATTCTTCCCCGGGTGATTGAAGTCAATGGAGCATTTTACTCCCTTGGCTTCGGACAAGCAGATGCCGACAGCGAGATCGCCCGCGTGCAGGCCCTGCTGGAAGCCGATCCCATCACCGACCATTTCGGGCTCTGGGCACCGCGCCTAGCCAGTGAGCTGCCGGAAGACCTCTTCTTCGAACTCCTGGAAACGGCCTATGAACGGGGCGACCTGTTTTCATCGCTCCACGCCTTTTCTGCCTTCTATGGCTCCAACCCTTATCCCGACTGGGTACTGGAACATCCGCGCTACCACGCACTGTGGTCAAAACCGGACCTGGCCCGGCTGGCAGCGATCCGACGCGAAAACGGACAGACCGCCGGACTGCCTAGGCTCCAAGCTCAATCAGAATGATCGGTTTTGGCCCTTTTGGACCAATCGCCTTCAAAGTCTCGGCGTCTCCTTTCGGCGGCGGAGGGGACCAAGAAGACTAGGCCGGCACTCTTGCAACCAGAATGTGAGCCGATGAAGGCGCCAGCAGCCCGCCACCAGTGTCTTGAAAATGGCCGACCGTTTCCTCGAACTGCGCGATCAGTTTCTCGATTAAGTTGTCCTTTGATGCATCGCTCGGATCAAACAGTGGCTGTAAGTCGCCATCCGGTCCCGGTCGCCCCAGGAACAAAAGATCGAAGAGTACGAGTGTGCGAGGATCAGGAAGTGGCGCCAGGCGTTCCACACGCTCAACGTTAATTTCTTCCAATCCTGCCTCTGCTGCGACGCTTTCAATCTGACGGGCATCTCCAAATGAAAAAGGACCAAATGGAACCAGGTCGTTGCCCAGTTCATTTTCAACAATGTCTTCGAAAGCACCAAATACGGGATTACCATCTTTGGCGGAGGTCCAGACCGAAAAAGTCAGCGTGCCGCCCGGTTTAACGACTCTCGCGGCTTCTTGGAGCGCCTCGACCTAGTTCGGGAAGAATTGCAGGCCCTGCTGACAGACGGCTGCGTTAAATTGATCATCTTCGAATGGTAGCTGATCTGCCCTCGCGATTTGAAATGCGACTCTACTTTCCGAGCCCGTGATTGCCTTGGCTTTGTCAATCATGGGTGGCGCCAAATCTATCGCCTCCACGCTTTTTACATCGGCTGATTGAGACAATTTCCGAGATACGATGCCTGTTCCGCAGGCAATATCCAATATTTCACCGGCAGGAGGTGAGATCTCGACCAGGACGTCACTCCAAGTGTCGAACAATGGCGTGAGATAAGCATCATAAAGGTCTGGAGGGAGGCGACGATCAACGAAGTCCAGAGTGATTGACAAGGCGCGCCCCCATTTTTCTTTGACGGTGGCGCTCAGTAGCACGGATCATCGCCAATGTCCTTTCATGACCGATTGTGTTGAAAAAGTCCGCAAACCAGAGCGAATCACTACTTTGCGCTCATCAAGTCAGAAATCGCAGTCTGAAATCATGACAGAAATTTTCGCAGATAGTCCCTGTACTGATTGAACTTGGGAATTCCGAGACTTTTTCAACACAATCGACCCGAAGCAGACCAAACGACCGTTTTCGGTCGTGGCAGCCATTCGGCTGGATCGTTGAACCGTACACTTTCGGCGAATTCCGGCCAGGCTGATTGAGTCTGGAGCCTAACGGGAGCGGTTTCTCGCTCCGGCCGGCGACGGCCCGTCGGCCGGTCGGTCACACCCTCAAAGGCGGTCGGCGCAGCCGACCCTGCCGCGAGCGGAAAGTACCCTATTCCTCGCTGTAGAGCGCCAGCACGCGGCTGGCCACATCCTCGGCAAAGCCTTCCGGCACCGGCGCGCGCATGATCACCAGCCGGTGCCATAGCGGGCCGAGCACCGTCTCTATCGCCGCTTCGATGTCCCAATCCTTGCGGATGATGCGTTTGGCCGCCAGCTCCGCCAGGATGATCCGCAAGGGCCCCCGCACGCTGGTGTTGATCCAGCCGCGCCAGGCTTCGGCCGCGCCCGGATCATCGGTCGCCGCAATCATCGCGGCGCGCAAGACCGCGTGTCCGGTGCCCATGCGTGTGGCCGCTTCGATCGGTTTCAGCAAGTCGGCAATCCGCTCATTCGGGTCCCGCCCGCGCACGGACGGGGACTGCAACAGCGCCAGCCCGGCCTCCAGGCACATCGCCCCGATGCTCGGCCACCAGCGATAGATCGTCTGCTTGGACGCCCGCGCCCGGCGCGCCACATTGTCCACGCTGAACTTGCGCCAGCCATTTTCCGCCAGCTCGTCCCGCGTCGCCACGAGGATCGCTGCCCGGGAGGCCTCGCTCCGTTTGGGTCCTTGCCGCCGCGTTGTCGTCTCCACCATGCCCAAGTCTCCACAATCAGGTGGAGCGGCTGTTGCAATTGCCTTGCCAGTACGGTGTGTACACTTGTCTGCCGGTTCTGGAAATCGCGCGATGTGATATTGCGCCGCCCGGCCAGGTCTCTATCTTCCGCAGGGATCGGGAGGAGAATGTCGTGCCTGCACTGAAGGAATTGCTGGGCGGATACCATCGCTTCCGGGGCGACACCTGGCGCGATGAGCGAGATCGCTATGTCGGTCTCGGCGAAGGCCAGGACCCCGATATAATGGTCATCGCCTGCGCTGACAGCCGCGTCGATCCAGCCACTATCTTCGACACCGTTCCGGGACAGATGTTTGTCGTCCGGAATGTCGCCAATCTCGTTCCCCCCTACCAGATAGGCACCGGCCTTTATGGCGTCAGTGCCGCTCTGGAATACGCCGTCACGGTGCTCAAGGTCCGCTACGTGGTTGTCATGGGCCATGGCGGTTGCGGCGGTATCCGCGCCTCCATCGCCTCGGCGCGGGGCGATGATGTGGGCGAGTTTGTCGGCCCATGGGTCTCGATTGCCGCCGAAACCCGCGACCGGGTGTTGGCCCAGCATCCGGGACTCTCCGATGATGAACTGGTCGCGCTGCTTGAGCGGGAGATGATCGCCACATCGCTCGACAATCTCATGACCTTCCCCTTCGTCCGTGACGCCGTCGCCGCAGGCCAACTCCGGCTCGAAGCGGGCTGGTTCGCGATTGGCAGCGGCGAATTGCACTGGCGAGACCCCGAGACCGGCGAATTCGACCGCGTCGCTCCCTATCCCGCCTGATACAGGCGCCCCGCCCGACACCCCTTCCACACACCCTGAATGCCCTTGACCCTGTAGGCTCCAAAAGGACCCGCGCCATGGACGTTGCCATCGCAACCCTGCTTTCGCCGATCATCCTGTTCTTCATGCTGGGCATGGGCGCGGCCCTGTTGCGCTCGCAAATGGTGGTGCCCGAAGCCTTCGCCAAGGGGCTTGCGATCTATCTGATGATGGCCATCGGCCTGAAGGGCGGGGTGGAGATGTCCAAAAACCCGCTCACCCTGGAAATCGGCCTTGTCCTGCTCGCCGGCCTTGTCCTGTCCGCCCTGATCCCCGTCATCGCCTTCGCCCTGCTCCGCCTGACGACAAAGCTGGACCGGGTCGACGCCGCGGCCTCAGCCGCCCATTACGGCTCCATCTCCATCGTCACCTTCGTCGCCGCCACCGAAGCGGTCCGGCTCAGCGGGCTCGATAGCGGTGGCCACCTGGTCGCCGTGGCGGCCCTGATGGAAACCCCTGCCATCATCACGGCCCTGTTCCTGGCCCAGCGCGGCACCGCCGCCCGCTCTCCCGTCGCCGGGTCCGAACAGGGCGAGCTGATCCGCGAGGTCCTGCTCAACGCATCGGTTGTTGTCCTGGTCGGCGCGCTCATCGTCGGCTGGATCGCCGGTGAGCCGGGCACTGCCAGCATCGCCCCCTTCTTCACCGGCCTGTTCCAGGGTGTGCTCTGCCTCTTCCTGCTCGATATGGGGCTGAACGCCGGCCGGGGCCTGCGCCAGGGCTGGCGCCAGCTTGATGCCGGCACGGTCGGCTTCGGCCTCTATATGCCCCTAATCGGCGCAGTGATCGCCGCAGCGGTGTGCTTCGCGCTCGGCATGCCCGCTGGCGATGCCGCCCTCTTCATCACCCTGTCAGCGTCGGCGTCCTATATCGCGGTGCCGGCAGCGATGCGCCTGGCCCTGCCCGAGGCCAAGCCGTCGATCTATCTCACCCTATCGCTCGGCATCACATTCCCGTTCAATGTGACCCTCGGCATTCCGATATACATCTACCTGGCCCAACTGGTTGCGCGATAGGAGACAGAGCCCATGGAAACGCGGCAGCGAATAGAACTCATCGTCGAGCGCATGGCCTACAAGCGGGCCGGGCGCATCTTCGAGGACTCCGGTATAACCGGCTACACCGTCCTGCCCGCGCTGGCCGGCTTTGGCCGCGGCAACAAATGGAGCCGCGACACCGATATCTCCGCCAGTTCAGACATGGTGATCATGATCGCCATCGGCGACGACGCCTGCGTGCAGACCTGCCTGGACCAGTTCCAGCAACTGCTCGGCCAGCATATCGGCGTGGTCAGCGTCTCCTCGGTCAAGGTCCTTCGCCCAGAACGTTTCTGATACGGCCGTTTCCGACACGAGCGATTCCGAAACGAGCGCTCCTGAAACCTGCGACCGCGCTCAGCCCTCCCCCACCAAACAGCGCCACAACCCTTCGCCCTCAACCACATTCATTCGCGCCTGCAGCGTCCCGGCCCGGCGCGACACATAGGGCCCCGGCGGGTCCACGCGCCATTTGTGCGGGCTCGGCAACACCGCGGCCAATAGCGCCGCTTCCCGGCGCGTCACATCCCGCGCCGACTTGCCAAACCGTGCCTGCGCAGCAGCCTCCACCCCGAACAATCCATCGCCCCACTCGGCCACATTGAGATAGACCTCCATCACTCGCCGCTTGCCCCAGGCAAAGTCGATGAACAGGCCCAGCCACGCATCCCCGGCCTTGCGGACAAACCCGCCGCCATTCCAGAAGAACACATTCTTCGCCGTCTGCTGGGTAATCGTCGACCCCCCACGCAGCCTTTGCCCCTCCCGAAACTCCTCCAGCGCCAGCTCGATGGCGTCAGGGTCGATCCCCTCATGGTCGCAGAATTTGGAGTCCTCAGCCGCGATCACCGCGCTCACCAGGTTCGGCGATATCTCCGACAGCGGCACCCAGTCCCGGCGCACCTCCATGCCCTGAGCCCACCGCTCCACCATGGTCAGCGTCACCGGCGGGTTCACCACCCGCCCCGCCAGCGCATAGAGATGCACGACCACGAACAGCCCCAGCGCCAGCTTCAACCCCAAGACCGGCCAGCGCCGCCACCGCGGCAACCCGTCAGGCAGTTTGCCATTCTTCCACAACTGACGTAGCGGGTTCTGCCCCCACATGAGCCTCGCGCTCCTCCTCAAAGCGCGCCCGGTCGAGCTGCGCCAACGCCCATATGGCCGCCCCGCGCACGTCTGGCGAGGGATCTTTCAAAAGCGGCACCAGGCTGTCCACAAGCTTCGGTGCCCCGGAATTGCCAATCGCGATCGCCACATTGCGTACAAACCGGTCCCGCCCCGTCCGCTTGATCGGAGAGCCGGCAAACACCTCGCGGAACCCCGCATCGTCCAACCCCGCCAGCGCCGAAAGATCCGGCAGCACCAACTCCGCCCGCGCATGGAACTGCGCCTCCCGCGACCGCTCGGCAAACTTGTTCCACGGGCACACTGCCAGGCAATCGTCACAGCCATAGATCCGGTTGCCCATCGCCGCGCGAAACTCAACCGGGATCGGCCCTTTGTGCTCAATGGTCAGATACGAAATGCACCGCCGCGCATCGAGCTGGTAAGGCGCGGGAAACGCATCGGTCGGGCACACATCCAGGCACGCCCGGCACGAGCCGCAATGGTCGTCCCCTGGCGCGTCCGGCTCCAAAACCGCCGAGGTCAGCATCACCCCAAGGAACAGCCAGTTCCCAAGGTCCCGCGACACCAGATTGGTATGCTTGCCCTGCCAGCCCAGCCCCGCCCGCTCAGCCAGCGGCTTTTCCATCAGCGGCGCGGTATCGACAAACACCTTCACCGCCTCGCCGGTCTCCTCGGCAAAGGCGCGCGCCAGCTGTTTCAGCCGCTTCTTCAGGACGTCATGATAATCTTTGCCCCGGGCATAGACGCTGATATTGCCGCTCTCCCGGCGCTCCAAAGTGTCCAGCGGATCATGGCTCGGCCCATAATTCAGCCCCACCACCACGGCAGACCGCGCGTCGGCCCACATCGCGGTGGGTGCCGCTCGTCGCGCCAGCGTCGTCTCCATCCAGTCCATCTGCCCATGCCGGCCGGCCGCCACAAATGCCTCCAGCCGCGCCCCCGCTGCCCAGGGCGCATCGGCCCGCGCCACTCGGCATCCATCAAAGCCAAGCGCGGCGGCAAGTGATCTGAGAGCACCGGTATCCATGCCAGCGCAATAGCGCGCCACGGGCCGGATGTCTCGACAGCAGACCTATTCCGTGCCGCTCCCGGCCGGCACCTCCCACACGCCGTGCTGGATGCCGCCCTGGAAATAGATCGCAAACTTTCCGTGCCCGGCAATCTCGGTCGCGCGCATTGCGACGTCGGCGCCCGACGCTTCAGCCGAGGCAATCGCCGCCTCAATGTCTGCCACCCGAAGATAGGGCCGCACCAATGGCGCCCCTTCGCTCTCGCTGAGCGGCGCCCGTACCCCGAGGCGTCCGCCAGTGCCCAACAGAGCCATACGGGCATTTCCAAATCCCGGCTCTGGCGCCCCGAACGAAACTGAATGCACCGCAGACAGCGTGGCGCACGTGCCCTCCACATCACGGGTCACGATCTCCAGATATTCAATGTCCATGGCTGCCTCTACCGCAGGCGCGGCCTCCGCCGGTCTGGACGCCTCGCTCAGCGCAGCCTGACACCCGCCAAGCAAGACCAACGGGGCCAAGGCGGTAAACGCCGGAATCTTCGCAATACCAAAGATCAATTTGCTGTCTCCAGACTTTGGGTAAACGAGGGATCGGCCCGCGCCCGCCTCATTCGAGAAGTTGCACCAATTGAATGAGATTGCCGCACGTATCGTCAAAGACCGCCATCATCGCACCGCCCGCCTTGACCGGCGGCTGGGTGAATGACACGCCCAGCCCCTGCAGCCGCGCCACTTCCGCATCGAGATCATCCACACTGAACGCGGTGGCCGGAATGCCATCGGCCATCAAGGCGCTCTGGAAATCGCGTGCGGCGGGGTGGGCATTCGGCTCAAGCAGAAGTTCCACCCCCTCAGGCTCCTCCGGCGAGACAACGGTCAGCCACCGGTACTCACCCATCGGGATGTCATGCTTCACCACGAAGCCCAGCTTGCCGGTGTAGAAGTCCAGCGCCCTGGACTGGTCATCCACGGTGACGCCCTTGGCATACATCTTCATATCGCCTCTCCATCGGCAAAGGGTTCCAACCAGGGATTGATCGTCTCGGTCAGCGCCGCAGCGGTGAGAGAATGCACCTTCGTCCGCCCCCGCCAATTCGTTTCAATCAGTCCGGCCTGCTCCAGCGTGTTCAAGTGCCGCGTCGTGCCTTGCCGCGAAAGCGTGACGCCATGCACATCAAACAGCCGCGCGCAGAGCTCAAACAGCGTCTGATCGTTCCGCTTTCGAAGCTCATCGAGAATGAGCAGCCGTGTATCGTCGCCCAGCGCACGAAAAACCCGGCTCAAATTGGGGTCGAACGGAATACCCATGACCGCATTATGCAACAATATCGTTGCATGTAAAGCTGAGCCGCGCGCAACACTTCCCGCCGTCAAACAGGCTCCGCTGCGATCACATAATCTCCGCCATGGGCCAGGCTGCCCTCCTTCGCGATCAGCGCCAGCGCCTCTTCCCGCAACCGCTTCCCCCAAGCCGACAAGGCCTGCGCCACATCCCGGTCGCTCGCCCGCTCCAGCGCCTCAAGACTCAGGTCGATCTGTGTGCTGACAAACCGCTTGCCATGCTGCACGTCGAACCGCTCGATCGCGCGCGGCCTGAACCCCGACCGCTGCAACTGGTCCAGCACCCAGCCTGAGGGATACTCCCTGTACGGCATTTCCCCGGACAAGAGCAGGCACGCATCCCGAAACCGGCCGATCTGCCAGACCAGCCGCCCCGCCGGCGTCGCCGGTTCATTCTCCGGCACATAGGGTTCGGCACCGGTCACATAGAGAACGCCCCGCGTCAGGGGCCGCAGGCGTGCGAACAGATAGGATTGGAAATAGGGCGCAAACCCCTCCACCGCCCCCAGCAGATAGTCCGCCAGCACGGTGTCATAGGTCTCGCCTTTCAACAGGTCGGCGCTGGCCCAATTGCCCAGAACCACCCGGTCTTGCGGTCGGCGCATCCCGTCCGCCGCTTCGCGCAACCGGTCAGCATCGCGCGGAGCGCCCGTCACCGCCGTCCAGCGCTCGGTATCAAGCCGCGCGACCCAATTGATCGAGTTCACCCCGGTGCCCGCATCCAGAAACGTACCCCATGGCCGCTCGCCCTGTTCGGCTTCGATATGGCGAAAGAACCGGGACGGTTTGTACGTCTTCAACGGGCTCACCCCTGCTTTGGTGCCTGATCCGATAAACGGGCCCTGGCCCCCTCAGAAATCCAGGTCATCATAATGCAGCGCCGCCCGCGCGCCCTCCACCCGTTCAGCCAGCAGCGGGCGAAAGCTCGGCCGGGACTTCATCCGCGCATACCAGGCCTTCAAATCCGGCACGCCCGACCAGTCCACATCCCCGAAATAGTCGAGACACGACAATTGCGCCGCCACCGCCAGGTCGGCAAAAGTCAAATTGCGCCCCGCAATGTACGCCCGCTCGCCCGCCAGCGCATTCAGCAGCGTCAGCCGTCCGCGCAGCGCATGAGCCCCCCGCCGCAAGGCCCCGGAATCAGGCTGCCGATCCCGGCGCACCCATTGGCTCACCCGCTCGGCCAGCAGCGTCTCATTCACCGTCCCGAACGCCGCACCGGTCCACTCCACCAGCCGCCGTGCCTCGGCCCGGTCGGTCGCGGTTACCGGCAACAGGCGCGGTGCCGGATACACCTCTTCCAGATGTCCCAATATCGCCGCCAGGCCGACCACAGGCACCCGGCCCTCGGTCACCGAATCCACCAGCGCCGGCGCCACAGCCCCTACCGCCAGCCGGTCCAGCTCCGGGTTCGCGGCCCCCGGCGCCACCGCGCATCCCATGAAGTCCTGACCCTTTTCGGAAAGGGCCAGCCGGGCCGTGCGTCCCGCCGGGTCAAGCATCCAGTGATAGAGCCGTTTCATGGCCGAGACGCTA
>JBCCBN010000017.1:0-29891 GCA_039034035.1 Pseudomonadota bacterium
ACTGGCCGGGCGCATCGACATCGGTGTTTGCGAAGAAATCTGTATCCCCGTGTCCGCCACGTTTTCCGCCGTCCTGCCCCGGACCGGACAGGACGACAGCTCTATCCGCGGGGCTTTGGCCGACCGGATGCTTTCACGCGACGAGGCGGGGGTTGCGCAAGCCATCTGCAAAACTGAACCGATTGTGGTGATCGCGCCATGGGTCATGACCATCGCGTCATGGGCGGCGAGTGCTTCGAACTTGTTGGGGGCGGTCTTGAAACCGAGGCCGGTGATCTGGGCGATCTTGTCGGCCACCAGCGTGTCGAAGCCCTCGGGACTGGCAAGGCCGGTACCGACGGCGGTGCCGCCCTGGGCGAGTTCCATCAGGGCCGGAAGGGTCTGCTCGATCCGGGCGATGCCGTTTTCGAGCTGTTTGGTGTAGCCGGAGAATTCCTGGCCGAGGGTGACCGGGGTGGCATCCTGGGTGTGGGTGCGGCCGATCTTGATGATAACGGCCCAGGCCTTCGCCTTGTCATTCAGGGCATTGTGGAGCACCGCCAGGGCCGGCAGGAGGCGGTGGGTGACCTCCTCGGCGCAGGCGATGTGCATGGCCGTGGGGAAGGTGTCGTTGGACGACTGGCTCATATTGCAATGATCATTGGGGTGGACCGGGGCTTTTGAGCCGATCTCCCCGCCAAGGATTTCGATGGCGCGGTTCGCGATCACCTCATTGGCGTTCATGTTGGACTGGGTTCCAGACCCGGTCTGCCAGACCACGAGCGGGAAATGGGCGTTGAGCTTGCCTTCGATTACCTCGTCGGCGGCCCTGAGGATGGCTTCACCGAGAGAAGGGTCCATCTTGCCGAGGGCCATATTGGTCTCGCAGGCGGCTTTCTTGACGATACCGAGGGCGCGGACGATGGGTTCGGGCTGGTGTTCCCAACCGATCTTGAAATTGCCGAGGCTGCGCTGGGCCTGGGCGCCCCAATACCGGTCCGCCGGCACCTCGACAGGGCCCATCGTGTCAGTTTCGGTGCGGGTTGTCGTCGCCATGTCGGGCCTCCGGGAATTGGTGGGGGCGGTGTAGCGGTGTGGCCGTTCACCGGCAAGGGAGGGTCGCGCGGACGCGGGTCGCACGCCCCCTGCCCTCTTCCCATCGCGCATGGCCGGGACCCATTGCCAGCGGGGGTGAACGCCCCCTTTATGCCGCCATCATCATTCCGTCGCAAAGCCTTGGCAAAGTCTCACCATGTCCCTTCTCAAACGCCCCCTCGTCCTGATCGCCGGCGTGTTGGCCCTCCTGCTGGCCGGCCTCGCCATTATCCCCTTCCTGATCCCGACTGATGTGTATCGCTCACAGATCGAAAGCGCTGCCAGCCAGGCGCTCGATCGGCAGGTGACGCTGGATGAGGATGTGAGCCTGTCGCTGCTGCCGCGGCTGTCGGCGCGTGTGGGCGGGGTGGAAATTGCCAATCCCGAGGGCTTTTCGCGTCCGAACATGCTGACGGCGGGCGAATTGCGCGGGGTCGTCCGCTGGGCGCCGCTGCTGGGTGGACGGGTCGAGATTTCCGAGTTCGTGTTCGATAGAGCGGATTTGCAACTGGAAGTGCGGGAAGATGGCGAGACGAACTGGACGTTCGGCACCCCGGACGCCGAGGTGGAGCCGGAAGCCGAGCCGGGCACCTCCGCGCCGCCAAGCGCCAGCATTGGTGCCGCTCGGCTGACCAATGCGACGGTGACCTACATTGATGCGGTCAATGATGTTCGCCACCAGGTGACCGATCTGAATATCCTGGCGCGGATGGACGATATGGCCTCGCCCCTGCGCGTCGAAGCTTCTGGCGGATATCAGGACAACCCGTTCAGCGCCGATGTGGGTCTGGGCAGTGTGAACGCCTTGTTGGAGGGTGCGCCGACCACGATTGACCTGAGCGCAGATATTGCCGGCGCCCGGGTCGGGTTTGATGGCTCTGTCACCAATTCGGAAACGCCCAGTGCAGAGGGCGAGTTCACAACCAATGTGGCCGCCCTGCCCGCCTTGCTCGACCTAGTGGGCGTGGACCTTGGCTACAATCTTGCGCCGCTGGGCCGGATCGAAGCCAGCGGTACGGTGAGCGGACCGGCTGATACGCTGACGGTGACCGGCATTTCGCTGACGACGAATGGCGAGGCGCTGGACAGCCGGTTCACCGGTACGGTGACCTTGGGCGAGGAAATTACCGTCGATGGCCAGGCGACGGTTTCGTCAGAGAATCTGGGCGCTGGCCTAACCACAATCGGGGTGGAGCTGCCCATCGGGGCCGAAGCACTTGAGGCGCTTGATGCCCGATTTACCGTGGCCGGGCCGGTGGATGCGCTACGCTTCTCGGACATGGAAATCACCCATCGTGGCGGCTTGCTGATGGCGAGCTTCGAGGGCGCTGTGGGCCTAGCGGGCGATGGCGCCATCGATGGCACCGTGGAAGCGTCAAGCGACGCGCTGCGCCCACTGGCAGCAGCCCTGGGTTCGCCCCTGCCTGAGGGCGACACGCTGAACCGGTTTGCCCTGGAAACCGGCCTGAGCGGGAGCTTCACCCAATTGACGGCCAGCAATCTGACCGCTTCGCTGGACGACACGACGGCGACCGGATCGGGCGCGGTGGATCTAAGGGGTGACAAGCCGTCGATCACGGCGGACGTGACGATCCCGACCCTGGCGCTGGATACGTTCCTTGTTGAAAGCGAAGAGCCAGCGCCGGCATCGAGCGGCGGCCAAGGGTGGAGCGATGCCGCGATCGACCTGGCCGGCCTGGAGGCCGTTGATATCGACCTGAAATTGCGCTCGGACGCGGTTTCGCTGGGCGACATTGTACTGAGCGAAGCGGACCTTAATGCGGAGATCGAAGATGGGCGCCTGACCGCGACCATTGCCGATGCCGGCCTGTTCGGTGGCCAGTGGAGCGGCCGCGTTTCGCTGGACGGCTCCAGCGCGGTACCGGCCGCGAAGATCCAGCTTGATGGCACGGCGGTGGCCATCGAGAACGCCCTGTCGACGCTGGCGGGGCTCGAGAGCGTGGGCGGTCTGGGCCGGGTGTCGCTCGATCTCGACACGTCCGGCGGGACGGTGGCTGACATGGTCGGCGCGCTGACCGGCACGGTAGGGGCCAATCTCGCCGATGGGCGGGTGAAGGGGTTCAATGCCGGCCAATTGGTCCGCAGCCGCGAGAATATCGTGCAGGCGCTGGCGGATGGATCGCTCGCCGTTGCCCTGTCGGATGAGGCGGAGACCGATTTCACGGCGTTCGACACCCAGATCCGGTTTGACCGGGGGATCGGGCAGTTGAGCGCGCTGTCGTTCCGCAACCCGCTGGTGCTGTTTGATGGCTCCGGCAAGATCGACCTGCCGAACCAGGCGGTAGATCTGAGCATTGTGCCGAGCGTCGACGAGGCGGCAGCCGGGCAAGGAACGCAGACGCTGGCGGTGGACGGGATTCCGATCCCGATCCGGCTCAGCGGGTCCTGGTTCTCGCCTTCGATCCTGCCCGATACGCGGCTGTTGCAGCAATCGCTGCAGCAAACGGCGCTGGATGAAGTGCGCAGCCGAGCGGCTGATCGTCTGGGCGGGGAAGCCGGGGCCATCCTTGACGGTGTGCTGGGGACGGGCCGGTCAGGCTCTGAGGACGCCGCTGGAGCAAATGGCGAGGCTGAAGGTGAGATCGAGACTGAGCCGGCGCCATCGGCGGAAGAGGCGGTTGAGGGCCTGGTGCGCGACCGGCTCGGCGGTCTCTTCGGGCGACAGAATAGCGATGACGAAGACGGGGGCGAACGGTAAGGCGCCTTTTCGCTCACCGGAAATGAGCCGCGCCGAACGCTTCCGCGGGGGCGACCGGTCCCGCCATCGGGCAGCCGTCCGCTGGGGGTGAGGTGCGCTTGGGGCGCGGTCAGGACGCTCTGGTTCGCAGGCGCCCGTGATTGGGGCGGGCCTTCACACCACCCGCACGCTGGCTCAGCCGTTGCCGGCGCGGCGGATGGGGCGGTCGGGCTGGGTTGGGACCAGGCGCAAGCTCTGGCGCGTATCGCTGGCATCGCCCATGTCGAGGTCGGTCAGTTCGAGGCCGGGCAATTCGTCCATCTGCCGGGCCCGGCTGATCAGAAAGCCCTGGAGCTTGTCGCAGCCATGCTCGATCAGGAACTGGGCCTGGGCCTCGGTCTCGACCCCTTCGGCGGTGCAGGGCATGCCCAGGGAATTGGCGAGGGTCAGGGTGGCGCGGGTGATGGCGCGGCTGTCCTCATTGGTTTCGAGGTCGGAGACGAAGCATTTGTCGATCTTGAGCTTGTCGAAGGGATAGGTGCGCAGATAGCTCAGCGAGGAGAAGCCGGTCCCGAAATCGTCAAGCGAGATCTTGAGGCCGATCTGCTTGAGTTGGTTGAGCCGTTCGAGCACGAATTCGGTATCGGACATGAGGACCGATTCAGTGATCTCCATATCCAGGCGGGCCGGGTCGATGCCGGTATGCGCCAAGGCGCTCATGATCGTGGTGATCAGCTTGGAACTGTGCAGCTGGAGCGGTGAGATGTTCACCGAGACGCCGATATGGGGCGGCAGGCGACGGGCCTGGGACAAGGCTTCGCGAATGGCCCACTCGCCGATGCGGTTGATCAGGCCGCAGTCTTCCGCATGCTCGATGAAGTCCGACGGGGTGATCGCTCCGCGCAAGGGATGGTCCCAGCGCATGAGCGTTTCGAGAGACGCGATCTCACGGGTCTGGGCGTCGACAATGGGCTGAAATTTGAGGTGGAGCTGGCCGGTCTCGACGGCATTGTGCAGGTCGGCCTCGATCACCCGGCGGGCGCGGGCGCGCTCTTCCATGTCGGGCGAGAATTCGCACCAGGTGCCCTTGCGCGTCTTCTTCGCGCGGTAGAGCGCCATGTCGGCATGGCTGAGCACGACCTGGACATCGGTGTCGCGGTCATCGACGACGCGGACGCCGACGCTGGCGCTGCAATTGGCGGTCGAGCCGAGCACTTCATAGGGGCGGGCGAGGCGGTCGACGAGATTGTCCAGGAAGACGCGCAGTTCGGTACGGTCGAAGCGCTCGACGATGACGGCGAACTCGTCTCCGCCCAGCCGTGCGATGACATCGGACACCTGGCACGCATCGGACAGGCGCGTGGCGAACTGGACGAGCAGTTCGTCGCCTGCGGGGTGACCGAGCGTGTCGTTGACCCATTTGAAATTGTCGAGATCCATCCAGAGCACGGCGCGGACACCCTTGGCGGTGGGCCCGTCCAGGCAGGTCTTCTCAAGCTCTTCATGGAAGGTGATCCGATTGGGCAGACCGGTGAGCCCGTCATAGTGGGCCATGAACGCGATCCGGTCCTCGATCTGCTTGGACTGGGTCACATCGGAGGCGACGCCGCGGAAGCCGACATAGCGGCCCTCGCTGTAGACCGGCTTTCCGGACAGGGACCACCAGCGGGTCTCATCATTCATGCGCACCATCAGGACGAGGTCGCGAAAGCTCTGCTTCCGGACCAGTGACAGCGCAAGCACGTTGCGGGCGTCATTGCCTTCGAACAGGGAGATAAGGTCGCGGCCGACTTCCATGATCGAGTAGCCGGACTTGCCCGCTTCGATGGCGAGGGGCAGGTCGACCAGCACGCCAGCCTCGTCGGTTTGCCACAGCCAGTCGGAACTGGTTGCCTCGAAGTCGCGCAGGAGCAGGCCGATCAGGGAGCGCTGCTGGTTGATTTCAGCTTCGGACAGGAATTGCTGGGCGAACAGGGTGAAGTTCCAGCGCACGGCGACGGCCATGACCGCCGCATAGACCACGATCATCAGGCCGAGATAGGCGATCCGGACATCATCGATCTGGAACACGCCAACCACGAGACCGGCGGAGATCGGCAGGAAGAACGAGAATGCGGCCTGGGGCAGGCGCGACAAAATGAAGCCGCCGCCGAAGATCATGCTCGACAGGATGGCGGCTGTGGCGATCTGCGCGAAATCATCGATTTTCGGAAGGTAGACCACGGGGATGACGGCCCAGAGGACGCCGAAGAGCGCAGCACCTATGGTGTAGTCCTTGGCGGCTTTGAGGCCGTGGACCGTGCCCTCCGGGCGCTGGGCGGCGTTCATCGACTGGAAGAAGTGGAGGGCGCAGGCAAAGCACATCGCGCTGCTCCACATGCCGAGCCCGGTCGCGTCATTGCCGGAAAACACCAGCATAATCAGGGTTGCGCTGAGCAGATTGGTCAGCACGACCAGCAAGCCGAGCTTGTTGATCGCATTGATCTGCGCGTCGCGCAGTTTGTGCCGCAGTGCCACCGGCACCATGACAGGCGCCAGAACCGATGACAGCGAGAACCGCCGATCCATTTCCCGGGAGACGTGTGAAAACACTGCTTTCTCACTCCACATCCTGCTTGCACAATCTGGAATAGCAGAGCGGGGTGAACGATCAGGCACATTGAATTCGGAGATTTTCCGAACATTTGCAGAAAATTTCACCGGCTACCGAAACTTTGTCACCGAGGCGGAATATGCCCGGATTTCGTTGCGGTGCCTGCGTTCGTCGGGTTAGTTGACCGCTGACGCGCGCTCTCTCCGAGGGCGTACGGAGACGGGAGTGACAGGCCATGCCGCCGGTTGGCAACAGTGCGGATGACACGCTAGGCGTAGGGGACGCGGTGTTTGAAACCGCGTCACCGGTTGCACTCGTTTTTCAAGAGCATGGTGAAATTTCGCTCGCCGCTGAGGCGCGCGGCCAGAACATTTTTCTACCTGAAGTGTATGCCGAGCGTCTGGGGGACCGAGGGTTCCGATCGATCCATGGGGTCCGGTTTGCCTATGTGGTTGGTGCCATGGCGCGGGGGATCACAACGGCGCGCATGGTCATCGAGGCCCAGCGGGCGGGCTTTGCCGCCTTCTTCGGCGCCGCTGGGCTCGACCCCACCACCATCGGCGCGGCCATTGATGAGATCCGGGCCGCATTGGGACCGGACGCGCCGGGCTGGGGCAGCAATCTGATCCACTCACCGCAGGCACCGGAGAGCGAACGGGCGGTGGTTGATCTCTATTTGCGCAAGGGCGTGCGCCGGGTGTCGGCCTCGGCGTTCATGGGCCTGTCGCCGGAGATCGTGCGCTATGCGGCCACCGGCCTGCACGCGGGGCCCGACGGCCGCGTCCAACGCACCAATCATGTCTTTGCCAAGGTCTCCCACCCCCATGTGGCCGCGGCCTTCATGGCCCCGCCGCCGGGCGCAATGGTTGACGCGCTGGTGGCCCGGGGCGACCTGACCGCCCATGAGGCCGCCTGCATCCGACAACTGCCCATCGCTTGTGACATTACCGCGGAATCCGATAGCGGCGGCCATACCGACAACCGTCCCGCTGGCGCCCTGTTTGCGGCGCTGACCCGGTGCCGGACCGATGTCTGCACAGAGCATGGCATCGACCCCGACACCCTCCGGATCGGGCTGGCTGGCGGATTAGGTACGCCGGGCGCAGTGGCGGCCGCCTATGGCATGGGCGCGGCCTATGTGGTGACCGGTTCGGTGAACCAGGCAACGGTGGAGTCGGGCCTTTCCGATGATGGCAAGGCGATGCTGGCCGGCGCTGCCATGGATGATGTGGCGATGGCGCCGGCGGCGGACATGTTCGAGCGCGGGGTGAAGGTGCAGGTGCTGCGCCGGGGCACCTTGTTTGCCGCGCGTGGAGAGCGCCTGTTCCAGCTTTACCGCGCCCATGAAGCGCTGGACACGCTGTCGGAGAAGGATCTCCGTTTCGTCGAGACATGCCTGGGCGAACCGGTGGAGCGGGCCTGGGAAAAGACGCTGGCGTATCTTGAGGCAGAGCGGCCGAAGGATGCCGACCGGGCCAGGCAGTCCGGCAAGGCGCAAATGGCGTTTCTGTTCCGCCGCTACCTGTTTCAGTGTGCGCAATGGGCCCGGGCGGGCGATGGTGCGCACCGGGCCGAGTTCCAGATCTGGTGCGGCCCGGCCATGGGCGCGTTCAATGACTGGGTGCGCGGCTCGGCGCTGGAACCGCTGGGCGAACGCACCGTACGCCGGGTGGGCCATGCCCTGCTCCAGGGCGCTGCGCAGGTGACCCGCGCCCAGCAGTTACGCGCAGGGGGTGTGCACGTTTCACAAACCCATTTCGATCCGCCACCTTACCTGTTCGAAGACACGGGGGCGCACGCATGACACCGGTTTCGCCTACCAGCCCGGGCCTGCCGATTGCCGTGATTGCCATGGGCGCCATGTTTCCCGGGCGAGGCACGACCCATGGTTTCTTTCGCGACCTGATCGAAGGTGTCGATGCGATTGGCGATGTACCCGCCAGCCATTGGCGCATCGAGGACTATTACGACGCCGACCCCACCGCGCCAGACAAGACCTATGGCCGGCGCGGCGGTTTCCTGAGCCCGAAGGCCTTTGATCCGGTGCGGTTCGGCCTGCCGCCCGCCGCCCTGCCCTCCACCGATACCAGCCAGTTGCTGGCGCTGATGGTGGCTGACCGGGTGATGGCGGATGTGGAAGCGGCGATTGGCGGGCCGGTGGACCGGTCGCGCACCAGCGTTGTGCTGGGCGTTGCGTCGGCGACGGAATTGACGGGGCACATGGCGGCCCGGCTCCAGCGACCGGTCTGGGAGCGAGGGCTGCGGGCCAGCGGGTTGAGCGAGACCGAAGTCCGGTCCGTCGCCGACCATCTCAGCGCGCATTACACCGAATGGACCGAGGCTACGTTTCCCGGCCTCCTGGGCAATGTGGTGGCCGGGCGGATTGCCAACCGGCTGGACCTTGGCGGGTCGAACTATGTGACCGATGCGGCGTGCGCCTCGTCCCTGTCGGCCCTGCAGGTGGCGATGCATGAGTTGCGGGCCGGTAGCTCGGACATGGCGTTCGCTGGCGGGGTGGACGCGCTGAACGACATCCTGATGTATCTGTGCTTCTCCAAGACGCCGGCCTTGTCGCCGACGGGGGATTGCCGGCCATTTTCCTCCGGCGCGGATGGGACGATCCTGGGCGAAGGCATAGGCATGGTCGCGCTGAAGCGGTTGGATGATGCCGAGCGCGATGGCGACCGTATCCACGCAGTGATCCGGGGACTGGGCGGCGCGTCGGACGGGCGGGCCACCGCGATCTATGCGCCGCTCGCCACCGGTCAGGCGCGGGCGCTGCGCCGGGCCTATGAGGATGCGTGCTATGGTCCTGAAACCGTGGAACTGGTCGAAGCCCATGGCACTGGCACCCAGGCCGGCGACAAGGCTGAGCTGGATGGACTGACCCGCGTTTTCGCTGATGGGGATGGCGGAGGGAACGCACCCGACAGGCCCTGGTGCGCGGTTGGGTCGGTGAAGTCGCAGATCGGGCATACCAAGGCGGCGGCTGGTGCGGCGAGCCTGATCAAGGCCGTCATGGCGCTGCATCGGCGGGTGCTGCCGCCGACGCTGAAGATCGATGCGCCGGCCCCGGTGCTGGGCGAGGACAGCCCGTTCCATGTGTCTGGCAAGGCGCGACCCTGGGTATCTTCGATGGATACACCCCGGCGGGCTTCGGTCAGCTCATTCGGCTTTGGCGGGAGCAATTTTCACGCGACGCTGGAAGAGTATTCCGGGGCCAATGTGGCGGTTCGCCATCGCTTGTGGCCCGCAGAGCTGCTCTTGTTCAGCGGAACCTCTCCCGCAAGGTTAGCGCGGGCGGTTGAAGACGCGCGCGAGGCATGTGAGCGGGACGAGGCATTGGCGCACTTCGCCGAGACCAGCGCGTCGGCGTTTGATCCGGGAGCACCGTGCGCGGCCTGCATCGTTGCGGGCACTGCGGAGGCGTTGGCCAGCGCTACGGCGACGCTGCTGGAGCGGATTGAGGCGGGTGCGGCGGATGATCGGCCCATGCCGGGGGGGATTGCACTGCGCTTATCGCCGGCGCCGGACGGGGCGGTGGCGTTCCTGTTTGCCGGCCAGGGCAGCCAATATGTGGGCATGGGCGCCGATCTGGCGATCCATATGCCCTGGGCCTTGGACGCCTGGACCGAGGCAGCGCGCCATAGGGCCACCGGCCCGCTGCGCCTGCACGACAAGGCGTTTCCGCCGACCGCCTACAGCAAGGAGAGCCAGGCCCGCCAACACGCCGCGCTGACCCAGATGCAGCACGCCCAACCGGCCATTGCGGTGACCGCCCTGGCCCAGCTCGATATTGTGAACCGGCTCGGGCTGAAGGCGGATATGGCGGGCGGCCACAGTTTCGGCGAGCTGGTCGCGCTGCATCTGGGTGGTGCGATGGACCGGGAGGCGCTGCTCACCCTGTCGCTGGCCCGGGCGCGGGCGATGATCGATGCGGCAGCGGGCAGTGATGGCGCCATGCTGGCGGTGCGGGCGAGCGCCGAGGCGATTGTGCCCTATCTTGCGAACCATCCCGGCATTGGCGTTGCGAACGATAATGGCCCCGCTCAGATTGCCCTGTCAGGCAGCGACAGCGCGATCAGCGCCGTTGAGGCGGACCTGGCGGAGGCCGGGTTCACGGTACGGCGCTTGCCTGTGGCGTCGGCCTTCCACTCGCCCATCGTGGCGGATGCGGTGGCGCCGTTCCGGGCAGCCCTTGTGGCGGAGAACATGCGCCCGCCGAGCTTACCGGTCTACGCCAATGCGACCGCGCGCCCCTATGGCGGGACGGCGGGGCCTGTGCGGACGCTGCTTGCCAACCAGATCGGCCAACCGGTGCGCTTCCGGGAGATGGTGGAGGCGATGTATCGGGATGGGGCGCGGACCTTTGTGGAGTTTGGGCCGGGGTCTGTGGTCAGTGGGCTAGTGGCCGATACTCTGGGCGACCGGCCAGCGACGCTGGTCCGCCTCGACCGGAAGCGGGGCGACAGCCTGACGGCTTTCCTGGAGGGGTTGGGCGCGCTGGCGCTTGCGGGCCACAGCCTGGCGCTGGATCAGATTTATGGACTGCTGCCGGCCCCGCCCCTGCCCGATCCGCCCGCGAAGTTTGCGGTGGAGATCAGCGGCGCCAATTATGGCAAGCCGGACCCCGCGCCTCCGGCTCATCCGCTGGTGCGTGTTGCCTCCGATGCGGCACCGCCCGACCCGGACCCCAGACGGCCAGATGGTGCGCCGCCCGTGCCTGTTGCCTCGGGCTCTGGGCTGACCACAGCCTCTCCAGCCGCGCCTGCCCCCACAGTCCCGATTGCCCGATCCGAACCCCTTCCCCCGTCCGAACTTACAGAGATGACCGAAACCATGAGCCAACAGCCTCCCGCAAACCCCATGACCCGCCCCATCAATGGCGCCGTGGACATTGCCCACACGGCCAGCGGAGACACACCCATGGTGCGGGCGATCGCCGAGATTAGCGCCGCCCACCGGCACTATCTGGACGTGGTGGCAGATCTGGCGCGCGCCGCCGCCGGGGCGCCATCGGTCGCCGCTCAGCCGGTGCAGCGAGCGGATGCCCGCATTGCGCCAGCCGCAGCCACGCATGTCACCGCTCATTTGAATGGGCAGGCGAATGGACATGCCGGCCCGAATGGGAGCAGCGGGGTTGCGACCGGCAGCGCGCCCAAGGCGGCTGCACCGGAGATGGCCCTGCAGGCTGCGCGTGCCTCGGCGCCGGCGCCTGCGCCCATGGCTGCTCCGGTCGCGCCTGCGCCAACCGCGCCTGCACCGGCCGCGCCTCCACCGGGCGGCGCAGTGGCTCTTGGCGACCTTACCGCTGCGCTCACCACCATCATCGCTGAGAAGACCGGTTATCCCGAAGAAATGCTGGCCAATGACATGCATTTGGAGGCCGAACTTGGGATCGATTCCATCAAGCAGGTGGAAATCCTTTCGGCCATCCGGGAGGCCTTCCCCGACCTGCCGCAGATCGACCCCGAAGATATGGGCGAGCTGACGACCATTGATGCGATCTCCACGGCCCTGGGAGGCACCGCAGCCCAGCGGCCGGCACCGCCCCGCGCGCCCGCTCCGCAATCAAACCCGGCGCCCCCCGCCCCGGCTCCGTCGCCAACCCAAGCGCCGCAAGCTGAACCCTTCACCCTTCCAGCGACCCGGCCCGCCAGCCCCGTGCCCGCGCCAAAGCCGGCGAACGGATCAGCCGGTCCGATCGTGGACCTCTTGAAGGCAGTGATCGCCGAGAAAACAGGGTATCCGGTGGAGATGCTTGAGGACGATATGGATCTTGAGGCCGAATTGGGCGTCGACTCGATCAAACAGGTGGAAATTCTGGCCGCGCTGCGTGAGGCCCGGCCAGACCTTCGCGAGGCCGACCCCGAGGAGATTGCCGAGCTTCGGTCGATCTCCGACCTTGCTGCTTTTTTTCAGTAGGGGTTGGCGCACCACGCCGCGGTGCCAGCCCCTCCTCTGAGGCACAATCCCCCGACATGCGGGGCCCAGACCCGCAGGGCGCGGTCGGCGCCGATCTCGGTCCATCGTTGAGACTGAATATGCCTGTCCGGCCGCTATCATTGCCGGTCAATCGGGTGATCGATGTGTCGGTGGGCTCATCAGGTGCGTGGGTAGGCCCGGGCACGAGGACAGGAGCCCTGGGTCGCCGGATCGCGATTACCCGCGACGACCCTGACATTGCGCATGAGCTGGCTACGCGGTTGAAGGCGCAGGGGCATTTGGCGGAATTGGTGGAACGGCCCTCTGGGCCAGCTGGCATGGTGGTGCTGACGGGCGGTCTGCGCACCGATACGCCTACCCGCTTCCACGCGCGAATGCTCGCCGAGATCCAACCGCTCATCCCCCAACTTGAGGCGGGCGAAATCGATCTCCGCATGCTGCAAGCGCCCGCGGGCACTGACGGACAATGGTGCTCCGGGCTGGGCGGTCTGGTGCGGACCTTGATGCGGGAATACCCCGATCACCGGAGCCAGGTGCTGTCATTCTCAGGTCTCGGCAGCCCGACCGATGCAGCCCTCGACCGGGCCTCCGCGTGCCTGATCTCGGCCGCCGCCCCCGAGGATGTCACCATCGCGGCAGATGGATCGGCGACCGTTCCGATCATGGAGACCGTTGCGGGCTTGCCGGGCCATGGCCCCAATCAGAGCCTGGTATCGGCCAGCGATGTGTTCGTGGTGACGGGCGGGGGACAGGGGATCACGGCCGCTTGCACGATTGCCCTGGCCCAGCGGACCGGTGCGACCATGTACCTGCTCGGGCGCAGCCAACCCCTGCCCTGGCCCGCCGAATTGGACCCAGCCATGCCGGAATCAGAGATACGGATGACGCTCGCAAAGGCGGCACTGGCAGAGGGGCAACGCCCCCGGCCGGCAGATATCGCCGCGCGCACCCGGAAACTGGTCGCCGGACGATCGATCCAGAAAACGCTCTCAGCCATCGAAACGGCTGGGGGTCGTGGCGCCTATTTCCCGGTCGATTTATCTGACCGGGCCGGTGTCGATGCTTGCATGGGCGCCATCCGCCAGCGAGGCGCGCCGATCACCGGCATCATCCATGGCGCCGGCGTGCTGGCCGACCAGACGGTGGCGACAATGACGGCAGAACATGTGGCCCGCGTATTCGCACCGAAAGTCGAGGGGCTGAGCCATCTTCTCGCCAGTTGCGGCGGGCCGACCCTTCGTCATGTGGCCCTGTTCTCATCGGCCGCCGCACGCTTCGGCAATCGCGGGCAAGCCAATTATGCCATGGCCAATGAGACCCTCAACCAGGTGGCCCGCGCATTGAAATCGGCGCGACCTGAACTGAATGTCCGGAGTTTTGACTGGGGCCCCTGGGACGGCGGCATGGTTTCAGACAGCTTGAAGGCCGCCTTCGCTGCCCGCGGGATCGACGCCATCCCACTGGCGGAGGGCGCGGCGGTTTTCGCCGAACTCATGGATGGCGACCCGGGCGCGGTGGAAGTGTGTATCGGGGCGGTATGAGGCATGACTGAGGGGCGGTTCGAACCAGTGGCGATTGTCGGCCAGGGCTGCGTACTGCCCGGCTGCTTTACACCTTCGGGCCTGTGGCGGGCGGTGCGGGACAATCGCAGCCTTTTGACCGCGCCGCCCAAGGGGATTTGGGGCCTGCATCCCGACGATCATGCGCGCCAACCCTTCACGGCCGGGGGCTTTGTGCTTGGGTTCGAAAAACGGTTCCAGCCCGACAGCTATTCGCTGGGTGATGTGGATCCGCGCAGCCTGGATCCAATGACGCAATGGCTGTTGCAAGCCGGCCGGGACGCCTGGCTGGATGCTGGCTTGCCGATTGGAGCTACGCCGGAAGAGACTGGGCGCACCTCAGTCCTTGTCGCGAACTTGTCCTATCCGAGCCGTAGCCTAACCGATTACGCCAGCGATATCTGGATGGATGGCGCATCAGAGCGTCCGGCAATCGCCCGGTTCAATTCCGGCTATCCAGCCATCGCCCTGGCCCGCAGCCTGGGCGCGGAAGGCACGCGCTTCTGCCTCGACGCTGCCTGCGCCTCTTCGCTCTATGCGCTGAAATTGGCCTGCGATGAGCTGCACCACCAGCGCGCGGATCAGGTGGTGTGCGGGGCCGTGAATGGCGTGGATAATCTGTTCCTGCACCAAGGATTCGCGGCTCTGAACGCGATCAGCCCCACGGGTCGGTCCCGTCCGCTGGTGGCAGGCGCCGATGGATTGGTGCCGTCGGAGGGGGCGGCGGCCGTGGTGCTCAAACGGCTGGTGGATGTGGCGCCCAGCGAGCGGGTCCATGGCGTGATCCGGGGCATCGGCCTTTCCAATGATGGCCGCCGGAAGGGCCTGTTGGCGCCCGACGCAGACGGGCAAGGCGAAGCCATGCGCCGGGCTTACAAGGTCGCCGGGATGGACCCAGCGCGGGATATCGGATTGCTGGAGTGCCACGCCACGGGAACGCCGGTGGGCGACGGCGTGGAACTGACCGCGTCAGACCGGCTCTTCGGAGATGGCCGCATCAAGGGCCTTCCGGTGGGGTCTGCCAAGGGGAATACGGGGCACCTGATCACGGTGGCGGGCCTCGCCAGCGTGCTGAAAGCGACCGCCGCGTTTGAGCATGACCAGTTGCCGCCGACCCGGCTCGACGGTGATCCGCTCCCGCAATTCGACGATACGTGCCTTGCGCCACAGGCGGCATTGGTCCCCTGGCCGAAGGATTCGCCGCGGCGGGCGGGCATATCCACCTTCGGATTCGGGGGTAATAATGCTCACATGATCCTCGAAGCGCCGGGTGAAGACGCCGAGCTGCAAATGTCGTCCGGCACCCTCCATCCCGTGCGACAGCGCGATGAAGATCAGATCGTGATCTGCGGGGTCGGCGCCAATGCTGGGCCTGATCGTGGGATCCGTGCGATTGTCCGGCGGCTGATGCGGGCCCGGGATGCAGGCTCGGACGATAGTCTGAACCGGACCGAACAGCTCTTCGCCAATGCCAAAGCCGCGCGCATTCCGCCGCGGGACCTGGCGCGCACCGAAGCCCAGCAAGTCGCTGTATTGGATGTGGCCGAGCAGGCGCTAGCGGACGTTGCGCCGGTGGCGGCAGAGCGAGCCGGCTGTATTGTGGCCATGGGGACGGCGCCGGACGCCTCCCGCTGGATGCTGCGGGAACGGCTAGCGGAACGCTTTGATTTCGGAAGCGATGCGACCGGATTGCGCGCTGCGCGCGACGCGGTGGCTTCCGAAGGTGATGCGGCTGACGTTTTGGGCGCGATGCCGAACATGCCAGCCAACCGGCTGAACGTGGCCCATGATTGGCGCGGCCTGGGCTTCACGGTCGCTGCTGAGCACGCCTCCGGCGATGCCGCGCTGGCGGTGGCGATCACGGCGCTGCTGCACGGTGGGCTCGATATGGCGGTGGTGGCGGGCGCCGATTTCGCGGCCGATCCGGTCCATGCCGGCGCGGCGGCCGCGCTGGGGGGCGGAAAAGGTGCGGATGGCGCCGCCGCGCTGGTTCTCAAGCGGAGACGACAGGCGGAAGCCGATGGGGACAGGATGTTAGCATGCGTCGATCACCCCGATATCACGCCATCCGGGGCCGTTTCGGTTGATCTCGAATCTCCAATCGTAAAAATGTACGGCGATTGCCATGCATCAGCACGATTGCTGGAGGTGGCCATAGGGGCTGCGCTTTCCAGCCGGGGGCTTGATCTGGCAGGCGCCGGCGTGGCGCCGAAGATCGCTCGGCGCCGGGCCAGCGATACCCCGGCCTCGCCCGCGCCCGACCTGGTGCGCGGCGGGGCGCATCTGTTCTGGGCGGCCAGCGACACGCCCCAGGGCCTGCTGGACCGGGTGAGCGAAGCCAGGGCCGGCGGGACGGGACGGCACCGGATCGCCCTGGTTCATCACAGCCGGTCGGGGCTCGATGAATTGAGAGCCGAGGCGATCCGCCAGACCGAATCAGGCGGAAGCCGCCCCGTCGATGGGCTTTATTGGGGGCATTCCCGTGAGCCGCAGGGGGAACTTGCTTTTGTGTTCACCGGTTCGGCCAGCGCGTATCCGCAGACCGGGCGCGGCCTGTTCATGGCGTTTCCGGAGATCGGGGCCATGCTGGCGGCTCGGTCTCCGCACATGCATATCCCGGCACCGCTCCTCGCCCTGCCCCAGCTCACCCCGTTCCAGGATCTCTGCTGCGGCGTGGTGGCGAGCCAGGCCCAGGCACTGCTGCTGCGAGAGTGGTTCGGCCTCGCGCCCCAGGCTGCTATCGGGCTGTCGCTGGGCGAGACCAATGCGCTGATCGCGTTCGGTGCCTGGCGCGATCCCGCCGCGCTGCTCGACGAGATCGCGAAAGGGGAAATGTACGAGCATCATCTTGGGACCCGGTTCGATGTGCTCCGAGCAGCCTGGGGCGAAAGCCAGGATATCGCCTGGGAGAACTGGCAGGTTTCGGCGCCCATATCCCAGGTCAAGGCGCTCGTCGCACGCGAACCGCAGGCCGATGTGACCATCATCTATACCGATCGGGATTGCCTCATTGGTGGGCACCCAGACGCGTGCCGCCGGATCGCCGGGGCGCTGCCGGATGGGAGCGCGATCCATGCCGGCCATGACTTTGTGATCCACAGCCACTTCCTCAAACCCTATGAGGCGGCGTGGCGCCAGTATCATACCCGCAAGACCCATCCGGTCGCGGGCGTGCGCTTCTATTCCAATGGCCGCACCGGCGCTTACCAGCCGGATACCGAAGCGACCGCCGACGCGATCACCCAGCAGGCTACGAACACCATCGATTTTCCTCGAACAATTGAACAAGCCTATGCTGACGGCGTCCGAACCTTCGTCGAAATCGGCCCCAGGGATCTGCTCACACGCTCGATCGGGCGCATACTTGGCGACCGCACGCATCTGGCCGTGGCCATGGACCGGGCCGACCGGTCTGACAGTCTTCAGGTGTCTCATAGCCTGGCGGCGCTCTACGCGGCGGGCCACGATATCCCGATGGAAATGCTGGCCAAGCGCCTCGAGGACATCGCTGCCAATCCTTGGACATCGCCGCCCTCCGGCCCGCCATACCTGGCCCTTCCAGCCCATCGGCCAGCGCCCGCTCGCCCCGATGCGCCGCCGCGAATCGCTCGAAAGAACAGCCCTGTGACCGAAAATCCAAGCACCGATCGCTCAACGCCTCCCCATGCGCACATCCTCCCCAAAGCGCCCGCCCAGCCGGGTCATGTCCCGACCGAAAGGGTGAAGCTCGACACACCGCACGCCGGGCGCACCTCGCAACCGGTCGCGCCCGCTAGAAAAAGCGCCGTCCGCACGGCGCGGCCGGTACATCTCAAGCCTGCGCCATCACCCCTGCCCGCGCGACCACCGGCAGGGCCGTCCTTCGGCCGAGACGCACTGGAAGCGGCGGCGCGCGGGCCGATTTCCGACCTGTTCGGCCCGCTTTTCCGCGAACAGGACGGGTTCCGCCGCCAGGTTCGCCTGCCCGCGCCGCCGCTCTTGCTGGTCGACCGGGTGACGGGAATCGATGCCGAGCCCGCCAAGGAGGGCCGCGGAACGATCTGGACCGAGACCGACATCGGAGATGGCCACTGTTTCACCCATCTCGACCATATGCGTCCCGGCCCCCTGATCGAGGCCGGCCAGGCCGACCTGTCACTCATCTCCTACATGGGAGCCGATCTCAAGAACCGCGATGCGCGCGTCTACCGGTTGCTCGGCTGCGAATTCACCTTCCAAAACGGCCCGATGCCGCGGCCAGGAGACACTTTATCCTACCAGATCGAGATCACAGGGCACGCCATGAGCGGCGATGTCCGGCTCTTCTTCTTCCAGTATGACTGCCATATCGGTGACCGGTTGCTGCTTTCGGTGCGCAATGGCCAGGCCGGCTTTTTCACCGATGACGAGCTCTCCCGCAGCGGGGGATGCCTGTGGTCGGCCGAGACGGCGCCGCCGCCAACCGCCGCTCCGGTACCGTTTGTGCCGCGAGCGGTCAGCGCAAAGCGGGCGTTCGGCGCCGAAGACCTGGACGCGCTGCGCGATGGCGACGCCTATCGCTGTTTCGGGACGGGCTTTGAAGCTTGCGCCCCGCACTCGCGCCCGCCATCGCTTCCAGGCGGGCGCCTGCAGATGATCGATGCGGTCACCGAGTTCGACCCAGCTGGCGGACCCTGGAAGCGCGGATATCTCGAAGCCCGGTTCCAGGCCACCCGGTCGGCCTGGTTCTATGACGGCCATTTCCACAATGACCCCTGCATGCCCGGCACCCTGATGGTGGAAGGCGCCCTCCAGGCGCTGGAGATATTCGCCATGGCGGTGGGTATGACGGTGGAACGCGATGGGTTCGTCTTTGAGCCGATGGGCGGCAGGCCGGCCAAATTCGATTGTCGCGGCCAGGTCATCCCCGATCAGAACCATGATATCCGCTATGAAGTGTTCATCGACGAGATTGTGGACGGCGATACGCCGGTGATCTCGGCGGCCTTGCTGGCAAGCTGTGACGGGCTGAAGGTTTTCCATTGCGAGCGGATCAGTCTGGCGTTGAAACGGGCCTGGCCCCGGCTGATTCGTCACGAGGCGCCCACGCTGGTCGGTCCCGATCAAAGTGCGCGCGGGGACGCAGTGTCCTTGCTCGCCTGCGCCGATGGCGCGCCTTCGGAAGCGTTCGGCGCCATGTATGCCCCTTTCGACCACCACTCGCGGGTGCCGCGCTTGCCCCAGCCGCCGTTTCATTTCATGTCGAGGATCGACTCGGTGTCGACGCCTGCGGGCCAACCCATCGCAGGGGCGGAAGTCGCCAGCGTCTTCACTCTTCCGGCCGATGCCTGGTTCTTCGCAGACAGCGGCACCGGCGCCCTGCCCTTCGCCGCGCTGAGCGAGATCCTGCTGCAACCGTGCGGATGGCTCGCGAGCCATTGCGGGCTGGCGCTAGAGGGCGATGCCTACTTCCGAAATCTGGACGGAGACCTGACCCTGCACCAGCCTGTCGGCCCGGGCATGGAACACTTGTTGATCCGGACGCGGCTGGATGAATTCTCTTCGGTTGGCGCAATCACGATTGTGCGGTTCACGGTTGCGGCGACCGATATGGCTGGGGCCCCGGTGGCGGACCTGAAGACCAGCTTCGGCTTTTTCAACAAGGATGCCTTTTCGAAACAGGCAGGGGTTCCGCTTCGCGCGCCTTTCGCCGAATTGCTGGCTGCCCCTGCTCGACCGCCCGCCCAGGGCGCAGAGGGATCGTTTCACCCACGAAACGGCCTTGAAATGGTGGATGCGCTCGATGTTTTCGCTCCGGACGGCGGATCGCGCGGGCTGGGCATGGCCCGGGGTATTCAATCGGTCGATCCCTATGCTTGGTATTTCAAAGCGCACTTCTTCCAAGATCCAGTCCAGCCCGGCTCGCTGGGATTCGGTGCGCTGTTGGAGCTCCTCGGACGGTTCGCTGTCGCCAAGGGCTTGGCCGGTGACGCGCCGGCCAACTCTGTGCAGGTGCCAGCACTGGGCCAACCGCTTCAGTGGCGTTGCCGTGGCCAGGTGACGCCGAACAAGTCTGCCGTTTCGACCCTGCTGGATGTCACCGACATCCAGACCGACGGTAGCTCGGGCCTTGTCGCCGCGAATGGGATCCTCGCTTGTGACGGGGTGGCGCTCTATTCCGCCAAGAATTTGACAGTTAAATGGAATAATTCTGTTTGAAATCAATGGAATATTGCGAACATCAAAGCCAAATCTTTCGCATGCGGCGACTGGCACTAATTTCAAATAGTCATTTGAAAACTGCAAATTACGGCGAACATCCAGAAAATGTTCGACACGCTCGATCTAAGTGAATTTCGATTAAATTTGGACGAATCCCGCAGGATTAAAACTGGGTGTTAACCCTAACACGCTAGTCATCAGCCCAGAAAAAAGACCGGGTGATGACATGAATAGGCTGATTGTAGGGATGGCGCTCAGCGCTTTCCTCATGAGCCCCCAGATTGCAGGTGCGGAGCCTGCGAACGCCGATCTCTGGATTGGCGTTGGGGGAACGCGCGACGGATTTCTGCTCGATACGGGCACTGGCGAACTCTGGATGACGGGCATTTGCGTCAAATCGCTGCCCGATGCCCTGCAGGAGGGCGGTTTCTGGCGTTCGGATCTGCAGGAAATGGTGTCTGTGGGCCGGGGTCGGACCCTGCTGCAGCAGTCATTCCTGCTGGATAGTTCGGACGCGGCGCCGTCTATTGTGGTCGACAATCCTGATCGGGGTGGCGAACAGGCCATTCCGGGGGTTGTGCGCATCGATTGCGCGGCTGGCGATCATTGCCAGCGCGTGCTGGACGCCCCCACCTGCTAGGCGCATCGGGCGGGCCTGATGGCCTGCTCCCGCGATCGGCTCGGCCCCAATGCACGTCTTCCGCACGCTTCTTCTTGCCCTTCTCTGGGCCTTGGTGACCGTGAATTCGGCACCGGTCGGGTTTGCTCAAGTCAGCCCCGCCCCCCTGACCGTGGCCCCGGCTCCGGCCCAGGATGGCAGCGTGATGTTTATCCTGGCGACGGTAGAGGGAGAGCGGATCGAATTACGGCAAACCCGCACCGCCGACGGCCGGGATCTCTATGATGCCCGGCCGATCATCGAGGCCTTGCGCGGCATGCTTTCGCTGGACGAAACGGTGCTCACGGTGGAGCGCTTCCAGGATGGCGCGCGGCTATCGATCGACATGGCGGACGGCAAGGTGGAGGCCAATGGCCAGACCCTGGGTATGCTTCCCGAATGGGAGCCGCGCACGCGCGCCGATACCTGGCTCGACTCCAATGCCATTGCGATCCTCACCGGAACCCAGGTGGGCGAAGCCGATGACGGCACCTTGTCATTCACCCTGGACGACCGGCTACGTCCGCAATTCGATCTCGAACTCTGGGTGGAGGGACAGCGGATCACCGTCGGCGATGTGGAGCCGCGCACGATCGGTCCGGTGCTGCTGTTGCCGCTCCGGGACGTGGTTGAGGCGCTGGGGCATGCGCTCGAAATCGACGAGGCCACGGGCTACATCTCAGTGATTCGGATCCAGGATACCTCCCGCCTCACGATCGATCCCAGCACAGGGGCGGTGGCGCTGAACGACCAGTTCATCGGCGTTTCCCCGTCCATGAGCTATGCCGAACCGGACAATCTGTTGTTTCCGTCTCCGGCTATCGAGACCTTGACGGGCACCCATATCAAGCTCCGCCCCGGCACCAACCGGGTGGATATCACCCTTGATGATCGTCTCGGCGGAGGGGTCTTGCCGGACGCGTATGTCCTCGACCAGGCCGAGGCGACGCCGTTCACCTTTGAAAGGCTGGATTACCAATTGTCGACCCAGGGCCAGCAGACGATTGTCGGCCACGCCCATGCGGGAACCTTCAATGGCACTGGGCGCGTGAGGACAGCGGGCGGATTCAGCGACCCAGCGGCACTGCAGCCGTCGGCGATCACGATTGATGTGGAATCGCTGAGGGGGTGGCGGGCCAGTCTTGGCGATATCAACTCCCAGTTCCGGGAACTTTCCGGGGCCGGGACCAGCCGCGTGCGCGGGGCGAACTGGCGAAGGCAGACCGAAGATGGCGACATTGTCGCGGTGGCCGCTGGCGTCCCCCTGTCCGGGAGCCGGCGGCTTTCCGATTCGGCGTCCCTGCCGACTTTCTCGGGAATGGCCGCCGGTGCACGGCTGATTCGGCCCGACCGGAACGAGGAAATCGGGATCTCCGCGGCGAGCGAAGCGGGCGAAAGTCGGCTGGTGGCCAGCGCCCAGAAATTCGTGGAAACCAACCGCCCCCGGGACAAGGCCGGGCTCAAGACGGCCCAGGCATCGGTCGATGTGGGCGTGTTCCAGGGCGGCACCGCCAACGCGTTCGACGTGGATGCCCAGGCGAGCGGCAGCTACCGGTTGAGCAACACGACCCAGGTGCGCGCACAAACGGCCTATCGCGGGGCCAGCTTTCTTGCTCGATCCGGTGGCGGCGCGCTGGGCCAGGAAACCACCCCGTCGAGCCGGACAAATGCACGGGTTTCCCTGGACTGGCGAGCAACCCGTGACTGGACCATTCTCAAGGATGTCGGCGCGGGTGCGCGGATTGGCGTTGATCAGTCCGGCAGCACCAATGCGCAAACGATTAGCGTGTCGGTCGGTGGCCGTATTCCAGGGATCGGCCCCAATATCTCTGCAGATCTCAGCCAAGCCCGCTTCAGAAACGGTGAAGGTGAGAGCGGCTCTACGACCAATGTGAACATCCGGATGTTCAAGCGTTTCGGCTGGGGAGATGGGCAGGTCCAGATCCAGTCGGGAGAGGCCGGAGAGAGCCGCGACACGCGCATGGTGGCCACCCTAACCGGTCACCCGGTCACCCGGTTCCTGGGCAAGGATGCCGTGGTCTCGCTCGCACCAACCGCGTCCGTCGTGTCCTCGACCGGGGTGACGGGCGGCCGGCTGGGCGCGACGCTGACCGGCGATAGCGGTGCAGCGTTCGGCGACCGCTTCCGCATGGGCGGCCAGTTCTCGGCCGCCCAGTCGCTGAACCCCGACCAGTCAGCACCCGAAATTTTCGCCAATCTCTCAGGTTCATACTATGTTAACCGCTACATTCAGCTTACCGGCTCGGTTGGCCAGAACTTCTCCGGCGGCACGTCCATGCTCTTCGCCCTGCGCGGTTCGGCCCCGTTCAACCCGCCGCGGAAGCACACGCTGCCCCAGGATGGTCGCGGGGTGCTCAAGGGCCGGGCGTTTCTGGACCGCAATCGCGACGGCGTGCGCCAGGCGGATGAACCCGGCATCCCCGGCATTGTGATCGGGCTGGACAATACCCGCCTCCGGCTGGGTGCGGACCGGGATGGTTTCTTCACCATCCAGAATCTGAAGTCTGGCCTCTACAGCCTGGGTATCGATCGGCGTACCCTGCCCTTGGGCTTCACGGTGGCGGACAACACGGTCCTGCGCGCGACGGTTGCCGCAGGCCAGATCACGAATATAGACGTCCCCGTCATCGCCAGCGGACAAATCCGAGGTGCAGTGTTCGTCGATGTGGACCGTTCGGGGGACACGACGCCCGGCGATGAGCGGCTCGAAGGCGCTTATCTCACGCTGACCTCGCTTGGCGCAGGGGGCACGAAACCGCAACACCAATATGCGGCGAGCTTCGGGCAGTTCGCGTTCGAGAATGTCGCCCCGGGCCCATATAGAATACAGGTCGCGTTTGGCGGTCGCACCGCAGAACAAACCGTCGAAATCAGCGAAGAAGAATTGCTGGTCGTCCAGGATATTGCCTTTGGTGCCGAGCCTATGCCGGATGACGCGCCCGGCGGGCCGGAGACCGTCATGGCCGTTGCGCCCTGAAGACTTCCCGTTGTCCTGCCGGGCGGTTCTCCTTACGGGCGGTCGTCCTCATGGGGGTTGAACCGCCAGATCTGGCGAACGCATATCCGATCCGGACGGACAGGATGGGTCCCAGCTGCAGCGCGAACTGTAGCAGTCACCTGGCATCGGGCTTCATTGATTGGCGCATCGACGACACGGCAGCGCGTTTTCTCTCCGGGTGGTCGCGGGCGTAGCGCTCGCGAGACGAGATCGCGTTGCCGGATGGAAGCGGGGTGACGCAATCGTTAATTTTGTGACATAATGGTTAACAAGTGTTTTGAAGCAACACGAACAGCCGGGGGGCAGAATGACCACTGAAAATGGAACCGAGTTTGCTGATCAACTTTCTGGCGGCACAGACAATGACACCCTGAACGGTTTCGGCGGCGACGATGACTTGTTCGGCGACGCCGGCAGTGATGAACTCAATGGTGGGTCTGGCGATGACAGGCTGAATGGCGGTCTTGGCAGCGATATCCTGACCGGCGGCAGCGGGGTGGACAATTTCTGGGGTACGCCCGACGAATTGGATGGCGACCGCATCACCGATTATGAAGATGGCGAACGGATCACCGTTAGCGCCACCACACTGGTGGCGTCGAATGTCTCTCTTCTTCCGGGCCCAACGGGTTCCACTATTATAGAGCTGGACACAACCCACGATGGGAGCTCCGACACTTTCCTCACACTGGACGGTGACTTCACAGTCGCCGGGCTCAGCCTCTTCCAGGACTTTGGCGACACCGTCATCACGCTCGGCTTCGGCGAGACATTCGAGGGCACCCCTGGCGAAGACCAGTTCTTCGGCACCGGTGGCAATGACACGATCAATGGCGGCGACGGCTTCGACTCGCTGAGCGGGGATGCGGGCGATGATGTCATAAACGGCGGTGCCCAGCACGATTTCCTCGGGGGTGACGACGGCAACGACATCCTCAATGGCGGATCAGGTGTCGACTACCTGCATGGCGGACGCGGGGCTGACACGCTCACCGGCGGTGCAGATGGCGACAATTTCAACGGCAACCTGTTCGACTTCAACGGTGACCGGATCACCGATTTCGAGGTCGGACTCGACACCATCGAGATCCACCAGGCCCTGTCGCCTGGCGACATCACTGTGGAGGCAGACCGGATTCGCATCGCGACGGGCGACCCGTTCCACCCTGAGACGGTGATCCACATGGATGTCGATGTGTCGGGCCTGACACCGAACATCTCGCTGAGTTCGTTCGGCAACACGTTCATCACGTTTGGTGCGGGCCTGACGATTACCGGGACCGACGCATCGGAAACCTTCGAGGGCGGCTTCAACGACGATGTCGCCAATCTCGGCGGCGGCAACGACTTCATCAATGCCAATGGCGGGGATGACACGGTCAATGGGGAGGGCGGGGACGACATCCTGAACGGCGGCTCAGGGGTCGATACGCTGACGGGCGGGGAAGGCTTCGACCAGTTCGAAGGGAGCCTTTACGAGATCGATGGTGACACGATCACGGACTATGAGGTGAGCCGGGACCGGATCTTCATCTTCGAGACCGTTGGTCCGGAGGACATCACCGTCGAAGCGGGTCTCATCCGGCTCAACCATCCCGGAGACCCCGGTTTCGTCTCCACGCTCAACATCGATGCCGGCGTTGACCTGACGACCGAGCTGCTCGGGGTCGCTGAAAGTGAGTTCGGCGGGACGTTCATCTACTTTGGCAGCTTTGACGCAGACCTTGGTGATGGCGACGATTTCTATATCGGCGGGCCTGGCGATGATGTCATCAATGGTGGCGGCGGCATCGACACCCTCTTCGGCGGTTTCGGCGACGACACGATCAATGGTGGCGAAGGCAGCGATTTCATCAATGGCGATCTCGGCGCGGACACGCTGACCGGTGGTCCGGGCCTCGACCGGTTCCAGGGCGACGCCCGACAGTTCGACGGGGATACGATCACCGATTACGAGGACGGCGAACTGATCGAGGTGTTCGGCGTCAGCTTCACCGCTGACGATGTCACGATCACCGAAGGGTCGACGGTCATCGACGTCGATGTGGATCAGGATGACGTGATCGACATGACGCTTACGCTCGCTGGCGATTTCACGGACGCCAACCTGAGTGTGTCCGAGTTCTTCGGCAGCACGGTGTTCAGCCTCGGTTTCGGCTCGACGATCGACGGCACGCCCGGTGATGATCCAAACCTCGCCGGAACGGGTGGGAACGACATCATCAACGGGCTGGACGGAAATGATGTCCTGTTCGGCGGCTCGGGCGATGATCTCCTGAATGGCGGCCCCGGAGCGGATACGCTGGATGGCGGGTTTGGAGCCGATGAACTCGATGGCGGGTCCGGAGCCGATGTCCTCTCTGGCCAGGAAGGTGACGACTTTCTCGTTGGCGGCGATGGGTTTGATCGCCTGTTCGGCCAACTCGGCGCCGATGTATCGACCGGCGGAGCCGGGATCGATTGGTTCGAGGACTTCGTCTGGCGGTTTGACGGCGACACGATCACCGACTTCGCCGATGGGGAACGGATCAGGTTGTTCAACGCCGATTTCGCATCGGTGGAGAATTCCCTGAACGTCATCGGCGATACGGTGAGCTTCACCGCGGAAACCGAGTTCGGAGTCGAGGATGTCAGCTTCACCCTGCTCGGCTCGTATAACCGGTCTGGGCTGATCCTGCTCGAGGATGAGTTCGGTGCGCCAACGCTGACCGTGCCCGTCCCGCTTTCGATTGACGGGACCGAGGCGGACGAAACGGTTGTGGGCGGCGTGGCCGGCGACACACTGGACGGTAAAGGCGGCGACGATTTCGTTTTCGGCAGCCTCGGCATAGATACGCTGACCGGCGGCGATGGACAGGATGGTTTCTCCGGCACCGCTGCTGGCCTTGACGGCGACACGATCACGGATTTCGCCCAAGGCGAACAGATATTCGTGTTCAGCTTGCTCGACGACTTCCAAACAACCGATCTGTCTCTGGACGTTGAGGGCAGCCTCGTCACTGTGAAGGCACCTGACGACACGCCCCTGTTCGCGATCACGCTGCTTGGTACCGCCGATCTTCAGGCCCTCGCCATCATCGATGGCGGCTTCGGCAATGGGCTCATCGGCGCGTTTGAAGGGCCGCAGCTCTTTGTCGAAGGGGGCGACACTATCGCCGAGGGCGATGACGGCATCACCCCGTTCGAATTCACCGTCGTGCGGACCGGCGACCTGTCTGGAGACCTTGAGGTAACATACGACCTTGTCCCGAACGAGGATCCGTTCTTTGCCCTCGACAGCGACGATATCGTCGGTACGCTGCCTCTCTCGAGCCAAACCATAATCATCCCCGAAGGCGAACGGACCGGGACGATTACCATCGAGATTGTCGGCGATGAAGTGATCGAGCCGTTTGAATCCCTCGATCTGCAGATTACGGAGTTCAGGTCCAGCACTGGCGTCGATTACAATCTACTCGACACCGGCAATAGCCTGTTCGTGCTGAACGATGACGGTCGGCCACCGGTTATCCCGCAAGGCGTCAGCGCGGGCGTTTTCGGCGACCCGCACCTCATCACTCTCGATGGCCTTGGCTATTCGTTCCAGGCTGTGGGCGAGTACATTCTGGCCGAAACCAGCGACCCGTTCGATCCAAACCCCTTCCAGGTGCAAGTCCGTTTCGAACCGGTGGAGGGCTCCGATCTGGTGTCCGTCACCACCCGCGTTGCGGTCGAAATCGGCGGCAAGACGGTCGAGATCGACGCGTTCGGCGACACACCGCTGCTGATCGATGGCGTGCCCACTCCGATGGGGTCTACCGGCTCCATATTCGATATAGACGACGACGGTATTTTGGATGCGTTCGGCACCCTCGACCTGGAGGACCTCGATGGCGACGGCACGCTGGACCCTGGCGCAGATGCGGGCGGGCTCGGTGCTGGTGATGTCTTCTTCACGGGCGACCAATTCATATTGGTATTGAACGATCTGGGCGAGCAGGTCCGAATATCTCTGGGCAATGAAGTCCTCAATGTCGATCTCTTCATCGACCAGAGCCACGAGGGCGGCGTACGCGGCCTGCTCGGCAATGCTAATGGCGATACTGGCGATGATCTCCGCCTCCGGGACGGCAGCGATGTCACGCGCGACCCAGAAACTGGCAGCGTCACTTTCGACAGTCTTTATGGCGAGTACGCCGATAGCTGGCGCCTCGATGGCACCAGCCCTGACAAGCTGGCCCTCTTCACCAACACGGTGACGTTCCCCGAGAATTTCCCGCTCGCCGATCTTGGCGTGGACGCCCTGCCCGAAGACCTCGTCAACGCCGCCGAACGAGCGGCGCGTGACGCCGGCGTTCCGGAAGAGCTTGTCGAAGCGGCCGCGCTCGACTTCATCCTGACCGGGGATGAAGGTTTCCTGGAGGGCGCGGTCGGCGTTTCCACCACCCAGACAGACGAGGCGGAAACCACCGGATCACCGGTTGTGCCAACGTCGGTGGGGATCGTGCCGGACAGCCTGTCCATCACGGAAGGTGATACCGGGTCCCAGATCGTCATGTTCGACTTCTATCGGATCGGTGACGACTCCGCTGCCGTGGAGATCGATTTCGCGATCGGCGGTGATGTGAATACTGCCGACCTGGCCGAAGGCACGCTCCTCTCCGGCCAAGTCATGATTGCCAGTGGCGAAACCAGTGCCAGTCTTTCAGTCGAGGTGTCGGGCGATCTCGACACCGAAGGTGACGAAGCCCTGACAGTGTCGATTACCGCGGCAGCCCTCCAGGGCACGGGGGAAGAGATCGCGATCGCCGGTGCTCGGGCCACGACATCCATTCTGACTGATGACAGCCCGCCTGATGCGGTGGACGACCGCTTCACGATTGATCAGGGCGAAGCCTTTTCGGGCAACGTGCTTGATGCCAATCCACTCAGCCCGGACAGCGATATCGACGGAGACAGTTTGAGTGTTGTCGGCCTGATCGATGAAGATGGCCGTGAGCTTGCCGTGGGAACCGAAGTCGGCCTGCCATCAGGGGCGTCGCTGACCGTCGATGAGGACGGCAGTTTCAGCTACACGCCCGGCACTGATTTCGACGATCTTGAACCCGGCGCATTGGGTGACGACAGATTTCGCTACGTCGTCAGCGACGGAAATGGCGGGGTCTCGATCGGCGAGGTGGTGGTGACTGTCCGCGGGGCGACTACGGAGGTTGAAGACCTGCCCGACGGCCCCGGCGACGGAACCAATGGCGACGATGTCCTGGTTGGTTCCGAGGGAGATGACACCTTCAATGCCTTCGCTGGCGACGACGATCTCAGCGGTCTCGGCGGCAATGATCTTTTGCGCGGCGGGACGGGAGCCGACACGATGGCGGGCGGCCTGGGTGATGATCGATACCAGGTCGATAGTCCCGACGACGTGGTCGTCGAGAACGCGGACGAGGGGACCGACAGGGTCGACTCCACGATCGACTACCGCCTCGGCGATCATGTGGAACAGCTCGTTCTGCAGGGGAGCGACGATCTCGATGGGTTCGGAAACGGCCTCAACAACAAGATAGCGGGCAATCGCGGCGACAACACGCTCTATGGCTATGATGGCGACGATATCCTGAATGGTTTTGACGGCAACGATGTCCTCAACGGTGGCGGCGGGCGAGACTTTCTGGTCGGAGGTCTGGGGGACGACACCTACATTGTGGACGACAGCCTGGATCGAATTCGCCAGGAAAAGGCCACCGAGGATGGCGGCGGTGATGACAAGGTCAACGCCACCGTATCCTTCACCCTGCCAAGCCATGTGGAGACGCTGGCATTAGGCGGAACCGCGGCGATTGATGGGACTGGCGGCGATACCGACAACAGCATTATCGGAAACAATGCCGATAACACGCTGCGCGGCATGGGAGGCAACGACAAGCTCAATGGCAATGGCGGCGACGACACGCTGGAAGGCGGAGACGGCAAGGATTTCCTGAACGGCGGCGCCGGTGCCGACATACTCATCGGCGGCGATGGCGGGGACCGATACACCATCACCGACGCGACCGACACCGTCATTGAATGGGCGGGCGACTCCGGTACCGACATCATGAGATCAAGCGTCGACATTACAATTGCCGACAATGTGGAACGGTTGGTCCTGATCGGAACGGCGCTCACAGCGGGCGGCGAGTCGCGCGAAG
>JBCCBN010000018.1:0-28921 GCA_039034035.1 Pseudomonadota bacterium
CAAACGCCTTTTCCGGCCCTTGTCCAACCCCCACCCGGCTGGGGGTATACTGCGCGGCATGTACACCAACCCTGTCCTTCGCGAAGCTTTTGATACGGTTCCGGTTCATCGCTGGCCCGTGCTGATCTGGCAGATCCTGATTGTCGGGATCTGGCTCCAGCAGCTTGTGCGCGAAGGAAAGCCGCTCCCCCAGCTCTGGGTCGATGTCACCGGGATGATCTACCGCGTGCCGCCCCAGACCCATTCCCTGCGCGACGGCACCGCCCTGCCCAACCCGGCCCTTCGGCCCGACCTCACAGCCATCAGCCTCAACCTGCCGGCGGGCCCCACTACGGCGAGCCTCACCGCCGAACCCTCAGCCTTTGGGGCGGACACCGCGCCGCAAAACCCACTTGCAACCCTTGCCGCGTGCGCGGCCGCAAGCGCAATCCGCGCCTGCCGGCTCAGCGCCAGCTTCTCCTTCCAACCCCACGCACACCTCGCCCCGCCATAGCGGCGACGGCCTCCCCCGAAAAACACCCCCCAAATCTCCAAGACGACCCAAACCGCCCCGGCCTTTCCGCGCGAAACGGCCCCGGCGGACGCCCGTGCTGGTCGCAACGCATACGGCTCGAGAAACGCCCCACGCCAGCGCCTCCCCACCAGATTCACCAGCCCTGATCAGCCAGAACAACCGCTAGTAGTTCTCGTCATAATGGGTGAACTCGACCGCATAGGCGGACGGGGCCGCCTGATTGGGTTCGGAGGGCTCACTTTCCCGGACTTCCACATCCCCCAGGATCTTGAACTGCAGCTCATTGGTCAAGGCCACCACCACATCGGCCACCTGTTCCGGCCCGGCGGCCCAGATCTTTGCCGTCATCGTGGCGGGACCTTCGGGCAAGTCGGCATGTTCGGACTTGCCAATAATCCGGCCCTCGGTGCGCAAATCATAATGGCGGAGGGGCTCGTCGCTGGTCATCGGTCAGTACACCGCATCGGGGCCATCGAGACCGACCTCGCAGATTTCCGGGGAGTCCCGGCCTCGAAAGCCACGGCAGCGCGGGTTTTCATCATCATCTCCACTCGTCTCAGGTGAGGGTGGCGCGCCCTGTTCCCGCGTGCAAGGCGCAAATCAGGGTGAAAAGCCGGCGCGAGGTGTCGAAATCCACATCGACCTTACCTTTCAGCCGTTCGCCAACCAGATCAGAGCCCTCATTATGAACCCCCCGGCGCGCCATATCGATGGCCTCGATCTGGTGTGGGGCCTGGTCTCGGATCGCGTTGTAATAGCTTTCGCAGATCAGGAAATAGTCGCGGATCACAGAGCGGAACGGGCTCAGGCTGAGAATGAAGGTATGGACCGGATCGCCCGGTTCGCTGGTGATATCGAAGACCAGTTTGCGTTCCTGGAGCGACAAACGCAGCCGATAGGGCCCCGCATCCTGGCCGGTCACCTTGAAACTGTTCTCCTCGATCAGGTCGAAGATGGCCACCCGCCGCTCATGCTCAGCCTCGGGACCGGATGCGGCCAGGGTCTCACTGTCGAGATCGACCGAGATGAGGCGATTGTCGCTCACTCGGTCGCCCTCGACCGGTCACCCGCATGATTGGTGCGGATCGCAACCGAGCGATGGTGCGCCGGCAGGCGTTCAGCTTCGGCCAGGCGCAAGGCTGCCGGGGCCAGATGGTTGAACCCTTCGGGCGAAATCCGCTGGACGCTCATCCGTTTGAGGAAGTCCTGCAAGCCAAGCCCGGAACTGAACCGCGCCGCCCTCGAAGTGGGCAAGACATGGTTCGAGCCGGTCACATAGTCACCCAACGCTTCGGGCGCGTGATGACCAAGAAACACGGCCCCGGCATGCCGGATGGAGCCTAGCAAGGCGTCGGGATCGGCGATGGCGAGTTCCAGGTGCTCGGGTGCGAACCGGTTGGAGATGGCGGCCGCCTCATCGAGGTCTGCGCTGAGGATGATCGCACCATGGGCCCGCCAGGCGTCATGGGCGCAATTGTCGGCTGGCAACTGGGAAAGCTCTGCCGCAACAGCTTTGGTAACGGCATCGGCCAGCGCCGGGCTGGGCGTAACAAGGATCGATTGCGACGAGGGATCATGCTCCGACTGGCTCAGCAGATCTGCCGCAATCCAGTCCGGCTGGGCGGTGTCATCGGCAATGACGAGGATCTCCGATGGCCCGGCAATCGCGTCGATGCCGACCGTGCCGAAGACCTGGCGCTTGGCTTCAGCGACATAGGCATTGCCGGGGCCGACAATCTTGTCCACCGGCGCGAGCGCCCCAGCGCCAAAAGCCAGCGCGGCAACCGCCTGGGCCCCACCCACGGGGTAATAGGCATCGACCCCCGCCCGAAGCGCCGCATAGGCAACGGCCGGTGACAAGTCTCCATCCGGCGCTGGCGCGACCATCACCACTCGCTCCACGCCCGCAATCCGGGCCGGTACGGCATTCATGAGCACCGAACTGGGATAGCTGGCCCGTCCGCCGGGCACATAAAGACCTACACTATCGAGCGGCGTCCAGCGCCAGCCCAGGCCAATACCGGCCGCATCGGTGAAGCTGTGGTCTTCGGGCCGTTGAGCCTGGTGATAGGTGGCGATCCGATCCGCTGCAAAGTCGATGGCCGACCGGAGATCGCCGGGACAATCGGCGGCCAGCGCCTGGAGATCGACTGCATCCGAAGCAAGGCCGCCAGGATCGATCTGGAGCCGGTCGAACCGGGCAGTATAGTCGGCCACCGCAGCGCCGCCGCGCGCACGCACATCGGCGATGATCGCCGCCACTTGTCCGCTGACATCGGTATCGGTCGCCCGGGGGCGAGCCATAAAGTCCGCCAGCGCCGCCTCGAACCCCGGTTCGGCCGAGCTCAATCGCTCTGCGCTCATCGCCGTCTCCGCTTGTGATCCGGCGTCTTCCGCGTCGGCCATACATAGTCGCTGTCCAGCAGCGTCACGTCCAGCGTATCGACCTCGAGGCGGATATCGCCATCGCCAGCGAAAGCCAGTGTGAGCGTTCCGCCCGGCGGGTCATCATGGGGCCTGAAGGTAATATCGAGCAGCGACAGGACCAGGTCCGGATCGGCCTTGGTGATCCCGCGCGTCTTGACACTGAGAACCTGATCCGCCGAGAGGATGGACCGCACACGCTCGGCCGGACGGTTGCGCACATCTTTCGCTTCCCAGCGGAAGCGGTTGAGTTCCAGGGTGAACCGGCGGGCCGGCTTCCGGAACTTCAGGTTTGCTGTCTTGGTCACCGAATCTTGCACGGCCGACGCAATGATCCGCAGATCATCGCCGTCTTCGGCCAGGAGACGGAGCGGAGGTAAGTCTGCCATGAAGGTCTCGGGACGCCCTATTCGCTGAGCCGGCGGATTTCTGCCCCGCAGGCGGTCAATTTTTCCTCGAGCCGTTCGAAGCCCCGGTCGAGATGGTAGATCCGGTTGACCACAGTCTCACCCCTCGCGGCAAGCCCTGCAATTACAAGCGACACCGACGCGCGAAGATCGGTCGCCATCACTGGCGCGCCCTTGAGTTCAGCAACACCGGTGACGAGCGCTTCACTCCCATTGACGAAGATGTCTGCGCCCAGCCGATTGAGCTCCGGAGCGTGCATGAAGCGGTTCTCGAAAATCGTCTCCCGGATTCGGCTGGTGCCGCTGGCCGTGGTCATCAGGGCCATGAACTGGGCCTGCAGATCAGTGGGGAACCCGGGATGGGGCTGGGTCTCGATATCCACGCCAGATACGGGCGCACCATTGCGGTAGATGGTGACCGTTTCGGCGGCTGCATCCCGCGTGACACGAACGCCGGCAGCTTCCAGGGCGTCCAGCGCTGCCGCAAGCGCGTCAACCGGCGCACCATCCAGCACAACCTCGCCGCCCGCCGAAGCGACAGCCATGGCAAAGGTCCCCGCCTCGATCCGGTCGGCCATGACCTTGTGCTCGACTCCACTGAGCGATGGGACGCCTTCGATCCGGATCGTGTCCGTTCCGGCCCCTTGAATGCGGGCGCCCATGGCGTTCAGGCAATCGGCGAGGTCGGCCAATTCCGGTTCCTGGGCGGCGTTTTCGAGGACGGTTTCGCCCTCCGCCAGCGTGGCCGCCATCATGACGTGCTCGGTGGCACCGACCGATGGGAAGGGAAACGCGATCCTTGCCCCCTTGAGCCCATGGATCGCGGCCGCCTTCGCATATCCGCCCTCAACCTTCAGGTCAGCGCCGAGTTCGGCCAGCGCGTCGAGGTGGAAATTCACCGGCCGGGCGCCAATCGCGCAGCCGCCGGGCAGCGAAACCGTTGCATGCCCACACCGGGCCAGGAGCGGACCGAGCACGTTGAAGCTGGCGCGCATCTTCCGCACCTGCTCATAGGGCGCGATTGTGGATGTCAGCACCGAAGCATTCAAGTGGCAGGTATTGGTCCCTTTCGGCCAATAGACCTCGACCCCCAGCGTCGACAGAAGGTCTGCCAGAAAGCGGGTGTCGGCAAGGTTTGGCACACGGCTCAGCATGACCGGCTGGTCGGTGAGCAGCGCCGCGACCATCAGTTTCAGCGCTGAGTTCTTGGCGCCGGAAATCGGGATTCGGCCAGACAGGGTGTGCCCGCCAATGATGCTGAGTCTATCCATGGCAGTCGGTTATAAGGGCGGCTGGGGCAAGGGAAAGGCCAGATTGCGGCGAGGAGGGACGTTTCGCGCCGCCGCGCGCGGGCCGGTGCGGTTCAGCGCAGGCCCCGCGCCTGCGATCAATCGCGGTCGCCTGGCGGTCGCTCAACCGCTGGCCCGGGCGACCCGGCCTTCCGCTGGGCAGCCTTCCGGCGTTTGAGATTGTCGCGCAGGGCCTGGCTCAACCGGCTGTCGCGCGTAGCGGCCGGCGCGCGTCCGGGCGATGGGGTGTTGGGAGGCTCAGACGGCGTGTCGTCCATTCGGTGTCATTCCTCCGGAAACGGTCTTTTCATTCTTCGAGCGTTAAGGTAGGGCGTCGGATCTCGAACGAAAAGGCCGCGGTAGCTCAGTGGTAGAGCGCATCATTGGTAATGATGAGGTCGGGAGTTCAATTCTCCCTCGCGGCACCATTTTTGTTTGATCGCCCGCTGGGCGGATCGCTGGGCGATCCGCTACGCGATGGATCGCGCTCAGGGCTGTGGGGCCGTTCGAAGTCTGTGCACTTAGCCATGCCATTCCTGTTTGATCGCCCGCTGGGCTCGGCGCCGCCTCGCTACGCGATGGATCCAAACCAGGGCTGGAGGCGCGGGCCGTGCCGGGCATCTTCTCTCAGTCGGCTGGGCTTGAATTGCTCGAAGTCTCCGGACGACTGGGTCCGGAGACTTCGCAGTTCAGGGGCGCTGACATTCGTCAGGGCCGGTAGCCGGGCGGCCTCTAGAACTTCGCGTTCACGCCGATGGCATAGATGCGCCCCAGCGTATCGTAGGTGCTCGGGAAGGTGTTGCCGGAGTTGAAGGCTGTCGAGCCAGCTTCGTTGCCAACCAGTGGCGGGTCTTCATCGAGCAGATTGGTGATCGACGCGGTGAAGCGCAGGACATCATTGATCTGGTAGGAACCCGCCAGGTCGAAATAGTTCTGGGCCTCAATCTCCTGGAAGGCCGGAAAAGTGCCGGCCCGCTGGGACTCCTGGATCGAAACTTCACCGATATTGCGCCACAGATAGGACAGTTCGAGCGGTCCGTAGGCCCAAGTGGTCCGCTGGATGAAGCTCAGCTCAGGGGTTGGGGAACAGTCATTCCCAAACTTGCCGAGACAATCGACAGCATCCGCAAAGGACGTCGATTGGCTTTCATTGGTAAGATAGTAGTTGGCATTGAGCGACGCGGTCAGCTCTCCGCCATTGCCCAAATCCAGACCGCCGCGGAACCCAAGCTCGATGCCTTCAGCCTGCTGCGACACTAGGTTGGTCGTGAACACTTGTACCCCGGCGGCGGGGTTGGCGAGCGTACCGTTGACCCGGACGATCAGGGAACAGAAATCCTGAGCGTCGAGGATGTAGCAATTGTCGAGCACCTCCTGGGGTGAGAATTCGCCGATCACATTGTCGATCTCGATATTGTAGTAGTCGAGTGTGATTGTTGGCGTCTGGATCGGGCCGCCAAGGAAGCCCGGCTGCCAGACAAAGCCGAGCGTGGTGGTATCGGCTTCCTCTTCGGCGGGCGGGGCGGCGGGGTTGGTGCCCTCAAAGGTGTTGATCTGACCGGACACGATGTCTTGCACGACACCGACCAGGGCCGGGTTCATGCCGGTCGAGATACAGCGCGCCGCCAGTTCAGGGGTGATGTTCGCCGCATTGGCGACCGAGCAGGGGTCAAGCTGGGCATCTTCCAGGCCTGTCACCACAGGAGAGAACAGCTCAGCCACAGTCGGGGCGCGGACCGCTTTCTGCTGCATCACGCGGAAACGGAACGCATCCGTCACTTGCCAATTGAGACCGGCCTTCCACGTTTCGCCTCCGCCGATGGAGCTGTAGTCGGAATAGCGGTAGCCAAGTTCCAGGCTCAGGTTTTCAAAGCCGGGGCGATCCTCAACCAACGGGGTGATGGCCTCGCCGAAGACTTCATAGACATCATACGTGCCGGTGATCGGGGCGATGAAGCCGCCTGCGCCGCCCTGGCAGCTGGATGGCTGAACCCGGAGGCAATCATCTGGCGTCAGGACAGCGCCTTCCTCGCGGTACTCCATGCCGAAGGCCAGCGCTGTGGGATTGGCCGCTGCGGGGCTCTTCAGCGCTTCCCACGGTCCGGAAATCGAGGCGGAGAGAATGTCCTGGGTGGTTTCCTCATGCAGCAGGGCGACAGCAGTATTGAACTGCACCGTGTCCGGCGTGATCGATCCGATCGGTCCAAACGGATTGAGCGGCACGCAGCCCGGTGTCAGCACGCCGGCGGGGGTGATGCACTGGTTCGCATCGACCGTGTTCAGGGAGATCGCGATATTGTCCACATTGGTGTAGCCGGAGCGGGTTCGCGTCCGATCCGATTCGCCGTGGGCGTAAGAGAGGTCCCAATCCCAGCCCATGATGTCGCCCCGGAACCCGATCAGGGTCTGGAAGATGTTTGAGTCGAACTGCTCCAACCGGGTGCCGAATTCGATTGTCCGGCGGCGGACGCCGGTCGTGATCGAATCGCCGAGGTCGAACACGCCATTGCCATTGTTATCGACCACGCCAAGGTCACCAAGTGTCAGGTCGGGATTGGCCGCGATGAAGCCATTCGTATCGTCGAGAATGGTCTGACGTGCCGCGTCTGAAATGAAAGGATTCTGGAGCGGGATCGTGAATGTATTGCCGAAGAGGCCCGATGGGGCGACCTGCTGGTCAACATTGGTGGTGGCATAGAGGAAGCGGCCATAGGCTTCCACATCAGGGGTGATCTCGTAGAAGCCGTTCGCCAGGCCGGAGAACCGCTCCTGCGGGGTCTGGAAGTAGTTGAACGGATTGAAGTTGAACCGGTTGCACGGATCGCCCAGCGTTCCGTCATTATTGAACTGGCGCTGGCCCGAGACCAGGTCGAGCCGAGCCGGGATGGACGTGGTGGAGCCAACGGCAGCAGTGGTGCCGTCATTGGCGCACCGGTCCGGCGATGCGGTGGGCGAGGCGCCCAAACCGTCACCGGACGCGGTATCGATGCCGAACAGGCCGAACTCCCGGTCGGCCAGCAGGACCGCTTCGCGCTCGGTGAAGTTAAGGCCAAGCGTGACATTGCCTCGCCCCTCATCGAGATTGGTGCCGAGGACAAGCGATGCGGTGACGATCTCACCATCATTCTCGGATGTGACCTGGTAGTCGGCATCCAATTCGACGCCTTGGAAATCGCTCTTGAGAATGAAGTTCACGGCGCCAGCAATGGCGTCGGAACCGTACACTGCAGACGCACCGCCGGTGACGATATCGATCCGCTCCAGCATGGCGAGCGGCACCACTGACACATCGACTTCGCCATTCTCGTTGAACGGAACCAGGCGTTTGCCATCCACGAGGATGAGGTTCCGTTCGGGACCGAGATTACGCAGGTCGACAGTTGCCGCACCTTCGGTGCCATTGTTGACGTTCTGGCCGTCACCGGGGACCGTGATGGGTAGGTTGCGCAGGAGTTTCTCGACATCTGCGACCTGCTGGAATTCGATTTCTTCCTGCCCAATCGTGGTGATCGGACTGGACGATACGACGCCGGGCTGCTGGATCCGCGTGCCGGTGACGACGACGACTTGCTGGCGGGCTTCCTCGTCTGCGGTTTGCGCAAGGGCCGGCGCCGTCACGATGGCTGATCCAGCGACGGCAACCCCGGTCACCAAGGCGATCTGGAGCTTCGAACGGTCGATAATAGCTGGCATGATATTCCCCGAACTGAATTGGATGGATCGCGTACCGCCCAGTTCGAACGGTCGCTTACCCGCACAATCGAACTGGGTTGCCCGCACCGACCAGTTCAGATCGACGGAGACGGAGCCAGGGAAGATAAGGGGCAAAAAATTCGACCAACGCCGGAGTTTCATCGACGAACAGCGCGCGCGCGTATTGATAATCGAGAAGTTGAAGCCGAGACTAAGCCCTACGGGAGGGTGACTATGGCAAAGCAGTCACACATCGAATGCCCACAGAGCACGGGTCGGCGCGTCGTGCCGGACCTCGATTGGCAGACCTATTGGAAGTTCCAGATCGTGTTCTGGATCTCGGTCTATATCTGGCGCACCGTGTTCACGCTGGCATCGGGATACGGGATGACCGGTTTTGGCGTACGCATCATTTCGGTCCTCCTCTCGATCCTGGTCACGGTCCTACTGTCGAAATTCATCGCCCGCTTCGTGGGCGATCCCATCCGGTGGTGGCAATTCGTGGTGATCACGATCACCACATTGGCGCTCGGGCTGGCCCACACGGTGGTTGACCGGTTGATGTACGCAACCTGGCGCAACGGCTGGAGCCCCGCTTTGCCCAGTCGCGCGGAATTTCAATCCATCCTGAGCGTGAACCTGTGGGTGTTCGCCTCCTGGACAGGCTTTTTCCTGGTCATCCTTCTGATGACGCGGTCAGAGCGCCAGCGCAGCGCGGTGGAGCGGCTGAACCAGTTCGCCCATGAGGCCAAGCTCGAATTGTTGACCAGCCAGCTCAAGCCGCACTTCCTGCTCAACACGCTGAATGCGGTCTCTGCGCTGATCGCTGAGGGGCGCAACAGGGATGCCGATATCATGCTGGCGCGGCTGGGCCGTTTCCTGCGCCGTGTCCTGCGCGTCGAGCAGGACCATAAGACCACCGTTGCAGATGAAGTCGCGATGCTGAACGACTATCTCGAAATCCAGAAAGTCAGGCTGGGCGATCGCTTGTCCTATCGCTTTGACATTGATCCCGATTGCGAGGCGCAGCGAACGCCAGCCCTGATCCTGCAGCCGCTGGTGGAGAACGCGGTCAAACACGCGGTGGCGCAGAATGTGGAGGGTGGGTCGATCGAGGTTTCGGCCCAGGCCGGCCCGGCAGGATTGATGATGTCGGTGACAGACAATGGTGGCGGGTTTGACACGTCTGCCCCGCGCAAGGGCCAAGGGCTGTCCATCGTCGAAGAGCGGCTCGACGCCCATTATGGCGATGGCGCATCCCTGACGATCCAGAGCGGTATCGGCCGCGGCACGACGATCCTGATGCACCTGCCCCCGTCCACGGTACCGTTAAATCCGGAGGTGAACCGATGAGGGTGGTGATCGCCGAAGACGAACCCCTGGCCGCCCAACGATTGTCCAATGAACTCAGCCGCCGCAGCGATGTGTGCGTCGTGGAACTCTGCCGCGATGGACCGTCTGCCCAAGCCGCTATTGCCCGGCACAAGCCCGATGTCGTTGTGTTCGACATCACCATGCCGGGTTTGAGCGGCTTTCAGGTGCTCGAACACTGCGCGCTGGAAGATATGCCGATCCCGATCTTCGTATCCGCTTTCGAGCAATTCGCGCTGGACGCGTTTCGCCATAACGCCCTCGATTTTCTCCTGAAACCGATCGACAGCGAAGCTCTGCATGCCAGCATTGATCGCGCGCGACAGCGCATGAAGGAGGTCAGCGCGGAGACCCTGGCGCGGGAACTCCAGGCCGTGGTCGAACAGCTGAGGTCCGAACGCCGGCCCGAAGGCCCGCATGTGACCGAATTCTGGGTCAAGGCCGGACGGCGCAATACGCGAGTTGGCGTGGAAGACATTGAATATGCCGAAGCGCTGAAGGACTATGTGACACTGCAGACCGCAACCCAGTCCCATCTGCTTCGCTCAACCATGACGCGGATGGAGGCCTTGCTGCCGCCTCACCAGTTCCTGCGGGTTCACCGGTCATACATCGTCAATCTCGACAAGGTGGCCGCCCTCGTGTCCGGCGAGAAGGGTGAGCTGACGCTCGAAATGATGTCTGGACGGATTGCACGGGTGGGGCGGAGCCATGCGGCCGCTCTCGCCGACCGATTGGGCCGAAAATGAGCAGCGGGCCTGACCCGCGCCGGTCCGATCTCGGTGCTGTTCGTCGACGACTTCGAGGGGTTCGTCGCATTTGCCTTCACGCCGGTGCCGGACCGGCAATAGTTCCCCCATCACGTGAACCTCCGACTTGGCTCGTGTGATGACATGCGGACGGACCTCACACCTTTTCCCGTTCGCATGCGCGACTATCCATGGCGCCGCTCTGCCTCTCCGGTGGAGCGGCGTTTTTTTGAGCGCCGGTCCGATTCCATTTTCAACGAGAGCGGTCTCACTTACTCCATGCGCTCGCGGCCGTTTGGCAGTCGCCAAGCGCCTGAAATGCCGCCGCAAAATGCGTGCGATCGATCATCGCCGGCAAGCTCGTTTGGCGAGGTGTGGACACTCAAGCCTTCGCCGTCATGCCACCATCGACAATGAACTCCTGACCGGTGCAATAGGCCGAGGCGTCGCCGGCGAGGAAGACGATCATCGCCGCGATTTCACCGGCCTCACCAGGACGGGCGAGGACGCTGGCGGTTGCGCCAAGGACTGACGTATTGATCGCATTGGCCCCTTCGGCGAACAAGCCTTCCCGCATCGCGTCGGGGTCGGGGGCGGCATTGACCACATCGGTGATTTCCTTCCCCCAGAGAGGTGTGTCGATGATACCGGGATGGACCGAGTTGACGCGGATATTGTAGCCGAGTTGCCCGCACTCTACCGCAGCCGCCTTGGAGAACAGGCGCACGCCGCCCTTGGACGCGCAATAGGCTCCCATCCCAGCGGAACCGCGAAGCCCGGCAACCGATGACAGGTTGATGATCGACCCGCCGCCCGTTTCCTTCATGGCACGAACCCCCGCGCGGGTTCCGAGGAATACGCTATCGAGATTGACCGTCATCTGCCGCCGCCAGTCCTCGAGGCTGAAGTCGATGAGTGCACCAGCCATGGCGATGCCGGCATTGTTGACCAGGATAGACGGAGCGCCGAGCCCGCTGGCGGTGTCCGCCATGACCCTGTCCCATCCGGGCTCATCGGTGACGTCCTGGCCCGAGCCGGTGGCGCGTCCGCCAGCCGTGTTGATGGCGTCGGCACAGCGGGCGGCACCTTCGGCGTCGAGGTCGGTAACCATCACCGCTGCACCTTCTCGAGCGAGCGCTTCGGCAGTGGCGCGGCCAATGCCGCTTGCCGCGCCCGTGACGATGGCGGTCTTGCCCTCTAGCTGGCCCATGATGTCTCACCTCCCTCAAATTCTGTTTGGCAAGAGTGTACGGGCGTGGCGGGCATTGTCACCGCTCGATTGTTCGATCAGGGTTCGGGAAGCGGCCGCATCGCGCCTAAACCGACAGGAAGCGGACCGTGTCACCCGGTGCAATAATGGCAGCGGTCAACTGGCCGCCCCAACAGGCGCCCGTGTCTATATTTATCCGCCGCCCGTCATCGGTGACGAAAGGCTTGTAGTCGTCGGTCGGGGTATGGCCATGGACGACCCGATGCCCCTCCAGCGCAGAAGATGACCAGTTCGCCGTATCGAAGAAATGGTCTGAGCGGGTCCACAGATAGGTCTCGGGCTTTTCGTCGGGAAAAAGGTCCCCCGACAGGCCGGCATGGACGAAGACAAGTCGGTCTTCCTCGCTCCAATGTAGGAATGGGCGGCTCTTCAACCAGGCATGGTGACGGTAGAGCAAGCCCGGCGCTGGACACGCCTCATAGCTATCTAGCGTCGCCACCCCGCCATTGCGCGCCCACAGCGCTTCAGCCATGGCCCCGCCATCCAGCGCCTCAATCATCATCTGCTCGTGATTGCCTCGCAGGCAGATAACTTCCAGCGCCGGATTGTTCGCCGCCGCTTTTTCGAGCGCCCGCAATCGTTCGATGACGCCGCGGCTGTCGGGGCCCCGGTCCACATAGTCACCCAGATGAACCAGCGTGGCACAGGTGTCCGGATGAAAGGCGAGATGATGCTCGAAGATGGTTTCGTGCAGCTTAGACAGGCGCGCTGCTTCGCCGTGAACATCGCCGATTGCGTAGTAAATTCGCGTTAGGGGCGCGTTCGGCACGACGGTTGCACAGTCTGGCACGAGTACGGAAGCTCCATCTTCTACGCCCTTGGCCCGGTCCAGTTCGCTGCGACCGGGCCTTTTTTTGCGTGTAGTTTGACGCGTCAGGAAAGCTGGGCGGACCTGGCGAGGCGGCGCGCCCGCCGATTGCCCAAAACGCTATCTGCGGTGAACAATATAATGGCAGCCCAGATAAATCCAAACCCCAAGGAATGGGTCAGCGAGAAGGTTTCGCCATAGGCGAGTGCGACCAAAAACTGCAGCGTCGGCGCGAGGTATTGCATCATTCCGACGGTGGCGAGCATCAGCTTGCGGGCTGCCACGGCAAACAGGATCAGCGGCACGGCGGTGAGCGGACCCGAGAGGAGCAAGAGCGGGATATCCCATCCGCCGCGTCCAAACAGCGGTTGCCCTGCCCCAACCGTCTGAAACCCGAGCCAGATTGCGGCGACCGGGAGCAGTACCGCCGCCTCGACGACGAACCCGGCCCGGCTATCGACCGGCACTTGTTTCCGGATCAGGGAGTAGCTCGCAAAGGAAAAGCACAGGACGAGCGACACCCAAGGCAACCGGCCGAAGGCGACCGTCATGATCGCGACACCAATGCCAGCAAGAGCGACCGATATCCATTGCGCTAACCGCAGCCGTTCAGAGAGGAAGGCAAAGCCGAACAGAACGCTGATCAGAGGGTTCATATAGTAGCCGAGGCTGGCTTCCATCACCCGGTCCGCCCCCACAGCCCAGATGTACAGAAACCAGTTGCCCCCAATCAAGGCGGCGGTGAGCAACAGCCAGCGCAGATGTTCGATTTTCAACGCAGCGCGCAGGTCCGACCAGCGCGCCGCAATGGCCAGAAACAGCAACCCCGTGGGCAGGCTCCAGACGATTCGGTGCGCTAGCATGTCGGCGGGAGCAATATGGCCCACCGCCTTGAAATAGAGCGGCAACCCGCCCCAGAGCGTGTAGGCGCCGAGAGCGGCAAGAAATCCGAGGCGTGTGTCAGGGCTCATCCTGTGCCCCTACGCCCCAGCGCCAGTGGCCGCCACCCAAATCTTGTGGCGAGCCCGCCGGAAACGAAAACCCGGTCGATTGTCAGGCGTCGATACGGTCCTCGATGACGGCACTGGGCAGACGGTCGGGTTTGAGCACACCGCGCCGGATCAGCTCCTCGGCGATTTGAATCGCGTTCAGGGCCGCCCCCTTTCTGAGATTGTCGGACACGACCCAAAGGGCAATTCCGTTCTCAACCGTGGTGTCGCGGCGCACGCGGGACACAAAGGTCGCCCACTCGCCCACGCACTCGACCGGTGTGACGTACAGCTCTTCCTTGGGATCATCGACCAGCATGACGCCAGGCGCCTCGCGAAGAACCTTGCGTGCAGATCCCGGCGTGATCGGGTCGTGGAACTCCACATGGACGGCTTCGGAATGGCCGACAAACACTGGCACACGCACACAGGTCGCGCTGACCGCAATGTCGGGATCGAGCATCTTGTGGGTCTCGTCGACCATTTTCTGCTCTTCGGTGGTGTAGCCGCTGTCGAGGAAGTCACCACCATGGGGGATCACATTGAAGGCGATCTGCTTGGGATAGATCATCGGCTCGACGGCATCGTTCACGAACCGGCCCTTGGTCTGGTTCCAGAGTTCGTCCATGGCTTCCTTGCCCGTGCCCGAAACGGATTGGTAGGTCGATACGACCACACGCTTGATGCGGGCTGCGTCATGGAGCGGCTTCAGGGCGACCACGAGCTGGATCGTTGAGCAATTGGGATTGGCAATGATGTTCCGGGCGGAATAACCCATCACCGCGTCTGGGTTCACCTCCGGCACAACCAACGGTACCGCATCATCCTTGCGCCACGCCGAGGAATTATCGATCACGATGGCGCCGGCGGCTGCAATCTTCGGTGCCCATTCCTTCGACACACTGCCCCCGGCAGACATGAGGACCAGATCGACAGTTGAGAATTCGAATCCGTCAAGCGCCTGGCATTTCAGGCTGCGGTCGCCATAGCTGACCTCTCGGCCGACCGAGCGGCGGGAGGCCAACGGGATCACGGTGTCCGCCGGGAAATCCCGTTCGTCGAGAATGTTCAGCAGCTCGCTGCCGACATTCCCGGTGGCACCCACAATCGCGACGCGCAAAGCCATTATTCGATCTCCTGGACTGGCAGGCCTGACTAGAGGGGGAATTCGGCCAAGACAAGACAAGCGACTCCCGATGTTGCCGCAAGCAGTGTTTACAAAGCGTTTGAACGCGTTCTGTGAGGTTTGGAGATGGTCCGTTATCTACCATGGTTGGCAACGCTTGCAGTGGCGGCGCTTTCGGCATGGGGCGCGCTGGCGGCGACGCCGTGGCTCTGGCTGCTCGCCGGTGTCACTGGCGCTGGCGGTCTGTTGGGTGTCTATGATCTGCTTCAGACGCGGCACACGCTGTGGCGCAACTTTCCGCTCCTGGCTCGGATCCGCTGGATCGCTGAAGATCTGCGTCCCTTCTTCAGGGCTTATATCGTCGAGAGCGACACCGAAGGAACGCCGTTCAACCATGAAGACCGGGCGATGGTTTACCGCCGGGCCAAGGATGTCTCGTCGGTCGAACCGTTCGGCAGTCAGTTGGAGATGGACCGGCCGCCCTATGAATGGCTGTCCCATTCCATCGCGGCAAAACACCCCGAAGACACCGACCCTCGCGTGCAAGTCGGCGCACCGGGTACGGCCCGGCCCTATTCGGCGAGCATATTCAACATCTCCGCCATGAGCTTCGGGTCCCTCGGCGCCAAGGCCATCGAGGCGCTCAATCGCGGGGCAGCCAAGGGCGGGTTCTACCACGACACAGGCGAAGGCGGGATTTCGCGCCACCACAAGGCCGGCGGTGGCGATTTGGTTTGGGAGTTGGGTTCGGGCTATTTCGGCTGCCGCGCGAAGGATGGGTCTTTCGATCCGGCCCGGTTCGCCGAAACCGCCAGCCTCGATGCGGTGAAGATGATCGAGATCAAGCTGAGCCAAGGGGCCAAGCCCGGCCATGGCGGGGTTCTTCCCGGGGCGAAGGTGACCGCCGAAATTGCCGAGGCGCGGGGCATCCCGATTGGCGAGACCTGCTATTCCCCGCCCCATCACACGGCATTCTCGACACCGGTGGACCTGCTCGACTTCGTGGCAAAGCTGCGCGACCTTTCCGGTGGCAAGCCCGTGGGCGTGAAGCTGTGTGTGGGCAATCGCTGGGAGGTCCTGGCCATCATCAAGGCGTCACTTGAAACCGGCATCCGCCCCGACTTCATCGTGGTGGACGGAGCGGAGGGTGGAACCGGCGCGGCACCGGCGGAATTCCTCGACCATGTGGGTATGCCCCTTCGGGAAGGATTGGTGACGGTCCGCAACGCGCTGGTTGGCACCGGGCTCAAGGGCGAGATCAAGTTGGCAGTCAGCGGCAAGCAGATTTCGGCCTATGCCCTGGCATCGTCCATGGCGCTCGGCGCTGACTGGGTGAACACGGCGCGGGGGTTCATGTTCGCGCTCGGCTGCATCCAGTCGCTGCACTGCCACCAGAACACCTGCCCCACCGGCATTGCCACCACCGATTCCGGACGCCAGCGCGGCCTCGTTATCCCCGACAAGGCCGACCGGGTGTATCAGTTCCATCGCAACACGGTGAACGCCTTGATGGAGGTGGTCGGTGCGGCGGGCTGCGATCATCCGCGTGACCTGACACCCCGCCACATCATGCAAAGGGTAACCGAGAGCATAGCCCGGCCAGCGGAAGTGAACCTTCGACTGGTGGAACCGGGCGAACTGCTGGACGCGCCGGAGCGGACCCATTTGCGGGTCGAATGGGAGAAGGCCCAAGTCGGCACATTTGCGCCCGCAGCATAGGCGGGTAAGTTCTCGCCATGAAATGCCTGGGTTCGATTCTGGCCGGTGCGGCGGCGGGAGCATGCCTGTTCGCGGTGGCGGCGGCGACGAAAGTGCCCCGACATGATCGCGATTGGGTCGAGCACCTTGCCACGACAGCAGAGATCGCCTGGTCGAGCGATGGGGGCGCGGTGACCATCGCGCCGATCCGGGACTGGCAGTACATTCCCATTGATGATGGGCTCGCCATCCTTGAGGCCAACCGGCAGAGCGGCACTTACCGGACCGAAGACCTGGAGGCGGTGTGGTTTGTCGAAGAGCCGCATCCTGGCCTGCCAATGATGGCCCATACATTCATCGTGTTCGACTTCGGCGATGCCGCGACCGGCGGCGGTGGTATGGTAGGCCTGACGATTGAGGCACGGAAGGTGGACGGGGAGCGCTACAATCCGCTTCTGGGGGCCCTGAACAAGTATGAGCTGATCTATGTTTGGGCCGAACCGCGCGACCTGATCAGCCGCAGGGCTACTTTGCTGGAGCACGAGCTTTATGCCTACCGGCTGGCTCTGTCTTCCGAGCAGGCGCGATCCTACTTCATGGCTCTGGTTCAGCGAACCGATGACATCTATGAAGCGCCGCGCTTCTACAATACGCTCCGTTCCAATTGCACCAATGAGTTGGCGAAAGCGGCTGGGCTGTCCTGGGACCCGGCTTTCGTGTTCACGGGCGGTGCGGCGGAGGCCCTGTTCAATCGGGGGCTCATTGCTGGCGAAACATTCGAAACTGTACGGGCGGCGGCGGAACTGGCGCCGAGGGTCAAGGGCAGGAATTGGCGCGTGGAAACCTTCAATACACGCTTAAGGACCCTGACGCCGGAACAACCCACCGAGCCTTGATGGGAGATGTGAAATGATCGTGCGCTTTTTGATCGCCTCTGCCGCCTTGTGGATGACGGCGTGCCACACGCCGCCTCTTTCCGCAGGTCCTCCGGGGGCAGCAATCGCGGCGGAAGGGCTGGGGACTGCGACAGAGGCCGCGACCGCTACGCTGGACACCTACTATGCGGCAGCCGCAGCAGCAGACTACGACACCTGGATTGCGCAGTTCACCAGCGATGCGCGGTTCTACGGCACCGATGCGAGCGAAGATTGGCCTCGCGACGCGTTCGCCGAAAGCGTGAAAGCTGGTTTTGCGACCGGCCAGGGCTGGGGTTTCCAGGTGCGTGACCGGCGCGTGACCGTCGCCGCAGGTGGCGAGACTGCGTGGTTCGCCGAGATCGCGCATTTCGAAAACACCGACTACACGCTGCGGCCCACCGGCGTGCTGGTGCGCCAGTCCGATGGCTGGAAGATCGCGCAATTGGTGATGGGCGTACCGTTCCCGAACGACCTCTATGATCCCATGCGCATGGCGCTGCAGGCGGCTGAAACCGGTGTGGACGCGGAAGTCGCCGCAGTCGCCGCCGTGCTCGACGACCTTCACCGATTGGCATCGGGCGGGGATTTGGCGGCGTACCTTTCAGTCTACACCGCAGATGCCATGTTCTTCGGCACCGATGAATCCGAGCGCTGGACCCTTGAGGATCTGCGCACCTATGCCGAGCCCGCCTTTGCCGATGGCGAAGGGTGGACCTATACGCCGCTTCAACGGGACATCGTGCTTGGGCCGATGGGGAACGTTGCCTGGTTCGACGAAGTGCTGGGCCATGCGCGCTATCCCAATACCCGGGGCAGCGGCGTGCTGGTCCGCACCGATGCGGGCTGGAAGGTCGCCCAGTACAATCTGACATTCCTCGTGCCGAACGCCCATGTGGGCGGGCTGAGCACACTTTTCGGTGGCGGCGAGGACTGAGGCGCGGAACGCGGGAGACGGGCGGACGACACTGCGCCTCCGGTGGCGGCCCCCTCAGGTCGGCTAGGCTGGCATCCGTTCGTGAACGCGCGCCATGATCTGCCGCTTTGGCCGCGTGGTCAGGCGCGCGACCGGACGGACCGCCGCAGGCTCGTCTACTGTGAAGTCGAACCGGCGAGCGAGCCGAGCCAGGATCAGCGCGCTTTCAACCGCGGCAAAGCCGGCGCCGATACAGATCCTCGGCCCGTAACCGAACGGCATATAGGTGCCCGGACGTCGCGCGCGGTCAGCTTCAGGGCTGAACCGGTCAGGATTGAATACGTCCGGCGCCTCCCAATGGTCGGCATGGCGATGGATCGACCAGGGCGCAATCATGATCATGGCCCCAGCCCGCACCGTGTGCGGCCCGATCCGGGTGGGCTTGGCGGCGACCCGGGGGATGAAGGTTATGGGCGGGTAGAGGCGCAGGGTCTCCTTGAAAACGGCGCGGGTGAAGGTCAGCGCTTTCACATGGGCCAGCGTCAAAGGGCCACCGCGGGTGACGGTTTCGATCTCGTCGCGCAATCGGGCGAGATGGGACGGCGTCTGGGAGAGGATGAACAGGCACCAGGTCAGCGCGCTGGCTGTGGTTTCATGACCTGCAAGGAAGAACACGCCAAGTTGGTCGATCAGTTCCTCCCGGGTGAAGCGGCTCCCGTCGGCCGGATCGGCTGTTCCGGCGATGACAGCGGCGATGTCATCGAACTGGGCCCCGCCAGGGCCCAGATGGGTGTCGAGCAAGTCCCCGATATGGCCCCGGATGCGGTTGCAAGCTTCCAGAACGTCAGGCGACTGAGGGATATCGGTCCAGGCCTTGTCCATGATCAAGCGACGGATTTCCACATGGGCCACCGCGCGCTCAAACTTTAGGAAGTCCTCGAAAACATGGCGGGCGATTTCGGCTTCGAGCGACGTCGAGAACACTGTGCGGCAGATGATGTCGGCGGTGAGATGGCTCATGGCCAGGTCCAGCGAAAGCGGCTCACCTGTACTGGCTGCGCCGGCGAACCGGGCCTCATAGGCGGACACCGCATCGTTCATGGCGCCGAACGCCCTGTCGATGCGGAGTTGGGAAAATGCCGGATCGACCATGCGCCGCTGGCGCCGCCAGGTGTCGCCCGAGGAGACAAACAGGGAATCCCCCACGAGCGGCGCAAGCGCGCCCACCATCAGGTCCGATTTCGGGAACGTATCAGGCTCGCCAACCATCACCTGCCGCACAAGGTCCGGATCGTTTACAATCAGGATCTGACGCCGGGATACGCCGATGAAACGGATCGGATCGCGGTAGGCGAAGTCTGGCAGCAAGCTAAGAAGGTCGTCATCCCGCTTGAGCGCGGATCGCATGAGCGCGGCCACGGCGGGCAAGGATTTCGGCCGTGGCGGGACGTACACTGCGCGTCTCCTTGTTAAGACGTATCTAATCGTCTACTTTTATTGACACTCGAAAGGGTTGCAAGCGCCATGGCAATCGAAGATCTCTTTCATGCCCTGATCGCGTGCCACATCGTCACCGGCGCAATCGGCCTGGTTGCGTTCTGGGTACCGGTCGCGGGCCGAAAGGGCGGCGCCCTCCACCGCAAGGCCGGCCGGCTCTTTATCTGGACAATGCTCGCCACGGGCGGTTTCGCCGTTGGCATCAGCCTGTGCACGCTATCGGCCCCCATCGCCACCCACCCCCACTTGATGGCACACGCCGATTTCGGATCAGCCCAATCCATTGCGGCCATCTTTGGCTGGATGATGCTCTACCTGGCCGTACTGACGGTCAATCTCGCCTGGTATGGCCATCTCTGCGTCCGAAACGGCCGGAACCGAGCGGCCTGCCGAACCCCACTGAACCTGACCCTCCAGGCAATTCTCCTCGTGGCGGCCGCCAACTGCGTTTACCAGGGTGCGCTGATCGCCATGCCGCTGATGCTGGGAATTTCGCTCGTTGGCTTCGCAACGGTCGCGACCAATCTCTGGTATCTCTACAAGCCCAAGGCGGGTCGGCTCGAATGGCTGGCCGAGCATGTGAAGGCGCTCGTGGGAACGGGCATCTCTGTCTACACGGCATTCTTCGCGTTTGGTGCAGTGCGCCTGCTACCAGAAGCAGCGCTGACGCCAGCCCTCTGGGGGGCGCCCCTCGCCGTCGGGCTGGCCCTGATTCTCTATCACCGCCGATCAATCGCGCTGATGGAGCGCGGCGCCGGCGTGCGCCGCAACGCCGAAGCGTAACAAACACTCGCGGTGCGAGTGCGGCGCCCCCTATGAGCGAACTTTCTATTTGACACTATTAACTGTCAACTTATAGTGACAGTCATGAAAATCGCCACGCTAGACGCCCCCCTATCCAGGGATGATTGGCAGCCGGTCCATCGGCGTCCGCAAGCGGATCTGATCGCCGATGCGGTTGTGTTGCGAGGCGATCGGCGGGCGGACATCGAGCCGCTACGGCTCAAACCGATGGGGCCTGGCGACATACTGGTCGATACGCGCTGGAGCGGGATCAGTACGGGAACTGAACGGATGTTCTGGTCCGGAGACATGCCGCCCTTCCCCGGTTTCTCCTATCCCCTCGTGCCAGGCTACGAATCGGTTGGCCGCGTGATCTCGGCGCCGCACCGCCCCGATCTTGAAGGCCGTTACGTATTTGTCCCCGGCGCGACCTGCTTCGAAGACGCAGCGGGGCTTTTTGGGGCCACCGCGTCACGGCTGGTTGTTCCCGCAGACCGGGTGACCGATCTTGGGACGCACGCCACACCAGAAATGGCGCTGTTAGCACTCGCCGCGACAGCCCACCACGCGATTGTCCGGGGCGGATTGCCAGACCTGATCATCGGCCATGGCGTGCTGGGCCGACTGGCTGCGCGGATCACACGTGCGCTCGATCGGCCGGCTCCAACGGTCTGGGAGATCGATGCGGCGCGGCGGGGCGCTGAGCCCTACCCGGTCATCAATCCCGAAACCGATGAGCGCCGCAATTACACCCGCATCATGGATCTCAGTGGCGACGCCGCCATCATCGACAAGGCGCTTGGCCATTGCGCTCGCGGCGCTGCGATTACGCTCGCTGGCTTTTACAAGGACCGGCCGAGCTTCGCCTTTCCCATGGCCTTCATGAAAGAAGTCAGCCTGCATGTGGCGGCCGAATGGACATCGGAAGACATGGACGCGGTCCTGTCGCTGGTGCGCCAGGGTCGGCTGGCCCTGTCGGGCCTGATTACCCACAGCGCAGCGCCCAGCGAGGCAGAGGCGGCCTACGCCACAGCCTTCGGCAATGCGCGCTGTCTGAAACTCATTATCGATTGGGCTGACCAAGCATGACCATTCTCCTGGACTCCCGGACCAAGACCATCGAAGCAGCCGATACGGCGCTGCGCGAAGAGGCCGGTGCGGACATCGATCCACCCCACACCGGTGAAGTGACCAAGGAAACCCAGATCATTGCGATCTATGGCAAGGGCGGCATCGGCAAGTCGTTCACCCTCGCCAATCTCAGCTACATGATGGCGCAGCAGGGCAAGAAAGTCCTCCTGATCGGCTGTGACCCCAAGAGCGACACGACTTCGCTCTTGTTCGGCGGGAAAGCCTGCCCGACGATCATCGAAACCTCATCGAAGAAGAAGGATGCTGGCGAGGAAGTCACGATCGGCGATGTCTGCTTCAAGCGCGATGGCGTCTTTGCGATGGAACTGGGCGGCCCGGAAGTCGGCCGCGGCTGCGGCGGACGCGGCATCATCCACGGTTTCGAACTGCTCGAGAAGCTGGGCTTCCACGAATGGGACTTCGACTACGTCCTACTCGATTTTCTGGGCGATGTGGTTTGCGGCGGGTTCGGCCTGCCGATCGCGCGGGACATGTGCCAGAAGGTGATCGTGGTCGGCTCCAACGACCTCCAGTCGCTTTATGTCGCCAACAATGTCTGTTCTGCGGTGGAGTATTTCCGGCGCCTGGGCGGAAATGTCGGCGTCGCAGGCATGGTCATCAACAAGGATGACGGCACCGGCGAGGCGGCTGCCTTTGCCGACAAGGTGGGCATTCCGGTCCTGTCGGCGATCCCTGCCGATGAAGATATCCGCCGGAAGTCGGCCAATTATCAGATTGTCGGACGGCCGGGCAGCGAATGGGCGCCCCTGTTCGAGATGCTGGGTGAGAATGTTGCGACGGCCCCGCCGATCCATCCCACCCCGCTGTCCCAGGAGGGCTTGCTGGATCTCTTCTCAGCCGAGGAGACCGGCGCTGACTGGGTGCTGGAGCCAGCGACAGTCGAGGACATGTGCGGCGTGGATGCGGCGGTGAAACCGTCACTTGAAGTGATTTACGAGGAGATCTGACAGCGATGGGGGCCAAGGGCACATCCGGAGATCCGTTTGGGGCGAAGCCCCGGGCCGAGACGGTGTATGACACCGCCGGAGATGCGCCCGTGGACATGGGCGTGATGACTGACGCGGCGGATGATCCGAGCGCGTCGCCTAGTGCCGTAAACGGGCCGGTGCCCCTGGAAGACCAGGGCTGCCACGGCGGCGAGGGAACCCTGACCGAAGCGGCCCGCAAGGCCGGCAAGACAACCCTGCTTGAACAATATGCCCGCGACTATCCCAAAGGGCCCCATGACCAGCCCCAGAGCATGTGTCCGGCGTTTGGCTCGCTGAGGGTTGGCCTGCGGATGAAGCGCACTGCTACGATCCTCTCGGGCTCGGCCTGCTGCGTCTACGGTCTCACCTTCACATCGCATTTCTATGGCGCCCGGCGCAGTGTCGGCTATGTGCCCTTCAATTCCGAAACGCTGGTGACAGGCAAGCTTTTCGAAGACATCAAGGCTGCGGTCGAGGAAACGGCCGACCCGGAGAAGTACGACGCGATTGTCGTCACCAATCTGTGCGTGCCAACCGCCTCGGGCGTGCCTCTGCAGCTCCTGCCCAAGGAAATCAACGGCGTGCGCATCATCGGCATCGATGTGCCGGGGTTTGGCGTGCCGACCCACGCCGAGGCCAAGGATGTGCTCGCCGGCGCCATGCTGGAGTTTGCCCGCAAGGAAGCCGAACAAGGCGCTGTGCCGCGCCCATCCGGGCCAGCCGGCGACGTCCCCCGGGTGACGCTGGTCGGGGAGATGTTCCCTGCCGACCCGATGATCATCGGCCAGTTACTGGCCCCCATGGACCTTGCAGCCGGCGCTGTGGTCCCCACGCGCGAATGGCGCGACCTCTACGGAGCGCTTGATTGCGCGGCGGTGGCGGCGATCCATCCCTTCTACACAAGTTCCATCCGCACCTTCGAGGCGATCGGTCGGCCCATCGTCGGCTCCGCGCCCGTCGGCGTTGAAGGGACAGCGGCTTGGCTCGACGCAATCGGTGAGGCCTGCAATGTGCCCGCCAGCAAGATTACCGCGGCCAAGAACGCAGCGATTCCCGCAACAAAAGCGGCCCTTGGCGCAATGCCAATCAAAGGCCGGGTGACCCTGTCGGGCTATGAGGGCTCTGAACTCATCGTTGCGCGGCTGCTGGTCGAGAGCGGCGCCGATGTTCGGTACGTTGGCACAGCCTGCCCGAAGACGGCGTGGTCTGCCGCAGACTTGGACTGGCTGCAAGCGCGCGGCGTTGAGGTCCGGTTCCGGGCGTCCCTGGAGACCGACCTTGCCGCACTGGACGCGTTCAAGCCAGACCTCGCAATCGGCACCACGCCGGTGGTGCAAAAGGCCAAGGAGCGGGCGACCCCCGCGCTCTACTTCACCAATCTGATCTCCGCCCGTCCGCTGATGGGTCCGGCCGGTGCGGGAAGCCTCGCGCAGGTTGTGAACGCCGCCCTGGCGAGCAAGCCGCGGTTTGACGAGATGAAAGCCTTCTTCGAGGGCGTCGGCGCAGGCGATGCGGCCGGCATCTGGGAAGACACGCCCGATCCCCATGACGCGTTCCGCGCCAAGCAGCGCCGCAAGCTGGCGATCAAGGCCAAGCGCGCCGCAGACCTGGAGAAACCGGTCGGATGCTAGTTCAGGATCATGATCGCGCCGGAGGGTATTGGGGCTCCGTTTACGTCTTCACCGCGGTGAAGGGCCTGCAGGTCGTGATCGACGGCCCCGTGGGCTGTGAGAACCTGCCGGTGACATCGGTGCTGCATTACACTGACGGATTGCCGCCCCATGAACTTCCCATTGTAGTGACAGGATTGGGCGAAGAAGAACTCGGCCAACACGGCACCGAAGACGCAATGAAGCGGGCACGGGCCGCGCTGGATCCGGACCTGCCGGCGGTCGTTGTTACCGGCTCGATTGCGGAGATGATCGGCGGGGGCGTAACGCCCGAAGGATCGAATATGCTGCGCTTCCTGCCGCGCACCATCGACGAAGACCAGTGGCAGAGTGCCGACCGCGCCGCGCTGTGGCTGTGGACCGAGTTCGCCCAGACCAAGGGGCGCAACCCCAAACCGCGCAAACGCAAGGATGGCGACCCACCCTCGGTGAACATCATCGGGCCAAGCTATGGCATGTTCAACATGGCGTCAGATCTTGCGGAGATCCGCCGGCTGGTCGAGGGAATGGGCCTCAGGGTCAATATGGTGTTCCCATTGGGCAGTCACATCGAGGACGTCCGCAAGCTGGCAGACGCCGATGTGAACATCTGCCTCTATCGCGAGTTTGGCCGGGCCCTGTGCGAAGCGATGGACAAGCCGTACCTGCAGGCGCCCATCGGCCTGCATTCGACAACGAAGTTTCTCCAGGCGCTCGGCGAGATCACCGAGATCGATCCTGAGCCGTTCATCGAGAAAGAAAAGCACACCACGATCAAGCCCTTGTGGGATCTGTGGCGGTCGGTGACCCAGGATTTCTTCGGCACGGCGAGCTTCGGCATTGTTGCCAACGAAACCTATGCCCGTGGGGTGAGAAACTATCTCGAGGGCGATCTCGGCTTGCCATGCAGCTTCTCATTCGCGCGAGTCGCCGGCCGCAAGCCCGACAATGACGCGGTAATGGCCGCCATCGAAGCGACGCCGCCGCTTGTCGTTTTCGGCAGCTATAATGAGCGCATGTACCTGGCCGAAAACGGTACGCGCGCCAGCTACGTACCAGCCTCCTTCCCCGGTGCGGCGATCCGGCGACACACCGGCACGCCCTTCATGGGCTACTCCGGCGCGGTCTACCTGCTACAGGAAGTGTGCAACGCGCTGTTCGACACGCTGTTCCACATCTTGCCGCTGGCCGGCGAAATGGACCAGGTGGCCGCCACGCCATCGAAGATCGACCGCGCTTTGCCCTGGGAAACCGATGCCAGCCTGGCGCTGGACCAGATGGTAGAAACCTATCCGGTTATCTCCCGGATCTCCGCTGCGAAACGGCTACGCGATGCCGCCGATGCGCAAGCGCGATCCGCCGGCGCCCCCCTTGTTACAGCGGCCCATGTGCAGGCCGCGCACACCGGCGCGAAGCGCCAATCAGCGGCTTGAAGCCAAGAAGAGAGAGGATGATCGACATGCCCCACACCTCCACAACACGGCTCAGTCGACGCTCGCGGCGAACGTCCGCGCTTGGGCTTTATGCCAGCTTCGATTTTCGGTCCGCCGTCCGGTATTGCCTCGCCTTGCTGATCTCCCGGGATGCGCCCGGAGATGAGCGTGGAGCTGCCTCACTTCATCACGCCGGTCCCGTGGCCGCTGACATCTGAACACGCTCGAAAGGCACACTATTGGAGCACGCCAACACCAAGATACCGGCACCTGTTGTGCCGATATGCAGCCCAAGTCGCAGGGCTTCTATGCGGCACGGCCAATCACTAGCATAGGAGAATTCATAGAATGGCCAGTGATTCTACCCCTGAGACGATGTCGGGTTTGACAGCGTCGGAAGCGCAGGAATTCCACAAGGCGTTCATGATGAGTTTCATCATCTTCACGCTGATCGCCTGTGTCGCTCACTTCCTTGTCTGGATGTGGCGGCCGTGGGTTCCCGGACCGGAAGGCTACACCGACATTTCGTCGGCCGAAGGCCTCTCCCAGGTCGCCCAACTCATCCAACACCTGGTATAGGAGACACGAAACCATGTGGAGACTTTGGCTTCTTTTTGATCCCCGCAGGATGCTCGTGGCCATGGCCATCTTCCTGTTTACCCTGGCGATCTTCATCCACTTCATCCTGCTGAGCACGCCGCGGTACAACTGGTTCGGCACCGCGCCGACCGCCACTGCGTCGATCAGCCTGGATATCCAGGATGTTGCAGGCCAGGCCTGAACCAACAGAACGGGGCGGGCTCGCCGGCCCCGTTCTATCCCCACCCCCTCTGTTTTCTCGGCCGTTCGAGCTTGGCGACACTCCTGATCGTCCCACTACCGAACGCCGCCCTTTAAGGAGCCGGACCCGTGGCGCTACTGAGTTTTGAACGCAAATACCGCGTGCGCGGCGGCACGCTGATCGGCGGCGATCTTTTTGATTACTGGATCGGTCCTTTCTATGTCGGTTTCTTCGGCATTACCGCTGCTTTCTGTGCCGTGCTGGGCACGGTTCTCATCATTTACGGTGCGTCGCTTGGCGATACCTGGAACCCCTGGCTGATCAGCATCGATCCACCAGACCTGAGCTACGGGCTCGGTTTTGCACCGCTGGCCGAAGGCGGACTCTGGCAGATCATCACTTTCTGCGCGATCGGCGCGTTCGTATCCTGGATCCTCCGGGAGGTCGAAATATGCCGCAAACTGGGAATGGGATATCACGTCCCTGTCGCCTTCAGCGTCGCCGTGTTTGCCTATGTCACCCTCGTCGTGATCCGCCCATTCCTCATGGGCGCATGGGGCCATGGCTTCCCATACGGCATCATGAGCCATCTCGATTGGGTTTCGAACGTCGGCTACACCTATGGTAATTTCCACTACAACCCGGCCCATATGGTGGCCATCACCTTCTTCTTCACCACCACGCTCGCCTTGGCGCTGCATGGCGGAGCCATTCTGTCTGCGACTAATCCGGGCAAGGGCGAGACGGTGAAGGACCCCGAATATGAGAACTCCTTCTTCAGGGACCTCCAGGGCTACTCCGTAGGCACCCTCGGCATCCATCGGGTGGGCCTGTTCCTGGCTCTATCCGCCGGGTTCTGGAGCGCCGTCTGCATCGTGATCAGCGGACCTCTCTATGAGGGCTCTTGGGTCACCTGGTGGGACGGCTGGAAAAACATCCCCCTGTGGCGCGACTAAGGACCGACCCCAATGGCTGATTATCAGAACATCTTCACGCAAACCCAGGTCCGCGGACATGTCGATCTCGGTGTTCCTATCCACGGCACTGAAGACTGGTCCCGAGACAAGGATGTGGGCTTTAACCGGTTCCTCGGCTGGATTGGCGACGCGCAGATTGGCCCGCTCTACCTCGGCTATACCGGTGTTGCTTCGCTGATCTGCGGCTTCTTCGCGATCGAGATCATCGGGTTGAACATGGCCGCTTCAGTGGGCTGGAACCCGTTCAAATTCATCGGGCAATTACCGTGGCTGTCGCTGGATGCGCCGTTGGCTGAGCACGGTATCAGCCCGTTCATCCCGCTCAATGAGGGCGGTTGGTGGCTGATGGCTGGCATGTTCCTGACAGCCTCCATCTTCCTGTGGTGGGTCCGGACCTATGTCCGCGCGCGCCAACTCGGAATGGGCACCCACGTGGCCTGGGCCTTTGCTGCGGCGATCTGGCTGTACCTGGTATGCGGTTTCCTCCGCCCGCTGCTGATGGGCAGTTGGTCCGAAGCGGTCCCATTCGGAATCTTCTCCCACCTGGAATGGACCAACAATCTGTCGCTCGCTTACGGCAAACTCTTTTACAATCCGTTCCATATGCTCTCGATCGTGTTCCTCTATGGCTCAGCCCTGCTGTTTGCCATGCATGGCGCGACGATTCTCGCAGTCGGCCGCTATGGCGGCGAACGCGAGATCGAACAGATCGTTGATCGGGGCACTGCGTCTGAACGAGCAGCCCTGTTCTGGCGGTGGACCATGGGTTTCAACGCATCGATGGAATCGATCCACCGCTGGGCTTGGTGGTTCGCGATCCTCTGCCCCATCACCGGTGGTATTGGGATCCTGTTGACCGGTACCGTTGTGGACAATTGGTTCCTGTGGGGCATCGAGAACGGGTTCGCCCGGTTCTGACGATAACGGTTTCCAGGCGGAGGCTCTTCGAAGCCGCCGCCTGATCGGGAGGCCGGCAGCACCTCCAATTTCGATGCCGGTTTCCAGTCTTGCGGGTCGCAGGTTCTCCCCAACCGCGGCCCGCTTTTTTTGTCTGTCGTTTCGGCGTTCAGGCCGATAAGCCCGGCGTTCAGGTGAGGGGGTGGTGTTGGTCGAAAGCTGGTCGCCGGTTTACGTGAAACTGGGTGCATAACGCGTTGCAATGACGCGATACTGTTTGTGGGAATCCGAATTGGCGAAACCCACAGCTTCAGCTTTCGCCAATCCCATCGCGAGCGAAAGCTGGAGTTATGGGGCCGCCCTGATCACACTCGCGATTGCCAGTCCGTGACTTATCAGACTGGCCAGCAGCGCGGCGGCGATCAGTCCATCACCGCCATCCCCGGCGAGGACGATCCGGAGCGCCAGCATCAACGCTGCGCCCGAGAGCAGGAACCAGCCGAATGCTGGCACCAAGCCGGGTCTTTGCAAGCGCCTTAACCACACCGCGCCGACACCAAACTCGACCGCGATACCGACGAGAATGGCATCGATCATCCAGGGCGTGATCGTCATG
>JBCCBN010000019.1:0-28589 GCA_039034035.1 Pseudomonadota bacterium
ATCGAGAAGAATTCCAGCTCTTCGTCCCAGGCGGGCGAGGCAATGGAATAGGCGCGCAGGAGGGGTTTGCCATCTTCCTTCGGCAAACCGATCATCACGAACTCGCCCGAGCGGAACCGGAAGGAAGGTGGCCGGGAGATGCGGAACTTGAACAACCGGTCGGTATAGTGGTGGACCGACAGCACGGTCTCTTGGGTCGGTGCGTTCGGGTTCGGCTTGGTGGCCGGGGCGGTCTGGGTCTCGGGCATGGCTTCGGTCTCGCTTCTTCCGCTCCCAAGTGCGGGCGGTAGCGACAAAAGACAAGGCGCGAATGGTAGACTTTAGGATTGCTTATCAGTCGCAGGCAGAATGCGCCGTCACCCGCAAGGACAGCTGAACGCGGTCAGCCAGAAGCCCGATCGCAGGGCCGCGTCTCAGGCGGCGCTGGCGCCGGCGGCGATGAAAGCCACAATGGTCAGAAGGCCGAGAAGGAGATTACGGATCTCGCGAACGGTGTGCTTGCCCTGTTTCATAACGTCCATCCCATCGTGTTTTCTGGGCCAGTCCATGGTGCGATTGAGGCTTTCCTCCGCCCGGCTGGCCTTATCCTGCCACGTTGCCGGACCAAACCTGAACCGGGCCTAAACGCCCACCACCTCGCCGCGCACCGCTTCGCGTTTCACCCAATCGATGAAGGCGCGCACATCGGGGCTGAGATGGCGGCCCTTGGGCCAGACCAGCCAATAGGCGAAATCGATGGCCGTTGTCCCATCCGCGAATGGGGCGACCAGCCGGCCTGCATCGAGATCGGTCGCTGCGATGGCTCGCTTGGCCAGGGCCACGCCGCGCCCGTTCACCGCCGCTTCGATGACCAACACGGCCTGATTGAAGCGCGAGCCGCGATAGCCATCGACCCGGGAAACATCGCGCGCCCGCAACCAACTGGCCCAGTCGGGACAGGAGGGATCCTTCTCCGGGCTCTCATCATGGATCAGCGTATGGGCGGCCAGGTCTTCGGGCCGGCGCAGGGGATCAGGCCCCTCCAGCAGTTTCGGAGAGCAGACGGGCAGGACGGTTTCGTCCATCAGCTTTTCTGATTTCAAGCCGTCATAATGGCCCCGGCCATAGCGGATGGCGAGATCGGCATCGGCGGTATTGAAGTCGGTGAGCTGCATGTCGGCCGACACCCAGGCCTCGATCCCGTCATGGGCGTTGTGGAACGTCTCCAGCCGCGGGGCGAGCCATTTGGCCGCAAAGCTCGGCGCACACGAGACCATAACCCGGCCCTTGCGCGCAGGCGCCCGCATCACCCGGCCCGCCTCGCCGATATTCTCGAAGGCATCGCGCACCAGCGGCAGGGCCGCCTGGGCCGCATCGGTGAGCAGCACTGACCGGCCGGTCCGCTTGAACATGGGTGTACCGGCATAGTCTTCGAGCTGGCGGATCTGCTGCGAAATCGCCCCTGGGGTGACGTTCAGTTCCTCCGCGGCCTTGGTGAAGGACAGGCGGCGGGCGGCGGCCTCGAACGCGCGCAAGGCGTTCAGGGGCGGAAGGCGGTCGGTTGTATCGTCCATATGGGCTTAGTTTTTCTCAATGGTCGTCTTAGGGGTGTCGGCTTGTTGCGGCGCCGTCAAGGCACAATCTCCGAAGCCTACCTAGAAGGCCTTGGCAGACATGCGTCCAGACTTTTCCCCGACGGCCGATACCGGCCTGACCGATGGCGAACCCGGCCATGCGGCGCAGGGCCACGTGACCCTGGTCGGCGCGGGCCCCGGCGACCCGGACCTGCTGACGATCAAGGCGCTCAAGGCCATTGAAGCAGCTGATGTGGTGTTTCACGACCGGCTGGTGTCGCCGGACATCCTGGCGCTGGTGCCGGCCTCCGCTGCGCAGGTGCCGGTGGGCAAGAGCAAGGGCCACCATTCGGTGCCCCAAGGCGAGATCCATTTGCGGATGATCGCTGCGGCCCGCGCCGGTTTGGCGGTCGTGCGCCTGAAGGGCGGCGATCCGCTCATCTTCGGCCGCGGCGGGGAAGAGTTGGATGCGGTAAGCGCGGCTGGCATCCGCGCAAGCGTGGTGCCCGGTATCTCCTCAGCGCTCGGATGCGCCGCCAGCGCCGGTATCCCATTGACCCACCGCGACCATGCCCAATCCGTTACATTCGTCACCGGCCACGCACAGGCCGGCGGCGTGCCGGACCTTGATTGGCCCGCCCTGGCCCGCACCAACCAGACCGTGGTCGTCTTCATGGGAGTCGGCGCAGCAGGCACCATCGCTTCGGCCCTCATCGCCGAAGGCCGCGCTGCCGCAACGCCTGTTGCAGTGATTGAGAACGGCACCCGTCCCGACGAGATCACCGTAACCGGCACGCTGGATCAACTCGAAATTCTGATCGCCAGCGCCGGCATCAAGGGTCCCGCCTTGCTCATCATCGGCGAAGTTGTCGCCACCGCGCCAGCTGCCCTCTCGCCCCCGGCGAGCATGGCCCTGGAGGAAGCCGCACCATGACCTCGGTCCGCCCCAAGCTCAAACCCGACGTGCCGAAAGCCATCACCGCCTGGAGCACCAGCACCGGACAGGTCGTCTACCGCACCGCCGCCGGCGACTGGAGCACCGACCCCGCCGCCCTCGGCGTGTTCACCGGCGACGAGGCCGAAGCCCACCTCGCCGCCGCGCAGGCTGAGGAAGGGATCGTCACCGATCCCTACTTCATGGAAGTCACAGCAGAGGGCAGCATTGCTGGCCGAGAAACGCTCCGCGAAACCATCCGCGCCACCGGCCCAACCGTCCAATTTGGCGACGCCCTGCTGAAAGCGATCGACCGATGAGCCTGCCTGCCACCATCGACAAGCTCACCGTCTATGGCGACGAGGTCTCCGGCAACTGCCTCAAGGTCCGCTGGATCGCCGACCGCTACGGCATCGACCATGACTGGGTCACCGTCGATGTGTTCGCCGGCGACGCCCAGACCGACGATTTCCTCGCCATCAACCCGGTCGGACAGGTCCCGCTCGCCCGGTGGCCCGACGGGCGCGCCCTGCCGCAGTCCAACGCCATCATGCTCTACCTCGCCGAGCAGGCCGGCAGCGACCTCATCCCCACCGATCCCTTCAAGCGGGCGCAGATGATGAGTTGGTTGTTCTGGGAACAATACTCCCACGAGCCCTACATCGCCGTCCGCCGCGCACGCCTCACCTATCGGGGGCTGTCCGAAGACGAGCTGGATCCCGACCTCTACACCAAGGGCCGCCGCGCCCTCGGCGTCATGGAGATGCAGCTCACCTATACCGATTGGCTGGTGGGAGATGCCATGACCCTCGCCGACATTGCCCTCGTCGCCTACACGCGCGTTGCCCATGAAGGCGGGTTCGACCTCGCCGAATTCCCCGGCGTCGAACGCTGGGTCAGCCGCACAGAAGCCGCCCTCGGCATCCCCCACGCCAGAGAGGCCGCATAATGGCCGTATCGAGCAGCCCTGAGCCCGATCCATCGCGTCGCGAGGCGACGCCGAGCCCAGCGGGAGAACACCCCAACATGTACCGCTACGACGAATTCGACGCCGCCATCGTGAACCAGCGCGTGGAGCAGTTCCGCGGCCAGGTCGCCCGGCGCCTGTCCGGCGAAATCCTGGAAGACGAGTTCAAGCCCCTGAGGCTGCAGAACGGCGTCTACCTCCAGCTCCACGCCTATATGCTCCGCGTGGCGATCCCCTACGGCCAACTCAGCCCGCGACAGCTCACCCGGCTTAGCGACATTGCTGACAAGTATGACCGCAATTATGGGCACTTCACCACGCGCCAGAACATCCAGTTCAACTGGGTCGCGCTGAAGGATATTCCCGATGTGCTGGCAGAGTTGGCCGACGTCGAGATGCACGCCATCCAGACGTCAGGCAACTGCATCCGCAACGTGACCAGCGACCATTTCGCCGGCGCGACGGCGGACGAGATCATGGATCCGCGGCCCTGGTGCGAGATCATCCGCCAGTGGTCCACCTTCCACCCCGAATTCGCCTTCCTGCCCCGCAAGTTCAAGATCGCCGTCACCGCTGCCGAGCATGACCGGGCCGCGATCCGGGTGCATGATATCGGGCTGCACATGCGCCTGCGGGATGGCGTGGTCGGGTTCGAAGTGCATGTGGGCGGCGGCCAGGGGCGGACCCCGCACATCGCCGCGCAGGTCAATGATTTCGTCGCCGAAGACCACCTCCTCGATTATCTCGAAGCGATCATGCGCGTCTACAACCGCCATGGCCGGCGGGACAACAAGTACAAGGCGCGGATCAAGATCCTGGTGACCGAATTGGGCGCCGATGAATTCACCCGCCAGGTCGAGGCTGAATATGCCGCCCAGACCGATGGCGAGAAAATCGCGCTGCCCCGCGAGGAGATAGCCCGCATCCACGCCTATTTCGCCCCGCCCGATTTTGCCGACAAGCCAGCGGTGTCAGACGGGTTCGAACGCGCCAAGGAAACCGATCCCGGTTTCGCGCGCTGGGCGAAGATCAATCTCCACCCCCACAAGGTGGCCGGATATCGCTCCGTCACCATCAGCCTCAAGCCCATTGGCGGCGCGCCCGGAGACGCCACCGGCGAGCAGATGCGCCTGGTCGCCCGCCTCGCCGAGCGCTACGGCCATGGCGACATCCGCGTCACCCATGCCCAGAATCTGGTCCTGCCCCATGTGGCGCTCGATGACCTGCCCGCGCTCTACCAAGCGCTGGCGGACGCCACGCTGGCAACGGCGAATGAGAGCCTGATCACCGACATGATCGTGTGCCCGGGCCTCGATTATTGCAACCTTGCCAATGCCCGCTCCATCCCCATGGGCCAGGCCGTGCAGGCGGTCTTCGCTGACCCCGACCTGCAAGCCGATATCGGCAAGCTGCACATCAATATTTCCGGCTGCATCAACGCCTGTGGGCACCACCATGTGGGCCATATCGGCATTCTCGGCGTCGACAAGAAGGGTGAGGAATTCTACCAGATCACCTTTGGCGGCCGGGCCGATGAGAAAGCCCGGATCGGCGATATTGCAGGGCCCGCCATGGGGTTCGACGAGGTTCCCACGGCCCTCAAGCGCGTCGTCGAGCGCTATCGCAGCTTGCGCGGATCGCCCGACGAGCCCTTTGTCGAAACCCTCGAACGGATCGGCCATGCGCCCTTCAAGGAGGCGCTTTATGCCGTTGATTAAGCAAGGCGCGGAAGCGGAGAACCCCTGGGTTTTTTCCGAGGATGGGTCCGGCCTCGATACCGCCGGACCGGTGAGCGTACCGCTGGCCGTGCTGCAAGCAGAGACCGACCGGCTGCTGCAACGCAACGCACCGGTCGGGGTACGTTTGATTCCCGACGACGACCCCGCCGCACTGGCTGACCATCTCAGCGCCCTGTCGCTGGTTGAGGTCAGTTTTCCCAAATACACGGACGGTCGGGGCTATTCCCAGGCGCAATTGCTGCGTCGGCGATACGGCTATGCCGGAGAACTGCGCGCGGTTGGTCACGTCCTGCGCGATCAGATTCTCTATATGCACCGTTCAGGCTTCGATGCTTTCGAGACCGAGCGCGCTGACCTACCTAATGTACTGAACGCACTGGCTGAATTTTCAGCCTTCTATCAACGCGCTGCCGACGGGGCTCAACCTGTGTTTGCCGCCCGCCGCGCGACCGGAGCATGAAACCGATGCCCTATTCCGACAGCGCCGCCACGCTGGAACCGCCTGCCGATACCCTGTCGCGGCTGAACGGCGAATTGCGCACGGCGTCCGCACAGACCATCCTGCGGGCCGCTATCCTGCGCGAATGGGCCGGCCGGATCACCTATGTGTCGAGCTTTGGCGCGGAGAGCGCGGTGATGCTGGCGCTGATCGCCGATGTCGATCCGGACTTGCCGATCGTGTTCCTCGAAACCGGCATGCATTTTCCCCAGACGCTGGCCTACAAGAAGCAATTGGTCGAGCAATTGGGGCTGACCAATGTGCGCGATATCGCGCCGAACGAAACCGAGCGCACGGTGCTCGACCCGAACAATACGCTCTGGAAAACCGATCCTGATGCCTGCTGCGCCCTGCGCAAGGTGCGCCCGCTGGAGCCGGCGCTGGAAGGGTTCGACGCCTGGATCACCGGACGCAAGCGCTTCCATGGCGGTGAGCGGCTGTCCCTGCCGGTGTTCGAGGAGTCCGGGCCCCGCTTCAAGGTCAACCCGCTGGCAAGCTGGACCCAGGATGATGTGACGCGCTTCTTCATCCAGCGTAACCTGCCGGCCCACCCGCTGGTGGCCCAGGGCTATCCCTCCATCGGCTGCTGGCCCTGCACACAGCCCGCTTCCGACCCCGGTGACATCCGCTCAGGCCGCTGGCTGGGCCAGGACAAGACCGAGTGCGGCCTCCATGTGGAGAAAACCGAACGCCCGCGGGTGTTCTGATCCACCCTCCGGCTGAGACCGGAGCGTCGTAGAAGGCAGGATTGAGCCCCCATGATGCCGTCCCCTGGCATCGCCAGGGGTATGGCCATTGTTGACGCGCGCGTTTGGCGCGCCGTGCGCTATTCCTCGTCCGGGTCAATGAAGCGGCTCTGCGCCACCCCCATTCCTTCTTCAGGATCCTGGCGGTCTTCAGCGGCCTGGGGCGCTGGCGCAGGGGTGTTGCCAGCGGTGTCTTCAGGATCGACGGGAGCGGTGGACGCGCTGCGGTCCTCGGAAGCACCCGCCGAGCCGAGCTCAGGTTTCACGCTCGGCGCGGAAAGCATCGCGGGTTCGGGGTCGCTCTCGACTGCCCGCGTGCCCGGCGCCGATGTGTCTGCCTCGGCTTGGGTCGCGGCCCGTTCCGGCGGAGGCGCAGCCTGGGGAAGCTGGTCCGCAATCTCGGGCACTGGCACAGCGGGCGGCTCACCGGCGACGGTTTCGACGGTCCCGGTTTCAGGGGCCGCGTCTAGGGCAGGGTCGAGCGCCGCATCCAGCACACCGCCCCCCTCCTCCGAATAATCCCAGACCGCCAGCGCGCGCGCCATGGCGAGCGTCTCGGCGTCATGGGCCGGCACCCGTGGCTCGGTCCAAGCGCTCGCCTTGGCGACGACCAGCCCATTGGCGGGATCGATATTGATCGCCTGGCCATAGGCGCCCTTGGCCGCAAACGTGCCGTCAGCGCGGGTCCACCATTGCCAGCCATAGCCGAGCGTCGGATCGGGGTGGATGTCACCGGGCATGAGATGAGCCTGTGTCGTGACTGTCGCGTCGGTCACCCAACCTTCGGGGAGCAATCGCTCGCCCTCCCAGACGCCATCCTGGGCGATGAACCAGCCGAACCGCGCCCAGTCCCGCAGCGCGGCGTTGAACATCGCCCCGCCGATTTCCGCGCCATCGGCACCGGGCGCATCCAGCACCCAGGCACCGTTGTAGCGCATGCCCAGAGGCTGCCAGAGGCGCTCAGCCATATAATCGGCCGCCGTGCCGCCCGTGACCCGGCGGACCAGTTCCACCAGCAATTGGGTCTCGGCGGTATTGTAGTTGAAGGCCGAACCGGGCGCACTCTGCCGGGAATGCGACAGCGCGATGTCGAGCGCTGCTCGCTTGCCAGTGATCGGACCATCGGTAACGAACGCCACCGTATCGTCGCCCGACCCCACATCAAACGCGACGCCGGATGACATTTCCAGCGCCTGGCGGATCGTCACCCCCTCATAGGCCGTCCCGCTGACTTCGGGGATGTAGCGCGACAGCGCGTCATCCACAGACCCGATCAATCCGTCCTGAAGGGCCATGCCCACCAGCGTCGAGGTAAAGGATTTGACCACAGACCAGGTCGTGAACAACGTGCCCGGCCCATGGCCCGGGGCGTAGGATTCATGAACGATGGCGCCATCCTTCAGGACCACGATGCCCAGCATGGCCTGGTCGGCATAGAGGTCTTCAATGGTCTTCGTGGTGCCATCATGGGTGAAGGTGAACCCCTCCAGCGCGCCCTCTACAACTGGCAACGCAGCAGCATCAGGTGCCGCCTCAACCGCGCGCGTCGGGAACACTTCGGCCATGGCGCCGTGGAGCCAGGGCCGGCGGTCAGCCCCCAGTGCCTCGCCCCGCGCCATGGCATCGGTCGGTAGCGGGACATAGTACATGTAGATGCCGATGGCCGCGAACGCGCCGAACAGGGCGGACGCAAGGGCGATGGCGGGATATCTGAGCTTGAACATTCCGGGTGGCCTTCCTTCGCGAACAGTCGAACGCCTGGCACTGAACGCTTCGTACAGCGGAGCGCGTTCGATTCCCACCCGCCCATGCAGCCCATGACACCGCCGTAACGCCGCCCCATGGTGCTGGGTCGGACGTCCCCGCACCGAATGCCCGGCCCGCTGACTTGCCAAGCGCTGATTTCCCTGCCCTCTTGGCGGCCAGAAACTTGCCCGGCTTCGGCTGGGCCATGATGGGAGAACAACAATGCTCACACGCCTTCTAGGCGCCGCCGGAGCGGCCCTGCTGCTGGCCGGCGCCGGTCATGCCGACAGCCATTCCGAGAGCCATGGCGACAACGCCCCTCGCTTCACCGCCGAAACCGTGTTCGCGCTGGAATATGCCGACGATCCTCAGATCGCGCCCGATGGCCGCTCGCTGGTCTATGTCCGCAAATCCATGGACCGGATGAAGGACCGGGTCGTTGGCGATATCTGGAGCCTCGACCTCGAAAGCGGCGCCCATCGTCCGCTGATCACGTCAGATGGATCGCTGTCGCGCCCCCGCTGGTCGCCCGATGGGGACCGCATTCTGTATATGGCTTCGGGCGAAAACGGTGCCGATCTCCGGGTCTTCTTCCCCGCCACCGGCCGCAGCTTCTCACTCGGCCAGTTCGAGCGGGCGCCCAGCGGCGCGGTGTGGTCACCCGATGGTACCGCCATCGCCTTCTCCGCCTTCGTACCCGGCGAAACGCCGAGCTTTGCCGCCCCGCTGCCTGCGCCCACGGGTGCGGAATGGGCCGAGCCGGTCCGCGTGTTCGATGACATCTTCATCCGCGCCGATGGCGGAGGCTATCTCGAAGAGGGCGCCAGCCAAGTCTTCGTCTTGCCGGCGGAAGGCGGCAGCCCACGCCAGTTGACCGACAGCGACAACGGCTTCTCATCGCCCCAATGGCTCGGCAATGGCGACCTGGTGGTCGAAGGCAATGAAGCGCCCAATGCCGAACTCGACCCGATCGAAAGCGATCTCTACCGGCTATCGGTCGCGTCCGGCGCCCTCAGCCAACTGACCGAGCGGGACGGCCCCGATACCGGCGCCGTCATCTCCCCGGACGGAACCCAGATCGCCTATTTCGGCTTCGATGACGCGGTGAGAGCCTACCAGCAAGGCGATCTTTACGTGATGGCCGTCGAGGATGGCGCCCCGCGCAACCTCACCGCTGAGTACGACCGGACGCCCGGCGCGATCCAATGGTCCGCCGATGGCGAGAGCCTCATCGCTTCGGTCGATGATCAAGGCCAAGGCACGCTGGTGTCGATCCCGCTGGACGGCGGCCGGTTCACCACGCTCGCCACAGATCTGGGCGGGACGTCCATCGGCCGGCCCTATTCCGGCGGCGCCTTCGATGTCGGAGCGGTACGCGAGCGGCGGCGGCGGACCACGCCGGTCTACGCCTACACCCAGATGCGGCCCGACCGGCCGGCCGAAATCGCGGTCGTGCGCGGGAATGATGCCCCCCGAACGCTGACCAATCTGAACGAGGATGCGCTGGGTCATGTCGCCCTCTCGCGGATCGAGGAGTTTACCGTCACCTCACCGGTCGGCGACCTGCCAATCGAGGCCTGGGTCGCCCTGCCGCCCGATTTCGTGGCCGATGGGTCCTTCCCCATGGTGATCGAGATCCATGGCGGCCCGTTCGCCATGTACGGACCGTCCTTCGCCGCCGAGATCCAGCGCTTCGCCGCCGAGGGCTATGTCACCGTCTATGCTAACCCGCGCGGATCCACCGGCTATGGCGAGGCCTTCGCCCAGGAGATCGATCTCGCCTATCCCGGCAATGACCATGACGACCTGATGGCCGTGGTCGACGATCTGGTGGCGCGGAACTATGTCAGCGCCGACCGCCTGTTCATCACCGGCGGATCGGGCGGCGGCGTCCTCACCGCCAATGCCGTAGCCGAGACCGACCGGTTCGTCGCTGCCGCATCGATCAAGCCGGTGATCAACTGGACCACGATGGCGCTGGCCGCCGATGCAAACGTGTACTTCGCTCAATACTGGATGCAGGCCATGCCGTGGGAAAACCCCGAACGCTACTGGTCCCTCTCCCCGCTTTCCAAGGTCGGCAATGTCACCACCCCGACCTTGCTGATGGTCGGCGAGGAAGACTGGCGAACCCCAACCTGGGAAGCGGAGCAATTCTACACCGCGCTGAAGCTGCAAGGGATCGACACCGCACTGATCCGCATTCCCGGCGCGAGCCACTCCATCGCCTCACGCCCCTCGCGCCTCAATGCCAAGGTCGACAACATCATGGGCTGGTTCGCCAAATACGACCCGGGCACCGCCGGCAGCGAAACCGAAATGGCGGCGGAGTAGCGACCCGGGGGTTCCGACCTCGCCACCGCCAGACCCGCAGCGGAAACGATCTAGAGCCCTTTCATCCGAATTTGCGCCGCCTGAGCGCTGGAGTTCTGGGTCAGGGACAGGAGTAGACCGGACCAGCATGCGAGCATGCTGGGAGGATTACGACGCAGCCCTGGCGCAAAAGCGCCAGTGGTCAGGTGGTGGTAATTACAAGGTGCAAGACGATGTTTATGTTGGATTTCCGCGGCGCAGGCTTGGGCTGCATCACACGCGCTGGACAGCGTCGCAATCCTCGGCCGATGCTCGCATCGCCCTGCGGTGTGCTCCTCGCCAGCACGAACGCTGCAACCCATCAGACGACTCAAGTTCGAATGAAAGGGCTCTAGTGCCGGAAGTGGCGCATGCCGGTAAATACCATGGCGAGGCCAGCCTCATTGGCCGCGGCGATCACCTCATCGTCGCGGATCGACCCGCCCGGCTGGATCACTGCGGTCGCCCCGGCCTCGGCGGCCTGCAGCAAACCGTCCGGAAATGGGAAGAACGCGTCCGACGCGGCCACGCAACCGATGGTCTTCGGCGCACTCCAGCCCGCCGCTTCGGCAGCATCCTCGGCCTTGCGCGCAGCGATCCGGGCCGCATCAATCCGGCTCATCTGGCCCGCCCCGATCCCAGCCGTCGCCCCGTCCTTGGCGTAGACGATGGTGTTGGATTTCACATGCTTCGCGACCCGCCAGGCAAATAGCAGATCATCCAGCTGCGAGTTGGTCGGCGCCTTGGACGTCACCACCTTGAGGTCATCCCGCCCGATGCGCCCAGAGTCCCGGTCCTGGACGAGGAGCCCACCGGCCACGGTCTTCACCACCTTACCTGCTGCTGCCGGATCGGGCAGACGATCGGTCAGGAGCAACCGCAAGTTCTTCTTTTTGGCGAACACCGCCAGCGCATCGTCGTCGGCCCCCGGCGCAATCACGACCTCGGTAAAGATCGACGTGATCGCTTCGGCCAATGGTCCGGTCAGCGCCCCGTTCAGGGCAACGATGCCGCCGAACGCCGATGTGCTGTCACACGCGAGCGCCGCCTGGTAGGCCGCCAGCAAGTCATCGCCCATGGCCACCCCACAGGGATTGGCGTGCTTGATGATCGCGACGGCCGGCGTCTCTGCGCCCAACTCGCCGATCAGTTCATAGGCCGCGTCGGTATCGTTGATATTGTTATAGCTCAGCGCCTTGCCCTGAACCTGACGGGCATTGGCAACGCCAGGGCGCGCCTCACCGGTGACGTAGAAGGCCGCTTTCTGGTGCGGGTTCTCGCCATAGCGCAGCGCTTCAGAGAGCTTGCCACCAAAGCCCGTCCAGTCCGGCGCGGCTTCGCCAAGCTGGGCCGCATACCAGCCGCTGATCGCCGCATCATAGGCGGCGGTGCGGGCATAGGTCTTCGCCGCCAGCTTCCGGCGTAGCGCGAGCGATACGGCCCCGCCCTGGCGCGCCATCTCCTCTAGCGCTGCGTCGAGGTCTGCGCCATCGGTGCAAACCGCGACAAAGGCTGCATTCTTGGCCGCCGCCCGCAGCATGGCCGGCCCGCCAATGTCGATATTCTCGATGGCCGTGTCGAAATCAGCACCCGATGCTACCGTCGCTTCGAACGGGTATAGGTTGATATAGACGAGGTCGATGGCGCCAATGCCATGGGCCTCCGCATCGGCGACATGGCTTTCCAGGTCGCGCCGGTAAAGCAGTCCGCCATGGACCGCCGGATGCAACGTCTTCACCCGTCCGTCCATCAATTCGGGAAATCCGGTCAGATCGGCCACATCCTTGACCGCGAGACCCGCCGCCTTGAGGGCCTTCGCCGTGCCGCCCGTCGACACCAGGTCTACGCCCCGGTCCGCCAGGGCGCGGGCCCGCTCGACCAGGCCGTCCTTGTCCGACACGGAGATCAGTGCGCGGCGGATAGCAACGGGACCGTTGGGATCGGCGGTTTGGGCGGTAGTGTCTGGCATGGCGCGGGCCTCGGTTCGATCAGGGAACGGCGATTCTGAGCGCCAGCTATCATGGGTCGCACACCCTGTCAGGGGCCGCAGCGTCCCCGTGAGCGCGCAAGCGCGAACAAAGGGCGACTGCCCGCTGGGCGGTCAGCCCGCCCCCGCGGAGGCGCCTCGCGCCGTGAGCGCAAACAATGCATGCGGAAACGGTGCTACGCCCCCGCCGCTTCCTTCTGGTCGTCAGCCCGGCGAGCGCCATATTCGGGCACCAGTCGGCTAAGCAGAGCCAGCGCTTCATTGCGGTCGCGCTTGCCGGCGGCACGGATCAAGCTCGCCAGCGTCAAGTCGAAACTGTCATCCACCCCGTTCACGCCCGCCACTTCGAGAATGCCATCGATCTCGGTGCCGGAAATCTTTTCGTGATTGTAGACCAGCCGCTCATGCAGCTTCTCGCCGGGCCGCAGCCCGGTATATTCAATCTCGATATCAACGCCGGGTACCTTGCCCTGCATGCGGATCATGCTCTCGGCCAGCGCGCGGATCCGGATCGGTTCCCCCATGTCCAGCACGAACAGTTTCGCTGCCCCGCCAGGATTCTGCAGCGCCACGGCTTGCAGCGTCAGGGAAGCGGCCTCGTCCACGGTCATGAAGTAGCGCGTCACATCGGGATGGGTCACCGTCACCGGCCCGCCCGCTGCGATCTGCTCGCTGAACAGCGGCACCACCGATCCCGATGACCCCAGTACATTGCCAAACCGGACCAATGCCGGGGTCAGCTTGCTTTGCTTGGCCACGCGGGCGACAGCGATCTCTGCCAACCGCTTGGTCGCGCCCATCACATTGTCCGGGTCTACGGCCTTGTCGGTGGAGATGAAGACAATCCGCTCGGCGTCCACGGCAGAGGCGGCGCGAGCAATATTGATCGCGCCGGACACATTGGTGAGGATCGCTTCGCAGACATGCTGCTCCATCAGCGGTACATGCTTGAGCGCGGCGGCATGCAGCACGATGTGTGGGCGGACCTGGCGGAACAGTTCATCGACCCGTGGCACGTCGCGGACATCGCCGAGCACGGCGTTCATCTCGACGCCCTTATAGGCCCGGCGGATCGAGAGATTGGCCCGGTAGACATTGTACTCCGACGCATCGAGGATCGTCAGGCTTTCGGGCTTCAGGGCGGCGCACTGATGGGCGAGTTCCAGCCCGATGGTGCCGCCGCCACCGGTCACCAGCACGCGCTTGCCCGAGACGAGGCCGGCCACCGCCGTCATGTCCAGTTCGCGTTTCGGCCGCGACAGCAGGTCAGAGGTGCGCAGGTCTTCCAGGCGCGGACTCGCCCCTTTCGAACCCAGCGCCATGATCTTGGTCTTCTTCTGGGATGCGATTTCCAGCACCCGGTTCATGATCCGAGGCTGGCGCGCATCCCCGGTCACCGCCACCCACGGCACCTCGCCATAGCGCACTTCGAGAATGCCGAGGATCATCTCAAGGTCCTCGACGCTGCCCATAACCGCCACGCCGCGAACAGCCCGGCCAGGCTGTGCGAAATCGGTCTGCGCGATGCCGAGCACCCGGACATTCGCCCCATCGGGCGAGGTCTGCAGCCCATGGATCGCCAAGGCGACCGATTCCAGGTCTCCCACCAGCACAGCCGGCGGCGCATCCTTCTGCACCTTGCGGAACAGTTGCAGCGGCATGTGGGTAGACCGCGACAGCGCCATCATCCGGCCAGCAAACAAGAGGCCGACCCAGAGCAGGATCGCGATAAACAGCCCGCTCCGGGGGATGCCCTCCATCCGGTTCAGCAGGAATTGGAGGGGCAGATAGATCAGCGCCGACAGCGCCACCGCCTGCAACAAGCGCATCGCATCGGTTGCGCCCATATGGCGCCACACCTGGCGGTGCACACCGGTCACGTAGAACGCCGCCCCGGTGGACAGCGCGAACAGCAGGGCCGACGTCGCCGCCAGACTGGGCCAGGCTTGCGGGAAACCAGCCGTCGACCACCAGCGGAAGACATAGGCCACCAGGATCGCCAAGGCCGCCGTGCCGATATCAAAGATCAGCGTCAGGGCCATCGCGCGGCGTGCCTGTTGTTTTGGGCTCCTCATTCGCGATTGTCCCTTACAAACGCCCAACGCACGCAATTCTCCGGTGATTCACCATCGCCATTCGGGTCTGCCCGTCCTGCGAGGACGATCTGCTGGGTCCGCTCCACCGTGCCGCGCCCGAGATAGATGGAAGGCTCCAGCTTCGCCCCCGGGTGGCTGGTCTTGAAGCGCCACCTATTGCCCGATTCGCTCACGATACGGATGGAATCCCGGTCGGCCACCGCCTCGACGCCCGGATGGAGGTGGAAGCGGATATCATACTGCACCGGGTGAGCGTCTTCAGCTTCGGGTTCGGAAACCGGCCGGGCCAGGGAGTCCTCCCCTGTCAGCCGGTCGCCATTGCCGGCCATGAACAGCCGCCGCCGGTGCAACAGGCCAAACATCTCGCGATAGCCGCTGTGCTGCGCGTCGAGCCAGATCTCGTCGGACTCTTCGAGCCGCTTGGCCGACACACCGTCCGGCCCGGTGGCCTGCAACAGGCCCGTCGCCGCATTCTTCGCGAATGCAGCACTGTCGCGCCCGCCCAGCACCAGCGTTGAATGCGCGCTGGTCCGCCGCACCGCCGCTTGCCAGTCCACATTCACCGCATCGCAATACCCGCAAGACGTCACCAACCGGTCCCGCCCGTCGCCCAGCTCAAACCCCAGTGCGCCCGAATGGGCACAGTCCGCGAACGGATCGGCCGGCGCGCTGCCCACGTCCAGCAGCAAGCGCAACGGCCCCCGCTCCAACTTCTGGTAGCCGGATTTCGGGCTGAAGCTGAACTTCCGGATCGCCGGGTCGATTGTATCAATCGCCGCCTGCACGTCAGCCGCCTGGCCTTCGCTGCCGCCATTGAACGGGTCGAGCGCGCCATCGCCGGCCTGGAAAAAGGCCAGCATCGCGCCCATCCGCGACAGCCACTTCGTCATCGCCTTCGGCGTCTCATGGCCCTTGGCCACCAGCGCACCTCGCACCGCCAGCAGGTCGATCGCCGCACCCAGCAGCTTTTCCGGCGCCCGCGAGCCATGCCCGCCATCGGGCAGGATCTGCGCAGCGCATTCCGTATCCAGCCGCTCCAGCGCTGCGGTCAGCGCCGTGTCATCGGCCTGCAACACCGCCATCACCACCAGGATGCAGGCCCCGCGCAGCCGCGCATCCGCCGGTTGCGGCGTATCCAGCAGGCCTTCGAGATGGTCGATCTGGCGCAGCAGGCAGTCCTGGCGATCATGGATGATCGCGCCATCCTCGGTCTGCAACAGCGGTGCCCCACAGCGCATCCAGTGCCAGATCCGGTCGGCGCAAGGCTCGGCCCGCCAGGAAAACCCGTCAAACCGGCCATGGCTCGCGATCCACGCATTGACCAGTTCCAGCCCTAGCGCCTCGCCATCCGGCCCGCTCGCCATCAGGGATGGCAGCCAGTCAAACCGGTGCACCCGGTCGAGAAAATGGTGGCTTGCGCCTTCGATCGCCCAAGGCAAATCGTCCGGCTCAAGGCTGAACCGCTCCAGCCCAACCGTCCAGGTCCGTCGCAAGATCCGGCTGGCCTGGCGCGCATCATGGCGATCAATCGGCGCAAACGCGGTCCAGTCAAAGCTCGGCGGCGTGCTCGGAACCAGTTTCAGCCAGGACTTGCCCGCCGGCTTGACTGGTTCACCATGCACGCCGCGAAACCGCGCCCAGAGGGCCGCATCCTCACCGGCAGACCGCTCGCGCGCCGGCATGTTCTGAGACGTTTGCGCACTCATGGCAGGCTCAGCGGCTCTCCCTAGACAAAGGCCTTGGGGCGAAGGGCGTTGATATTGTCGGCATAGGCGCGCTCATCCCCTTTGAACACGGCAGACCCGGCCACGATGGCCGTCGCGCCGGCCTCAATGACCCTGGGCGCCGTCTCCGGATTGATCCCCCCATCCACTTCCAGAATGATCTCTCGGCCGCTGGCGTCAACACGTTCCCGCAGTTGGCGAATTTTCCGCAATTGGCTCGGCAGGAATGCCTGGCCGCCGAAACCGGGGTTCACCGACATCACCAGGATCAGATCCAACTGGTCGAGCACCGGATCCACAACCTCAACCGGCGTACCCGGATTCAGGGCGAGGCCGGCCCTCAGGCCACACGCGCGAATGGCCTGCAGCGTCCGGTGCGTGTGCGGTCCGGCTTCAGGGTGCACCGTCAGGATATCAGCGCCGGCATCGGCGAAGGCGGCGATGAACGGATCCACCGGTGCGATCATCAGATGGACATCGAACGGCTTTTTCGTGTGCGGCCGCAGCGCCTTGATCACAGGCGGCCCAAACGTGAGATTGGGCACAAAGTGCCCATCCATCACGTCTACATGGATCATGTCAGCGCCGGCATCGTCGATGGCGCGGATTTCGTCGCCCAACCGGGCAAAATCCGCTGACAGGATCGAGGGTGCAATCTGAACGCGACTCATCACCCCGGCTTAAATTGGAACCGCCGCCCACACAAGGCGAGCGGCGGTATATGGACGATGCTTCAGGAACAGGCTGTGAAGAACAGCCTAGTATGCAGCCACGGTTGCCGCCGCTGGCGTCACCACAACACCATCGGTGCGGAACGTGACGTTCACCGGGGTGCCGGGCGCAATGTAGATATCGGCGCCCTGGACGATTTCCTTCAACTCACCGCTGGCGAACCGCACCGTGTAGGCAAAGCCCTTGCGGCGGTTCAGCGCCTTTCCAGCCTCATTGCCCGCGATCCCGCCGAGCACGGCGCCCGCGACGCCACCAGCGGTCTGGGCCTTGTCGCCCCCGCCGATTTCGGAGCCGGCGATCCCGCCCAGCACAGCGCCAGTTGCTGCGCCGAGGATCGAATTGTCCTTGGTGATCACCACTTCCCGCACAGCGGTGACGGTGCCTTCGCGGATCGTTGCCGCTTCACGCACGCCAGAGGTGGACACCTCATTGGCGCCATAGCCGCCGGCACAGCCAGCCAGGATCATGGTAAAGCCCGCAAAAATGCCTGCCATCAGGCGGTTAGGTGCGGGGCGCAAACTTGTTTCGGTGCCCATCAGTGATTCCTTCCATAATGAGACGACTTGAGGGGAATGTGCACGCTTCGCACTGAATAGCACATGAATTTCATTGGGCGTTTCCATGACAAGAAACAGAAGTGCATCGCCGCAATTCGCATCTCAGCACTCCGTCCATCAGGCCCGGCGCAACCTGGAGACGAAGAATGCGTCATGGTCGAACACCTCCTGGAACCCGTCCGGCCCGTCCGATAGCGCGGCACCCGCTACAGTCTTCGGCACGGTCAGCAGGTCACCGGCGGCGGTTTCGCTACCGGCAAACCCAAGCGCGACCCCTTCACCGATGGGATCGCGCTGCCAGCCGCCATCTCGGCAAGCCGCATCGACAATGTCCCGGCCCTCCTCCGCCCGGGGGGTACACACGCAATAGACCAGCCGCCCCCCCGGCTTCAGCCATTGGCCCGCGGCCGCCAGCAGCCGGGCCTGGACGCCGGCGAAACGCTCGACATCCTCCCGCGACTTGATCCACGCGCCCTCAGGATGCCGGCGCAGGGTGCCGAGCGCCGAACAAGGCGCATCCAACAAGATCGCATCCGCCTTGGCAGCCGGCGACCAGCTCTCAAGCTCCGCCGCGACGATCTCGACGCGGTCCGCCAGCCCAGTCCGCGCCAGATTCTCCCGCAGCCGCTTCAGCCGCGCCTTCGACCGATCAACAGCGATCACATCGGCCCCGGCATCGGCCAGTTGCAGCGTCTTGCCTCCCGGCGCCGCGCAGAGGTCGAACACGGTTTCCCCTGCCTGCGGCGCGAGGACACGCGCGGCCAGCGCAGCGGCCGCATCCTGCACCCACCACTCCCCTTCGGAAAAGCCGGGCAGCGCCTCGACGGCGCCGGCGGCCAGCGCCACACTGCCGGGCGCGATCACTGTGCCAGCCACACGCGCGGCCAGGGCGGCCGCGTCCCCCCGGGCGGTAAGGTGCAGCAAGGGCACATCTTGCTGCACCGCCGCCAGCCGCTCCATCGCCGCCTGTCCCAGAGACCGTTTGAAATCAGCCTGCAGCCAGTTCGGCCAGGTCGCCGAAGCCGGTTGGGCATGAAAGGCGTCCGTTGCTTCGGCCGCCTTGCGCAGCACCGCATTGATCAGGCCCGTGGCGGGCGCCGAGACCGGCCAGCGCTTCGCGGCGGCAACGGTTTCACTCACGGCGGCATGGTGGGCGGTTTCAAGCACCCACAATTGCGCCGCCCCGATCTGCAGGACCGCCGCGACTTCCACGCTGACCCGCCCGCGCGGACGGTTCACCAGGGGCATCAACACCGCATCGATCCGTCCCAACTGGCGCAGGGCAGCGCTCACCATGGCCCGGGCAAAGCCGCGATCGGAGCCATCCAGCGCCCGGTAATCGGGCTCGGTCGCCAGCGTATCATCCAGCGTTCGCTTGGATTTCAGGACACTCGCCAACACCTTGGCCGCGGCCAGCCGCGCCGGTGCACCGCCTTGATCGGCCAAGTCTAGCCCCAGGGTCCGGCCGGGTCATCGCTTCCGCGACCGGCACCAGAATTGGGCGCTGCGCCCCAAGGGCCCGCTCCGGACGCTGGTCCCGGCTGGTCCGAAGCCATCCCGCCAAGACGAGGCCCCGCCTTGCCCGATGATGGTCGCGTCGCCGCCATCTCCCGCAGTCTCGCCACCCGGTTGGCGGTCGAGGGATGGGTCGAGAACAGATTGTCGGCGCCCTGCCCGTTCAGCGGGTTGATGATGTACATGTGCGCCATGGCTGGCGAACGCTCGGCAGCGGCATTGATATTGGTCCGCGCGCCGCGATCAATCCGCTCCAGCGCCGATGCGAGCCATTCGGGATGACCACAGATCTCGGCGCCGCGTTGGTCAGCCTCATACTCCCGCGAGCGCGAAATCGCCATCTGCACCAGGCTGGCAGCCATCGGGGCGAAGATCATGATCGCCAGCGATGTCAGCATCCCGCCCCGCTCCCGTGAGCCGAAGAACAGGGCGAAATTCGCCAGCATGCCGATGGCGCCGGCCAGGGTGGCGGTGATCGTCATGGTCAGGCTGTCGCGGTTTTGGATGTGGGCCAATTCGTGGGCCATCACGCCAGCCACCTCTTCACGTGTGAGGCTGCGTAACAGGCCTGTAGTCGCCGCTACGGCTGCATTGTCGGGGTTGCGCCCGGTGGCAAAGGCGTTGGGCTGGGCCGTTTCGATAATGTAGATCTTCGGCTCCGGCAGGCCAGCATATTGGGCCAGCCGCCGCGTATCCTCGACGAAGGTACGGATCACACCGGAGCGTTCCTGACCGGTCACCTGCCGCGCGCCCTGCATCTTCAGAACGATCTTGTCGGCGTTCCAGTAGGCAAACCCGTTCATCACGACCGCCACACCAAAAGCGACCATCAAACCAATGGTGCCAGCGGTCAGATAGCCGATCGCCAGGAACAGCGCCGTCATCGCCGCCATCAACATATAGGTCTTCATCAGTCCCATGGGTGGGTCTTTCTCCGTCTGCGTCGACTGGTCGGCCCTGCCAACCGGCCTCTCCACCCTATATTGGAAGCGTAAACCAAATTTGGGAGTCTCACCCCATGAGCGAGATCAGCGAAGAAGAACGCGCCCGCCGCGCCGCCCTGCCCGAGCCGGCCCGCCGCGCCCTGGCCGAAGCCGATGCGCGCCGCGCGGCCCGCGCCGCCGAACTCAAGCAAATGGAAGCCGCCCGCGACACCGAATCCGGCGGCCCCACCAAGATCGAACCCACCCGCTACGGCGACTGGGAACGAAAAGGCATCGCCTACGATTTTTGATCGCCCGCCACTTCATGCTCAGCGGCGAGATATGCCTCCGACCGCATCTCGTGCAGGCGCGAGGCCGTGCGCTGGAACTCGAAACTGCCATCGCCGGAGCGGTACAAGTCATCCGGCTCGGCCGCCGCACTGGCGACCAGCTTCACCTTCGCCTCATACAGCGCATCGACCAGGTTGGTGAACCGGATCGCCTCATTGCGCTTGTCCGGGCTCAGCGCCGGAACGTTCTCCAGCATCAGCGTATGGAAGCTCGACGCCAGCATCAGATAGTCAGACGGCCCCAGCGGACGCGCGCACAGATCGTCGAATCCCATCCACGCCACGCCCGCCGCCTCCCGCGGGACCGCCAGCTTGCGCCCCTTCACCGTCAGCACACAGCGCTGCGGCTCCGCCCCCAGCGTCAGCTTGCGCCAGGCCTCGGCCATCGCCGCCTCCGCGCCCGGCCCCAGCGGTACATGCCAGACCGGCGCCTCGCTGAGATGCTTCAGCCGATAATCTTCGTCAGCGGCCAATTCATGGACTTCGCACCGCTCCATCAGCAAGTCGATGAACGGCAGGAAGAGCTGGCGATTGATGCCATCGGTATAAAGATCGCGCGGGTGCCGGTTCGAGGTCGCAACCACGGCCACGCCCCGCTCGAACAAGTGCTCGAACAAGCGCGACAGGATCATCGCATCGGCAATCTGGGTCACCTGGAACTCATCAAAGCACAAGAGCCGCGCCCGCTCGGCGATCGCCTGCGCCACCGGCGGGATCGGATCATCGCCGGCCCCGCGGACCCGGTTCGGCGCCCGCCTGCGCGCCTGGGGCGTCATCTGCCGCCAGGCATCCAGGTCTTCATGTACACCCGCCATGAACTCATGGAAGTGCACCCGCCACTTTCGCTCCACCGGCGCATGGGCGACAAACAAATCCATCAGCATCGACTTGCCGCGCCCCACCCCGCCCCACAGATAGAGCCCCCGTACAGGCTCCGGCGCCCGCGAGAACCAGCCGCCACCCGGCTTGGCTGACGCCAACCGCTCGCCCAGCTCGTCAAGCTTGGCCGCAGCCTGAAGCTGCGCCGGATCGCTCACCAGCACGCCTTCCGCCACCCGCGCCTCGTACCGGTCACGAACCCCCATCCCTAGACGCCCAGAACCGCGCGGACTTCCGCAACGAACGCGCCGAACAGGCCCGGCGCCACCACCAGCGTCGCAAACAGTCCAGCGATCGCCCCGCCCAGATGGGCATCATGGCCAAACATCGCGTTCTGGCGCTGCGCCAAAAGGGCGCTGACCAGGATGAACGCGCCGCAAAAAACAATGGCCGGCATCGGAATGACAAAAAATGCCAGGATCTGCGCGAACGGCGCCATCAGGCCGAACGCCAGCAGGATGCCCGAAATCGCCCCCGACGCGCCCACCGCGGCATAGGCGGGGTTGCCTTTCTTCTCCGCCAGCGACCACAGATTTCCGCCCAGCAGCGCCACCACATAAACGAACAGGTACGCCCCCGCCCCAAGCTGGCGCTCCACATACGCGCCAAAGCCGTAGAGCGCGTACATGTTGAAGAGCAGGTGCCACACCGCCACGTGCAGAAACCCCGACGTCAGCACCCGGTAGTATTGCCGCTCCTTGAGGATCGGGCCGACGATGAAGGCGTTCTGGCCGAAAAACTCCCGGCTATTGAACGCCACCACGCTGGCAATCACATTCGCCGCGATCAGCGCCGACGTGATCGGAAACGCGGTGAGATAGTCCATGGTCCAGCCCTTCCCGGCGAAGCTCCAGCGCTCTCCCCTTGCCGCATTCCCCCGGCCTGAACAAGCAGCCTCCGCTGCGCTAGCCCTGGCTCTTCGTCTCGCGCCCAGCCGCCTTGCTCGCCCCTTTCGCCGCCCCCATGCGCAGGGTCCGGCCGGTCTGGACCGCACCCTCACCAAACCGGGCCCGTGCCTTGTCGCCCGCCCGCTCGGCCGCCGCACGCTTTTCAATCGCTGGATCGAGCAGGTCGCGATCATCCTGGCGCGCCGTGCTGAGTTCGGAAATCCCCACCCCGATCAGCCGATACGCCTCCCCCCGGCTCGCGGCCTTCTCCAGAAGCGGCTTCGCCGCCCGGAACAGGGCCTGGGCCAGTTGCGTCGGCTGGGACAGGGTCGCCCGGCGCGTCAGCGACCGAAACGCCCCGGTCTTGAGCTTCAGCGTCACCACCGCTCCCTCAACGCCGGCCGACTTCGCCCGCTGCGCAGTCTTCTCGCAGACCCGCCAGAGATAGTCCTCCAGCACGGCCGGATCGGAGATATCGGTATTGAACGTGGTCTCGGACGACACCGATTTCCGCCCCTGCTCGGGCTGGACGGGCCGGTTATCGATCCCTCGGGACCGGTTGAAGAGGTAAAGCCCCGTCTCGCCATACCGGCCGATCAAATCCTTCATGTCACAGCCATAGAGGTCTCCCACCCGTTCGAACCCGTCACGCTCAAGCCGCTGGGCCAGCTTGGGGCCGACCCCGTGCAAGCTCGCGACGGGCCGACCCGCCAAAACCGCTTCAGCGTCCCCGGGGTCGATCACGGCAAACCCGCGCGGCTTGTCCAACTCGCTGGCGGTCTTGGCCAGGAATTTGTTGCCCGAAAGCCCGACCGACACCGTGATCCCCACATCGGCCTCGATCTCCGCCGCCAGCCGGGCCAGCAACGCCGCTGGCGACCCATCATGCAGCGCGGCCGTACCTGACAGGTCCAGATACGCCTCATCGATCGACACCGGCTGCACCAAAGGGGTGAGCGCATCCATCTTCGCGCGGATCTGCCGGGCGGCAGCGGTGTACTTCCCAAAATCCGGCTTCACCACCACCGCATCGGGACAGGCCTTCAGCGCCTTGAACATCGGCATGGCCGAACGCACGCCGTAGAGCCGGGCGGTGTAGCAGCATGTGGAGACGACACCGCGCACACCGCCCCCGACGATCACCGGTTTGTGCCGGATCTCCGGGTTGTCGCGCTTTTCCACGGCGGCAAAGAAGGCATCACAATCGAGATGGGCAATCGACAGGTCGAACAGTGCGGCATGCGACACGATACGCGCGCTGCCGCAGGCCCGGCACACCCCATCCGGGGTCACCAATCCAACGCCGTGCGCGAAACAATCCCGGCAGAGGCTTTGCACTGGGGCGCCCTTTCCGTTCCTTACATGTTCCAGCCCGCCCTATCACGGCCTTACCCAAGCCGTAAACAAGGCTTAAGACTCTCAGCCTAAGGGTATTGGCAGAAAACTCGATTGGGCCGCTCAGGCCGCGGTGGGGGCAGGTGATGGTCAAACAGGCGAAACAGAATGCACCCCGCTCGGTGCTCGTTGTCGAGGACAATGAACTCAACATGCGCCTGTTCTGCGACCTGCTCGATTCCTTCGGCTACCAGACAATCCAGTGCCGCGATGGAGCCGAGGCCCTGGACATGGCCCGCGCCCGCCAACCCGACCTGATCATCATGGATATCCAGCTCCCCGAAGTCTCCGGCCTCGATATCACGCGCTGGATCAAGGATGATGACGAGTTGAAAGCCATCCCTGTCCTGGCTGTCACCGCCTTCGCCATGCGCACCGACGAACAGCGCGTCCGCGAAGCCGGCTGCGAGGGCTACCTCTCCAAGCCGATCCAGATGTCGTCCTTCATCCGTACCGTCGAAGGCCTCATCCCCGGGAATGCCGCCGCATGAGCACGCGTATACTGGTTGTCGATGATATCGAACAGAACCGGCGCATGCTGCGCGCCCGGCTGGAAGCGTCCTATCACGACGTCATCGAGGCGGAAGCCGGTGTCGAAGCGATCGAAATCGCTGAACTGGAACGGCCGAGCATCATCCTGCTCGACGTCATGATGCCCGGGATCGATGGTTTCGAGACCTGCCGCCGGCTGAAATCCAATCCCCTCACCGCGCATATCCCGGTCGTGATGGTCACCGCCCTTTCGGATTCGGAACACCGGGTGCAGGGCCTTGAAGCCGGTGCCGAGGACTTCCTCACCAAGCCGATTGACGAGATCGCCCTCAGTTCCCGCATCGAAGCCCTGTCGCGCTATAATACGGTCGCCGAAGAGTTGCGCCAGCGCCAGGCCAGTGGTGCGGCCGTCGGCGCGTTCGACGAGCAGGAAACCATCGAGCTCGGCCGCCCCGTCCGCGTTTTCGTCCTCGACGAGCTGACCCGTCGTGCAAACCGGACAGCCGACATCCTGCGCAGCGCCGGCCACACCGTGGTCACCTTGCGCGAAGCGGATGGCATGGCCGCGCTCGGCGAAACCGGTGTCGATATCATCGTCATGCCGGTGTCCGGCCAGAGTTTCGAACCCCTCAAGCTCTGCGCTCATTTCAGGATGAGCGACCGCACCCGGGCGATCTCGATCATCGCCGCAGCCGACGAACACGACCAGGATATTGCGGCCCGCGCCATGAAGCTGGGCGCGTCAGACACCGTGCTGATGCCGATCGAGCCCGAGGAACTGATCGCAAGGGTCCGCACCCAGGCCCGTCGCACCCGCTATATCGAGATCATGCGCCGGCGGGTCGACCGGGGGCTCGAACTGTCGGTCATCGACCAACTCACCGGCCTCTATAATCGCCGCTATATGGTGTCCCAGCTCCAGAAATGGCTACAGCGTTCGGCCATGGGCGGCGCGCCCGTCTCCATCGTCGCCCTCGACATCGACCATTTCAAACAGGTCAATGACACTTGGGGCCACCAGGCTGGCGACGGCGTCCTCCAGGACATTGCGACCCGCCTGAACGCCCATGTCCGCCCGCAGGATGTGGTCTGCCGGCCCGGCGGGGAAGAGTTCATCATCATCCTGCCTGAAACCGCCGGCGATGTGGCCTGCACCGCGGCAGAGCGCCTGCGCCAGGCCATCGCCGCTGAGCCGTTCGAAGTGGATGCGGTACCGACAACCCTGGACATCACCGTCTCTGCAGGCGTCTCCACCACCAGCGGCCGCGACGACACGCCCGCCGCCCTGATGAAACGGGCCGACACCGCCCTCTATTCGGCCAAGACCGAAGGCCGGAACCGGGTCAAGAGCCTCGCCGCCTGACCCGCCCTTGGCGCAATCAGGGTACGCCGTTCGCCCGTTTCGGCTTTGGCCGGTAGCGCGCGCACAAATTCCCCACCAGCCGCGCCTCCTCTTCCCGCGGACTGCCAGCCCGCCAGGCAATGCCGATTTCACGGCCCACCATGGCCGGCTCAAAACCTGACACGTGCACGTCCATGCCCTTGGTCAGCCCCGCATCGACGGCCAGGCGCGGCAACATAGAAACCCCCAGCCCGCCCTCGACCATATAGGCCAGCGTCAGCAGCGACGTTGCCGTCACATCGGTCTTGTCCCGCTGCGCCGGGAGGTTGCACAGCTTTACCGTATGGTCGCGCAGGCAGTGGCCATCCTCCAGCAGCAGGATGTCCTCATCAAGCAGGTCACCCGGCGTCTTCGCACCCTCGCTCGCCAGCGGATGGGTAACCGGCGACACCACCATGAACGCATCACTGAACAGGGTCTCATGCTCGATCCCCGGCGTCGGCCAGGGCAGCGCAATCAGCGCCGCATCCAGGCTCCGCGTCCGCAGCGCCTCGAGCAATCGGTCGGTCGTGTCCTCGCGAATAAACAGCTTCAAGTCCGGATACGCCGCCCGCAACGGCTTCAGCACCGATGGCAGCAGGAACGGCGCCACGGTCGGGATCGCACCCAGCCGGAACGGACCGGTCAGCGGGCTGGCGGTCTGCCGCGTCGCCGCGACGAGGTCCTGCGCCGACGCCAGGATCATCTTTGCCCGCTCCGCCGCGATCTCGCCCGCGCTCGTCAGAACCGTGCCGCGCGCATGCCGCTCGACAAGCTGCACATCCATCATCGCCTCCACTTCCCGGATCGCGGTGGACAGGGTGGGTTGGGTCACGTGGCACTGTTCCGCCGCCCGCGAGAACGAGCCGGTATCGGCAATCGCAACCAGGAACTGGAGTTGGCGAAGGGTCGGGGTCTGCATCGCCAATTCAAGAGCATGGAACCCACCAGGGGTAAACGCGGTCAATTCGGCGTCTTTTCCCCGCGTGAGGTCTTCCAGTCTGCGCGCCAGGCCCTAAGCTGACCAGCAAGCAGCACGACAAGATGCGACATGCCCAAGGGAGGCCCCAATGACCGGATTTCACCCCTGCCACCACGCAGCGGCAACCCCAGACAAGCCGGCCCTGATCATGGCAGGGTCCGGAGAGACCCGCAGTTTCGGTCAACTCGAAGCCCGCTCAAACCAGATCGCCCATGGCTTCCGTGAAGCCGGCCTGAAACCCGGCGACACCATCGCCATCTTCGCTGAAAACAGCCTCGCCTTCTTCGACGCCTGCTGGGCCGCCCAGCGAGCCGGGCTCTATTTCGTCTGCATCTCCTCGCGGCTCACCGCCCCCGAAGTCGCCTACATTCTCACCGACAGCGGCGCGTCCCTGTTCATCGCCGGCGCCAGTCTCGGCCCCGTCGCCACCGCCGCCCGCGCCGAAGCCGGCACGCCCACCGCCTGGTCGATGGATGGTGAGATCGACGGCTTTGCCAGCCTCGAGACCCACACCGCCCAGTTCCCCACCACGCCCATCGCCGACGAAATGGCCGGTACCGACATGCTCTATTCATCGGGCACCACCGGCCGGCCAAAAGGCATCCGCCCGCCGCTCGAGCCAAACCTGCCAATCGACGATGACAGCGTCCTCGGCCAGATCAGCCGCGCCCTGTGCCGGGTCACCCCAGCCTCGATCTACCTCTCGCCCGCGCCCCTCTACCATGCCGCCCCCTTGCGCTGGTGCATGTCCTTCAGTCGCTTCGGCATCACCCTCGTGATCATGGAAAAGTTCGATCCCGAAGCCTACCTCGCCACCGTCGAAAAATTCCGGATCACCCATTCCCAACTCGTCCCGACCATGTTCGTCCGCATGCTCAAACTGCCCGAAGCCGTGCGCACCCGGTACGATGTTTCGTCGCTCGACTGCGCAATCCACGCAGCCGCCCCCTGCCCCGTACCGGTCAAACAGCAGATGATCGAATGGTGGGGCCCGATTATCGAGGAGTACTATGCCGGCTCGGAAGGAAACGGCATGTGCTGGACCAACAGCGCCGATTGGCTGGCCCACAAGGGCACGGTCGGGCGGCCAATCTGGGGCGAGCTACACATCTGCGATGAGGACGGTGACGAAGTCCCCGTCGGCGAGGAAGGCCAGGTCTATTTCGGCGGCACGCCGCCGCCGACCTACCACAATGACGAAGAGAAAACCAAAGGCGCCCTCAACCCGAAACATACCGACTGGTCATCGCTCGGCGACGTTGGCAAGGTCGACGCCGATGGCTTCCTGTACCTGACCGACCGCAAGGCGTTCATGATCATATCCGGCGGGGTAAACATCTATCCCCAGGAAACCGAGAACGTCTTGATCACCCACCCCAAGGTCGCCGATTGCGCCGTCATCGGCGTGCCCGATTCAGATTTCGGCGAAGCGGTGAAGGCGGTTGTCCAGCCCATGCCCGGCTTTGCCGCCGATGAGGCGCTGGCCGACGAATTGATGGCGTTCTGCCAGGACAATCTCTCGAAACTCAAATGCCCCAAAAGCATCGATTTCGACCCCGAACTTCCCCGCCACCCCACCGGCAAGCTCTATAAACGCCTCATCCGCGACCGCTATTGGGGAAAGTCCGAAAGCCGTATCGTTTAGCGCATCGGGCTCGGCTAGTTCGGACGCTTCAGGTCCTGCTCAATCAACCGTTTGAGATAGTCGCTCATGGACACGCCCTGCGACGCGGCGCGCGCCTTCAACCGGCTATGAAGCTCGTCCGGTACTTCGCGGGTCTGAATGTGTCTTCCCACGGACTGACCCTACTTCATGTTCCGCACATGAACAATCGCCAAAAAGCCGCCCCGCCGTAACGGCATGGCTTGCGTTTGCCCGCGCCTCGCCCCTTTAATGCAGCCAGCAAAAGCGTCCAAGGAGGATCCCCAATGGCCAGCCCGAATACCGTCCACTACAACGATCTCGAAACCCTCGCCGGCAAGGAAGTCGGCGTCAGTGACTGGCACACGATTGACCAGGACCGGGTGAACATGTTCGCCGACGCCACCGGCGATCACCAATGGATCCATGTGGACGTCGAGCGGGCGACGAAGGAACTGGGCAGCCCGATCGTCCATGGCTATCTCACCCTATCGCTGCTGCCCATGCTCGG
>JBCCBN010000020.1:0-28479 GCA_039034035.1 Pseudomonadota bacterium
CGGCAGGCAGCGGCGCGCCGTTCATCTCGAGCCCGATCAGCGTGTCGGGAGCCATCAGCGCACCCCTCCAATCAGAGCCGGATCACCCAGCACAGCCATGGCGGCATCCTGCGAAAGGCCCAGCGGCAACGATGCGTCCACGCCGAACCAGACATTCGCCAGCGCCAGCACCCAAAGCGGCACCAGGAGAACCACCGGCGCTTCCTGGCGGACCTTTCGGGGATTGTCAGGCGTCTTGAAGAATACCGCTTCCAGGATCCGGCCCATATAGATCACCGCCAGGACGCTGGAGAACAGGATCACGGCAACGGCCCACCACCAGCCGGCGTCATAGCTGGCGGCCAGGAGCTGGATCTTTGACTGGAACCCAGCGGTGAGCGGGATGCCGATAAGGGACATGCCACAGATGGCAAACGCGGTCATGGTCCAGGGCGCGGAGCGGCCGAGGCCGGCGAAATCCTTGAGGCTGGTGCCTTGATAGGTGAGCACCACGGCGGCGACAGCCATGAACAGGCCGCCCTTCATCAAGGCATGATTGACGAGGTGGAAAAGGCCCGCACCGAGGCCCGCAGCGGTGCCGATCGAGATGCCCAGCAGCATGTAACCCACCTGGGCCACTGACGAATAGGCCAATGTACGGCGGACATCGGTCTGGAACACGGCCTGGAACGAACAGACCACCATGGCAATCATTGCCAGCGGCATGAACAGATAGTCGAAGCTGAGGGTTTCGAAGCTGAACTCGGGCTGGAACACGGTGAAAAGGAACCGCACCAGGGCATAGAGCGCGACTTTCGTGGCCGTCGCCGACAAGAAGACCGTCACAAAACTCGGCGCGTAGGCATAGGCATTGGGGAGCCATTGGTGGAGCGGATACATCGCCGCCTTGAGCCCGAGGCCGACAATGATGAAGGCGAAGCCGGCCTGCACCGTGGCGCTGTCTGTCAGCTCCGGGATGATCTCGGCCATTTCGGCCATGTTAAGCGTACCGGTCGCCGCGTAGAGAAAACCCACACCGATGACGTAAAAGGTGGCGCCGATTGTGCCCATAACGAGGTAGTGGAAGGCGGCCGGCAGGGCGCGCCGGTCCCGTCCCGACCCGAGCGCGACAAGCACGTAGGTCGAGATCGAGGAGATTTCGAGGAAGACGAACAGGTTAAACGCGTCGCCGGTGATCGACACGCCGCAGAGGCCCGTGACGCAGATCAGATAGGCCGAGTAGAACAGGCTGTGTTTGGCTTCAGGGACTTCGGCGACGACGGTCGGGCGCGAAAACACCGCCGCCAGGAAGCCGATACCGGTGACCAGCAAAAGGATCAGCGCGTTGAGCGCATCAACGCGAAACTCGATCCCCGCCGGCGGTGCCCATCCACCAAGGGCATAGGACACCACGCCGCCGGGGACGGACTGGACCTGGCCGAGCAGGATGATGGCAAGGACGAGCGAGCAGAAGGTGGCCAGAATGGAGGCCAGCCACGCCCCACGCGGACTGGGCAGGAAGACCAGGAAGGGCGCCACCATCATGGGCACCACAACCAGCAACGGCGCAGCATGGGCCAGCGCCCAGGGCGCGGCTGCGTTCAGGACCCATTCGATCACGCGGGCGCTCCCGGGCCGGGCGCGGCCGCCTCATCGGACTTGTCTTCATTCTCTTCGGCGGTGGCGACCACGATATCGAGCGCCCGCACCTCGTCCGCCTCGATGGTGCCATACGCTTCGCGGATGCGGACAATGATCGCCAGACCAACCGCCAGGGTGGCCACGCCAACGACAATGGCGGTGAGGATCAGCACGTGGGGGAGCGGGTTTGAGTACACTTCCTGGACGCCGGGATAGTCCGCATAGCTATCGGCCCCAGCAATGGGACTGGCGAGGTCGGGTCCGATGCTGCCGGCATCTGCCGGAGTTGGAGCCTGTGTGGGGGGCGCGTCCGGAGCGGCGCTGTAGCCCTCTCTCGATGCGCCATAGTCGGCGTCTTTCTTCACCGGATAGTCTTTACCATAGAGGACCGGCGCGGTGCCCCCGGCGACCTTGCTGAGGGTGATGTAGAACAGGAACACCGAGGTCTGGAACACCGACAGGCCGACCATGCGCTTGATGAGATTGGTGGCGGCAAACACGATGTAAAGCCCGGTCATCATCAAGGCGATGATGACCCAATACCCACCCTTGGCGATGATGAAATCCAGCATGATCACCAGTCCTCATCGTCGATTTCGGCCGCGCGGCCGGCGAAGGCATAGAAAATGGTGAGCATTGAACCCGCGACACCGAAGAGCACGCCCAGCTCGATCAGGATGATGCCGGTATGCTGGGCCGCGTGGCCGCCTTCGGGCTCTTCGAACAAGGCATTGTATTCGAGATAGGCCCCGCCGCCGAATAGGGCCCAGACCCCGACACCGGCATAAAGCAGCACGCCGAACGCCGACAAACAGCGGGCGAAGACTGGCGGCACGAGGCGCAGGGCGGATGTGACGCCGAAGATCAGCGCGTACAGGATGATCGCGACGGCGAAGATCACGCCAGCCTGAAAGCCGCCGCCGGGGGAGTATTCGCCGTGGAAATGCACGTAGAACGCAAAAATCACGATCATCGGGATCAGGAGCTTTGCAACAACGCGGAGGATGACATGATGGTCGGGGTTCATGACTCCTCATCCCGCTCGCGGTTCATGCGGGCCGCCAGGGAGCGTTCGCCGAACCCCAGCAGCAAGGCCACCGACAGGCCCGCGGTGAACACCACCAGCACTTCGCCCAGCGTATCGAAGCCCCGATAAGAGGCCAGGATCGAGGTCACCACATTGGGAAATCCCATCTCGGGATAATGCCGGTCGAGATACTCGGCGCCGACGCCGGTATTGGCCGGCGAGAACGGGTCGCCAAATTCCGGTAGGTCTATGGTGGCATAGACGAGCACCGCACCGGTGACGACGACAACGAGGAACGGTGCGACCCGGCTGAACACTTTTTCGGGCTTGGCTGTGCGCGCTGTCAGCAGCATGGCGCCGAGCATCAGCACGGTCGAGATGCCAGCGCCGACGGCCGCTTCGGTGAAGGCCACATCCACCGCATCGGCGGCAACAAACCAGGCCGCCGAAACCAGCGAATAGAGACCAGACAGCATGACGATCGCAAACAGGCTGCGGAGCCGCGCGATGGCGATACCGAGCACGAGGAGGATTGTCAGCAGGCCGAGCCCGACCAGCGCTTCCCAGAAGTCGCCGCGTTCGATGATCATCATGGTGCGGCATCTCCGCTTGTGGCCGGCTGTGGCGCGCCCTTGCCGGGCCGTGTCCAGGCTTGCAGGCCCGCCATATGGGCGGCATTGGCAACCGCATGGGTGGCGGTGGGGCCGGTGAGGAACAAGAAGACCCAGATCATCACCAGCTTGACGATCACCATCCAGTTCGGCGCCATCAGGGCCATGCCGACAAGCAGGGACGTGGCGGCCGATGTGTCGGTGACGCTGGCGGCGTGAAGCCTTGTGTAGAAGTCTGGAAAGCGCAGTACGCCGGCCGTGCCAATGACGGCGAGCGATACGCCGAGCAGGCACAGCGCGATGCCGATGACCGGGCGGACCAGATCCCACACCGCTGCCAGGTCTGTCAGAAGGGCGCTCATCGGGCCGCCTCCTCTTCCGGCTCTGCGGCGGGTATCGCAGCCGACATGGTGAGCGAAACCTGGAAAGAGCGATAGCGGAAGAATTTCAGGATCGCGATGGTCGAGACGAAATTGATCAGCGCATAGAGCAGCGCAATATCTAGCCAGTCTGGCCGCCCCATGAGAAAGCCAAGCAGGCCGAGTAGGAGCACGGTCTTTGTGCCGAAGGAATTGACCGCGAGCACCCGGTCATAGAGCGTCGGCCCGAGCAAGGCCCGCACGAGCATCAGGCCCAGGGCGATGGTCATGCCCACGGCGCAAACGGCCAGCCACCCGCTCATCGCACCACCTCGGTATCAGCCTCAGCGCCCGCTTCGGGCCGCTGTCCATCGACCGCATATGCCGACCGGTAGTCCATTTCGTCGAACGCATCGGGTCCCGCCTCGCTTTCATAAAGCGCGTGGACGAGGAGTTGGTCACCCTCGACAGCCAATGTCACCGTGCCAGGGGTGAGCGTGATGGAATTGGCTAAAGTGGTCTTGGCAAGGTCTGTGCGGCAGGTGGTGCGCACCTTGACGAGGGCGGGGTCGACGTCGAGATCGACCTTGAGGCAGGCGCGTATGACGATGAGGTTGGCCTTGATGATCTCGCCGACCAGCCACGCCCAGTAAGCCAGGAAGACATGCAGCCGCAGATACGGTGAGCTTTCCTTGTCGACCACGGCAAGGCGCGAGGAGAGATAGAGCGTGACGAGCACGGACGCTGCGCCCATGCCCAGGATCACAGGCTTGTAGAGCCCTGACATGGACAGCCAGAACGCCACAAGTGCTACGAAAAGCCCTACAAAATAGCCCACGCGGGGTACCGCTCCGAGTTAACCAGTCCCGTCCCTGACGCGATGACCTAGAGCCGTCCCGGACGTTTGGCCAGACCTGGCCTGCCGATTTTTCAGGCTGGCGCGTGAGTCGGTGGAAACCGTGGGAATTCGCCCCGCCGCGCTCAAACATTGATCAATATCCAAACAATGCGCCCGATTACCGGGCACATCGCCGGCGAGGACCGGCTCCCACCGCCGACATAGTTCAGCTAGGGCCGCGAAATCGGGCCTATCGGTCGCCGAAGCGTTCGGGCAACCGCGCTTAACTGGGAAGGACCCTCAACATGAAGACAAGACTTAAACTGTTAACCCTTGCCGCCATGGTCGGCGTCGGCGTTTCTGGTGCGGCGCAGGCTCAGGGCGAATTCTCCGGAAACGTGGCGCTGACGTCGGATTATGTCTATCGCGGCATCACCCAGACCGATGGGGCCCCCGCGCTCCAGGGCGGGTTCGACTGGGCATCAGACGAGTTCTATGTCGGCGTTTGGGGCTCGGGCGTCGATTTCGGCGACGGCACGAGTACTGAAGTGGACATCTATGCCGGCTTCACGCCTACGGTTGGCGCGTTCGACCTGGATTTCGGCGCGATCTACTATCTCTATCCCGACGCACCCGATGATCCGGAGCAGAACTTCGTGGAAGTCTATGCCGGTGCCGGCACAACGCTCGGTGATGTGCTCGATGTGGGGGCATCGATCGCATACTCGCCGGACTTCTATGCAGAGTCCGGCCAGGCGCTGTACATCTCCGGTTCGGCTGGGGTGCCGCTGGGCGAGAATTTCGGACTGGACGCTTCGATCGGCTTCTCCGAATTCCTCGACGATGATGACTGCCCAGACTGCTCCTATGGCGACTTCTCGGTCGGCCTGACCACGTCTGCAGCGGGCTTCGACTTTGACGCTCGCTTCATCGATACGTTCGACCTGGACGGCAATGATGAAAGCTTCGTCGTGACGGTCAGCCGCGCGATGTAGGATCTGTTGCCGCTCGTAGCGGACCCCCTGCTCCAGAGCGGGTGTGTCCGGGGGGCGGGCTGTAGCCGATTGATCGGGGTGCCTGGGCGGGATTTCATCCTCCGCCCGGGCAAGAAAGGTCGCTGCAGGCAAACGGCTGCAGCGACCTTTTTCTTTGCGAAACCGGGGATAAACTGACGGTGGAGCGACCGGCGCTGGTTTTTCGATCGCCGCCATCCACATTGTAATCACACTCCCTCTGCGACAGGTGCGCATTCTCCATGGCAGCTGAATTCTCTCCGAGCGACGCCCTGCTCCCGGCGGTCACCTTGCTGGCGACGGGCGCGGCGGCGGCGCTTGCTGCCCGGGCGCTGCGGATCAGCCCGATTGTCGGCTATCTGGCCGCCGGCGTGATCATCGGCCCTTACGCGCTGGGCTTCATGGACGAGAGTAACACCACGCATCTGCTGGCAGAACTGGGCGTGGTGTTCCTGCTGTTTGACATCGGCATGCACATTTCCATGCGCGAATTGAAGGAAAGCCGGCAGGACCTTTTGGGGCTCGCGCCGGCGCACCTGGTGATTTGCGCGGCGGCGTTCACGCTGATCATTGGCGGGATCGGCGTTGCCTGGCCGGTGGCCATCGCTATCGGAATATCGCTGGGCCTGTCATCCACCGCCGTGGTGGCCCGGTTGCTGTCCGAGCGGAACCTCAATTCCTGCCCGCTTGGCCGGTCGGCGACCCATGTGCTTATCTTCCAGGATATCATCGCCATCTTCCTCCTGATCTTTGCCAGCGCCCTGGGCGGCGACCCGGCATCGATCCCGCTAACCATGGCCATCGCCGCCGGACAGGCCATACTGGCATTTGCCGCGGCGCTGGTGGCGGGCCGCTACTTGATGAGCCCGGTGCTACGGGCGTTGGCGGCGACCCGGAACCAGGAAGCCTTTACCGCCTTCACACTGTTGATCGTACTGGGTGCAGCCAGTGCGACCTATTTGGTCGGTTTGTCGCTGACGCTGGGGGCGTTCCTGGCGGGGCTTGCGGTTTCAGGCACCCCGTTCCGGCACCAGATCCAGACCGAGACCGGGCCGTTTCGAGGGCTGCTCCTGTCCTTCTTCTTCATCAATGTGGGATTGATGATCTCGGTACCGGAACTGATCGCGAACCTGCCCCTGATCATCGCAGTGACCCTGGCAATCATCGGTATCAAGACGGTGGGCGGGTATGGCGCAGCACGGCTCAATCAGTGGACCGCGCCGGGGGCGACCCAGCTGACATTCTTTCTCGGCCAGGGATCTGAATTCACCCTGGTCGTGCTGTCGATCCTGGCGGCCAGCAGCCAGGCAGCGGTTGCCGCTGGCAATCCGCCCCTGTTCGACCCGGTCGTGGAGACCGTTACTGTGGCCAGCGTCGCCCTGAGCCTTGTGATCGCGCCCTTCTGGGCCGATGCCGGCATGCGGCTGTCGCGTCAGCTTGCCAAGCGGCGGCAGGACACGGCCACCCTGGATAGCGCCCCGCTCGACACCAGTGATGCAGCCCAACACCCGGTCATCGTCTTCGGCATGACCGCAACCGGTCGCCTCGCCGTCGATGCCCTGGTTGACCACGACATTCCCTATGTGGCCCTGGACAATGATCCAGACCGGTTTGTGGCGGCCACCGCCGATGGCTACCGGGTGGCCTATGGCGACGCGGCCAATCTGAGGCTGGTGGACGCGATCGGCGCGAACAGTGCCCGCGCCGTGGTGATCGGTGCGCCGCGCTACGATGTTTCCCGATCGATCACGCCGACCGTAACCCGCGAATTCCCCGGCATGGACCGGTTCGTGGCGCTGGATTCGCAGGAAGATGTGGCCCGGTTCGCCGAATTGGGCATGCGGGCCTATCTCACCGCCAGCGAACCAAGCGGGATCGAGATGGCGACGGACCTGCTGCGCGCCATGGGCGTCGATGATGAGGCCGTGACCGACTGGCTGCGGCGGGAGTCTGAACGGTTCAATACCGAGGACTTGACCGAAACCCTGTCCGATGCGCGCGGCGACGCCGTCGACCAGGCGGCCTGATGCGCGGTGCGCCGTTCTCAACGCGCTAGCCTTTGCGTGAGACTTGCAGTAATCGGGAAAAATGTCCTGAGGAGTCGCCGTCATGCGCATTGGTGTTCCAACTGAAATCAAAACGCAGGAATTTCGTGTCGGCCTGACACCCGAGAGTGTGGGCGAATTGGTTCAGGCCGGGCACCATGTGGTGGTGCAGGCCGGGGCGGGCGCGGGATCGGAATTTGACGATAGCGCCTATGAGGCGGTGGGTGCGGCTATTGCCGCCGATGCGGATGCGGTATTTTCCGGCGCGGAACTGATCGTGAAGGTCAAGGAGCCGCAGCCGGAAGAGTGCGCGCGGCTGACCCCGGAGCATACGCTGTTCACCTATCTCCATTTGGCCGCCGACCCGGTGCAGGCGCAGGGGCTCATGGAGGCGGGCGCAACCGCCATCGCCTATGAAACCGTGACCGACCGGGACGGGCGGTTACCCTTGCTGACCCCGATGAGCCAGGTAGCGGGGCGGATGTCGATGCAGGTTGCGGCCTGGGCGCTGATGAAGACCCGGCGAGGCCGTGGGCTGTTGCTGGGCGGCGTGCCGGGAGTTGCGCCGGCGAAAGTGGTCATCATTGGCGGCGGGGTTTCCGGCACCAATGCGGCGGAAATCGCCGCGGGTATGCGCGCGGATGTGACCGTGTTCGACCGCTCCATGGACCGGCTGGAAACCCTCGACGCCCAGTTCAACGGCCTTGTCAGGACCATGTTCTCGACCCGCGCAGCCCTGGCCGAAGCGGTGAAACAGGCCGATCTGGTGATCGGTGCCGTGCTGATCCCGGGGGCTGCGGCGCCGAAACTGATCACCCGCGACCAGCTTTCGACCATGAAACGCGGGGCGGTGTTGGTGGATATCGCGATCGACCAGGGCGGCTGTTTCGAGACCTCGCGGCCGACGACCCATGAAGACCCGATCTATGAGGTCGATGGCATCCTGCACTATTGCGTGGCGAACATGCCGGGCGCGGTGCCGCGCACTTCCACCTATGCGCTGAACAACGCCACCCTCCCCTTCGTGCTCGCCATCGCCAATCGGGGCACACGCGCGGCGCTCAAGGCCGATGTCCACCTGGCGCGCGGGCTGACGGTTGCAGGTGGCACGATCGCCCATGAAGCGGTCGCGGCCGATCTCGGCCTGCCCTATGGACGGCCGGACTGGCTAGGATGAGTGCGGACGGAGACCCGGCGGGCTCCGGGTCTGACGTCGACGCTGGCGATACGCGGAGAGGTCAGGCCTCGGCGATCAGGTCCGGGCTGTTATTGCGCACATTGCCGACTGCGGCGCCGACGGGCCAGGCATGCATGTCTTCGGCGGGAAAGGGATCGAACAGGTCCTGGACGGGCCCGCTGCCCGGGTCGAGCCAGCGGGCATATTGGCTGGGGTCGAGGATGACGGGCATACGGGTGTGCAGGCCCGCCATCACGTCATTCGGCGTGGTGGTGAGGACGGTGAAGCTCTCGATATGGGAGCCGTCGATCAGGGCCTGGTCCCAGAGGCCGGCCATGCAGAACCAGCGCCGGTTGCGAAGGGCGATGGCAAAGGGGGTCTTTGCGCCCTTGCTGCCGGTCCATTCATAGAATCCGCTGACCGGAACCAGGCACCGGCGATAGCGGAAGGCGCCGCGAAAGACGGGCTTTTCGGCGACGGTTTCGCATTTGGCATTGAAGCTGGTGAAGCGCTTTTCCTTGAGCGGCTTCGTCCACCAGGAGGGGATAAGGCTCCAGATCATGGGCGCGAGCTCGGTTGTGCCGGCGGTCTCGCCCTGCCGGATCACGGGCTGAAGGCTCATCGGGGCGGCGTTGTAGGTTGGCTCTGGCGGCTCGACCCGCTCGGGCGGGATCAGGTTGAGCATCGCCTGATACTCGCCCCAAGTAACCCCATGCCGGAAAAATCGTCCACACATGGCGGAAGGATAGGACTGGGCAAGGCCTGACGCCAAGGCAAAAAAAGGGGCGCAACGAACACTCGCTGCGCCCCGGAGAGGTGGTTTTCGTATCGGTTAGTCGGTCAGGATCGAGGTTACGCCATCGAAGCCGACTTCACCCAGACCGATTTCCAGGTCTTCGAAGGTGGTGATGTCGTGGTAGTATTCCTCGACATTCTGGGCATAGTTCTCGTCACCGCCAACGCAGTCCTTGAAGCCCTGGATCACTTCGGGGCGATCATTACCCAGCACGTGGAATACGTAGATCTCCACACCCTGGCTGCGGGCAGCGTCGCAAACGGCGACCAGGTTGGCCACATGGACCGGGTCGAGATTGTTGTAGCCCCAGGGCTGGTGGATATCGAACTCCCGGTCGAAGGCCGTGGTGTGGCCATCGGTGAACATCAAGATGACCTTGCGGCGGGTCTTGATGGTCGCGTCCGGATCGTTCGGATCGATCAGCGAAGCGGGGTTCTCGGGATAGGACAGCAGTGCCTGGTCAGCATTGGTGTCACCCCATTTGCCCTGCCAGTTGGGCGACACGAGACGCCAAGCCCAGGCCATGGCAATGTCGAACCGGCCGGTCCCTGCCTTGTTGAGGGTCGGGAGCGTGTCGAAGATCTCGGTCGTCGTGTGCAGCGGCCCGATCAGTTCCTGATTGTTACACCTGGGGGTGCTGCTGTTCTCGTGGAACTGGTCGCCCGAGCCCCAGCTACGGAACTGGACACCGCCATCGCCCGACGGAACAACGTCCGACAGGAAGTATGGCAGCAGGGTATTGTCATCCAGGCCGTAATTGGCCGAGTCGCCGAGATAGCGGGGATGGACACAGCCGTTCCAGCTCGTCTCGGAGACGTTGGCGTCGTAGCGGCTATCGTCTTCGGGAGGCATGAAGCCGGCGAGGTCGAACACGGTCGGTTCCTGGTTCGTATCGGGCTCTGGATCGGGCTCGGGCTCCGGCTCAGGAGCGGCCGGTGCCGACAGCGCCACCAGTTCGATGCCCTTGATGGCGGGGTTCTGGATGACGTGCTTGAACTCGAGATCGACGCTGCCATCGCTGGTCAGCTGGTGCGAAACCATGACGGCCTTGTTCATGCTGCCCGCCAGTTGCCACTGGTCGATATCATCGAAGGCGACGGGGACCGACCCGTCAACTTCCACGTCGAACACGCGCTTGTTGGCGCCGTTGGCGCCGCTCCAGGTTTCAGCGAGGTAGAGACGAACTTCCACTTCTTCACCCGCGGTGACCGGGAAGGACCATTTCATGTTGCTGCCGCCAGAGGGTTCCCAACGCTCGGTCTGGAAGACCGACTGGGGAACACCGAGGCCCTGGACCTGGGTGAGGTTGATGCCCGAACCTGTGGACGCGGTCTTGTTGCCGCCGGCATCGGTGAGATAGGGCGATTTATTGTTCGTTTCGTCACGGCCCCACTGCATGGTGCCATCGGTGGCATTCTTGGCGCTGCTACCGGCGGCGACCCGGAACAGGGGGTCGCCGACTTCATAGGCTCCGCCTTCGGGCTCGGGTTCGGGCTCCGGCTCGGGTTCTGGCTCGGGCTCAGTCCAACCGACGACGCCGTAGTCGGCAGGCGTCCAGTCAGCCGCGCTGAGACGATCTTCATGGTCACCGAACAGGACCCAGTCGGAATAGTCTTCGCCGATGTTCATCCGGTCGGCCAATGGGAAGAAGGAGACGTAGAAGTCTTCGCTGCCCGACAGGGCGTCGAGCTGGTTCAGGGCCGCTTCGATGGCGTCATAGGCTTCTTCCGAGGAAGAGGTGCCGCCATCCTTGGTCGGGAAGCTCATGGACGAGGTGACGTCCATGGTCATCGCGATCTCGATGCCGGAATTGTTGCCGCCGGGGGCCTGCTGGGCCTTGGACACGAGGTTCTGTTCGATCGTGTCGACGCCGAACAGTTGGGCCATGGCGGTGTGGGTGTTGGCGTTCACATCGATCTGGAAGGCCGGGGCTTCGCCATTCGGCGTGATCTCGGTGATGTCGACCTCGACCAGCTCCAGCATGCCGCTCGCCTTCGTGATGTTGCCCTGAACCGACGCAAGGGCGGCGGCGTCGCGTTCGGCATCGGTGGCCGTAACAGGCATCAGCGTCACGGACAGGATCGCAGCGTCGGCGGCGGCCTGGAGCTGGCGATTGTGATTGTGCGCATTGGTGAGATCGAGGGCTGCCCCGATCGAGATGAGGGCTACGGGTGCCGCAAAAGCAAACACCATGATCATGTTGCCGTCAGCGTTCTTTCTGAACAAACGTTCTCGCATGGGATAAACCTTCCACCAGGATATTATTGTGGGCGGACGGTAGGCGAGAGACGTTCCTTTATAATTGTAATTGGAAAATATATTTCGGGGAAATTTTCAAAAAATTAAGTCGGGAGTACCGAACTATTTCGATACTCCCGATTTATTCTCCGCACCTGTTACTTAATAAGCATCGGTGAGGCATCGGCGAATTGTAGCGATGCCAGCCCAGCCGTCAGGTCACTGAAGGACGAGACCTGATGGTAATAGGTCGTGGTCGACTGGGCATAGGCATCCGCCGCACTGGCGCAGTTCGAGAAGGTATCGACCACTTCGGCCTGTTCGTTGCCGAGCACGTGGAAGATATAGATCTCGATGCCCTGGTCCTTGGCCGCGGTGCAGACCGCATCGACATTCGCCATCTGCTCCGGGGTAGACTTGTTGTAGCCCCACACCATGGCGTGGTCGAACTCGCGGTCATAGGCGGTGGTGTGGCCATCGGTAAAGATCAGCATGATCTTGCGCCGGGGTTCCACGTCTGCGGCCAGGGTGGTGACGTCCTCTGGATAGCCGGTCACGCCCCACAGGCCCTGCCATTTCGGCGACAACAGGCGCCAGGACCAGGCGATCGCTTCGTCGAACCGGCCCGTACCGCCGTTGGACAGCGTGGGCAGCGCAGCCGTGATCAGGGAGATGTCCGAAGTCGGGCCGATCAGTTCCTGACCATTGCATTGCAGGTTGTAATTGCCGTCATGGTCGGCCTTATGCCCGGTTTTCATGGCCCGGAACGGGGCGCCATCATCGCCGGTCGGCGGCACATCAGACAGGTAATATGGCAGCGTGGTGCTGTCAGCGAGGCTGTAGTCAGCGCTGTCACCGAGATAGCGCGGGTGCGCGCAGCCATTCCAGTTCTCAGCAGTGACAGTACCCGCATAGTTGCTGTCATCGACGATGAGGTGGGCGTCGCCGGCGGTGCCGCTGTCGATCAGGGCCTGGGTCGCGCCTTCGAAGTCTCCGAAACTCATCCAGGCTGCCTTGTCGGTCCCGATATTGATGCGGTCCGCGATTGGCAGGAAGGAGATGTGGAAATTGGCCTGGCCGGAAAGGGCCTGCATCGCCGTCAGCGCAGAGGTGATGGCGGTATAGGCCTGCTCAGTCGAGGTCGATGTGCCGTCATCGGCGACGAACTGCATGGAACTGGTGACGTCGAACGCCAGGGCCAGTTCGACGCCTTGGGCGGTGCCCGGTGCCGCAATCGCGGCTGTGGACCGGCTGCGCTGGTCGACATCTTCAACCCCGAACAGGGGGGAGAAGGTCGTCTGGGTCGTTGCGTCGACCGTGTAGGTGAAGGTTGCGGGATTACCCGGCTCGGTGGTGTCTGTGAGGACTTTGTTGCCCACCACGAGCCAGTCGCCGGCATTTTCAAGGTTTGCCGCAAGCACGCTATCGGCGACGGCCTGACGGTCGGCCAACGTGGCGGTGGGCGGTAGACCGGCTGCGGTCAGCACGGCGGCGTCGGTGGCCGATCGAAGCTGTTGCTTGTGGTTGTGCGCCAGGGTCAGATCGATTGCCGATCCCAGAACGCCTACCGCAACGGGAAGCGATAGCGCGAAAACCATGAGCATATTGCCGGAAGTATTCTTGCGAAAAGAGGCCATTGGTTCATCCACCAGGTTGCGATGCCCTGACGGAAAAGCAAACTTTCTGCCAAAACGCTGAAGAACACTTTGAGCTTGTATTAACGCTTGGCACGAAAATCCCAGCCCGATCCACTGAAATGTTAACACAAGAATAATTGAGGCTCCAAAATACCGGATACCCGTTTCATATTTCCAATTCAATTTTCGGAAACTCGCCTGGTTGGAGAAAATAGGATTTTCTTATCTAGCGAGAAAAGAATTGTTTTCGGAAATAATAATGTTGCGCCCTGGGCGAGTAGTGGATTTCCGGACCTGGCCTAGTGCGCGAAAGCCAGGGCGGGGGCGTTGTCGGCGGTCAGAAAGTCCCGGCTTGCGCCACCAAAAAGGAACTGGCCGGCCCGACTGTGCCCAAATGCGCCAGCGACGAGCAGGTCGATCCCGCGTGTTTCGCACGCAGAGAGCAGGGCCGGGCCGACACTGCCGGTGACGGCGGCGGTTTCTGCCGTGACGCCTTGCCGGTCCAGGTAGGCGCCCAGGGCTTCGACGCTGGCCGATGGGGCGTGGTGGGTGTCGGGTAGGTCTTCGGGGTTTTGCAAGAGGACGACGCGCTTGGCCGCGCGGATCAGGGGCAGGTGGAGCCGGACGGCGCGGGCGGCCTGGGCGCTGCCGTTCCAGGCTACTCCCACGGTCTCGCCCGCGGCTGGCTGTGAGCCGGCAAGCACAACCGGTAACCGCTCGTCCATCAGGACGGTTTCGAAGGCGGAGGACAGGATGTGTCCGCTGCGGCCTGCGGGGCGGGGGAAGACGAGCGTGTCGGCAAGGATCGCGGCCTGGGCGGCGGCGCGCTCTGTGAGTTGGGTCTGGTGGTCATAGCGCGCGGTGACGCCCGGGTGGCGGGCGGCGACGGTGTCGAATACGCCGCGCCAGGCCGTGACCAAATCGGTCTGGGCCTGCTTGACCTGTTCCACCGCGCCGGCGCCGAGGCCGATCACGTAAGGCGAGCTGGCGAAAACAACGGCGCCTGTCGCGTCCGGCAGGGCCGATTGGGCGACAAGGTCCAGGTCCAACGTCTTGGCGAACGCGAACCCGGTCTCGAGCGCGACGGTGTCGGCCGGGTCGGTTCCGGCCAGCATGCAGACAAGGGCCATGGGTCTCTCCTCTCAAGGGCGGGTGCGGGTATGGGGTCGCATTTCAATAGGGGATCGCGGCGGCCCGCCGGATTAAATCGCGGTAGGACAGCCATGTTTCGCTTTTCCTTTCGGGGCGATACCGGCATCACGCGGAACTCGCTGCTGCCCCCCGCGTTGTGGAGGACGGCGGCACCCATTATCGCGCCCAATGTCGGGCCCATCAACGAGACGGAGCACACCATGATCCGCAGCCCTTCCCTCACCGCTGTTGCCGGCATCGCCCTGGCAGCGGCCACCCTCACCGCCTGTCAGGGCATCAGCAACCGGACGCTGACCACCACGGGCGCAGGCGCTGTGGCCGGCGCTGGCGTCGGCGTGCTCGCCGGTGGCGACGACCGGCGCAATGCCGTGATCGGCGCCGCTGTGGGGGCCATCGCCGGGGCCGCTGTGGGCGGATACATGGACAAGCAGGAACGCGAATTGCGGGAGAAGACCGCTGGCACCGGCATTGGTGTGGAGCGCCAGGGCGACCAGATCGCGCTGACCATGCCGTCCAATGTGACCTTCGGGGTCGATAGCGCCGATATCCAGCCAGGCTTCTATTCGACGCTGAATGATGTGTCCAACACGCTGGTGGATTACCCCTCAACCGCGGTGGACATTGTCGGCCACGCCTCATCCGATGGCGACGATGCCTACAATCAGCGCCTGTCAGAGCGGCGGGCCGATGCGGTGCAGGACTATCTGGTCAGCCAGGGCATGCAGCCGGTCCGGGTCGCCACCTATGGCATGGGCGAGAGCCAGCCGATCGCGGACAACGCCACCGCCCAAGGCCGCGCCGCCAATCGCCGCGTGGAAATCCTGCTGACACCGATTGTGGATGAGACGGCATAGAAAGAACGATCCAACGCCTGGACGGGGACGGTTCCCCTCTTCAGGCCCTCTTCGCGGCATGGACACAATACCGACTTGATCAACACGCCGAAACCACGCCAAATAAAGGGCGCGGGGACAAAGAGCATGTGCAGAAACGTCCCCAGCTCAATGAAGAGGGGAAGTCTCTACAATGAAAACTGCAATTGCGGCCCTGAGCCTTGGGGCAAGCTTTGTACTGGGCGCCTGTGCGACGTCTTCGAACCAGGTTTCCACGAACTATGTTTCGCCGCTTAAGTATTCGAGCTATTCCTGCCAGGACATCGAATACGAAATGCGCGAAATCGAGAGCCGGGTGAACCAGCTCACTGGCCAGCAAGACCAGAAAGCTCGAAATGATCGGATTGCAACGGGCGTCGGCGTCGTGCTGTTCTGGCCTGCATTGTTCTTCCTGGCCAGCGATGACGTCAAAAATGAGCTTGCGACCGCCAAGGGCGAGTATGAGGCGCTCGAAGAGGCGGCTCGCCGAAAGGAATGCTTCCGCAACGAGCCGGAATAAACCCGGGGTTAGGCACCCGAAACCACGCACGGATGTTGGGCTTCGCAAGACGCTCAAACGAACCGGAGCGAACACGGGCGCGGAAATACAAAGGCCGGAGCATTTCTGCTCCGGCCTTTCTCATGCCCCGAATGCGATGGTCGATCAGGCCGCAGCCTTCACCGCGTCGGCCGGCGGGAAGCGGTCGTAGAACCCCTCCCCTTTCGCCGCCATGTCGCGCAGCATGTCTGGCACCTTGAAGCGGTCGCCATATTGGGCGGCCAGCCGGTCGGCTTCCTCGACGAAGGCCTTCACGCCCCAGACCAGGTCCACATAGGAGCAGCAACCGCCGGTATAGGGCGCAAAGCCCCAGGCGAGGATCGAGCCGATATCGGCGTCGCGGGCATCGGTGATCACGCCCTCTTCGAAACAGCGGGCGACTTCCACGGCCTGGCGGACCAGGAACCGGTTGATCAGCTCCTGCTTCATGGCCGGTGGGCACTCATCGACCTTGACCTCGATCTGCTCATTGATGTCGGGCCATATCCGGTCGGGTTTGCCCTTTTCGTTGTAGTCGTAGAAGCCCTTGCCGGCCTTGCGGCCCACCCGGCCCTTGTCCTCGACGATCCAGGCCATCATCTGGCCCAGCTCATTGCCGGAATAGTCCATGCCAGCGGCCTCGGCCATTTGCCGTCCAACCTTTAGCGCCGTGTCGAGCCCGACCGAGTCCGACACTTCCAGCGGTCCCATGGGCATGCCGGACTGGCGCCCGACATTCTCGATGATCGCCGGCTTGATCCCCTCCCCCAGCATCTGCATGCCTTCCTGGGTATAGGTGCCGAAACAGCGCGAGGTGTAGAAGCCGCGACTGTCATTGACGACAATCGGCGTCTTCTTGATGGCGAGCACATAGTCGATGGATTTGGCGAGGGTCTCCTGGGTCGTCTTCTCGCCGAGAATGATCTCCACCAGGCCCATCCGCTCCACCGGGGAGAAGAAGTGAATGCCGATGAAGTTCTCCGGACGCGCCGAAGCCTCGGCCAGCCCGGTAATTGGCAGCGTGGAGGTGTTCGATCCCATGACGGCGGTGTCTGCGAGCTGGGCTTCGGCATTCTTCGTGATCGTGGCCTTCAGTTCGGGGTTCTCGAACACCGCCTCGACCACGAGGTCTGCACCCTTGAAGTCATCATAATTGTCGGTGGGGTGGATGCGTGCCAGCAAGGCGTCGCCCTTCTCCTGCGTCATCTTCCCACGGCTGACCTGTTTCTCGACGAGCTTGCGGGAATAGTCCTTGCCCTTCTCGGCATTCTCGACGGAGACATCGACAAGCACCGTTTCGATACCGGCTCGGGCCTGTTCATAGGCGACCCCCGCCCCCATCAGGCCAGCACCGATGACGGCAACCTTGTTGAGCTCGTATTTCGGCACGCCCTGGGGCCGTGATGCGCCCTTGCCGAGCGCCTGCATGGACAGGAATAGCGACCGGATCATGGCTTTCGCCTCGGGCCGTTGTTGGGTGTTGATGAAATAGCGCGTCTCGATCCGAAGCCCGGCATCAATCGGCACCTGGATACCCTCATAGACGCAGGAAAGGATGTTCTTCTGGGCCGGATAATTGCCATAGGTCTTGGCCATCAACATAGCGTTGGCCATAGTCGCGACCTGGCCGGCGCCGGGGCTCTTGTGGGGCACGCCGCCCGGCACCCGGAAGCCCTTTTCGTCCCAGGGCGCCTTGGCCTTGGGATTGGCCTTCACCCAGGCCTTGGCCCGGTCCACGGTCTCGGCGGCTGGTGCCAATTCCTGCACCACGCCCATCTTGTGGGCCTTCTCGGCGTTGAAGGACTTGCCCTCCAGGATCAATGGCAGGGCTTCCTGCACACCGATCAGTCGCGGCAGGCGCTGGGTTCCGCCCGCGCCCGGCAGCAGGCCGATCTTGGCTTCGGGCAAGCCGAACTGGATGCGCGGATTGTCGTTGGCGGCGACACGGTAATGGCACGCCAGAGCGACTTCGAGGCCACCGCCCAGCGCAAGCCCATTGAGGGCCACCGCAACGGGCTTGCCGCAGGTTTCCAATTCGCGAAGGGTCTTGTTCAAGGAAAAGCCGCGATCGAACTCGGCCTTTTTCAACTCGGCCTCGCTCATCTCACTGACCGGTTTGCCGCCGCCTGCGCTCTGGCCCATTTCGCCAAGGTCCGCACCCGCGCAGAAGCCGCTGGGCTTGCCCGAACTGATGACCAGGCCCTTGATGGCATCATTGCCAGCCACTTCGCCGGAGATTGCGATGATGTCGGCAATCGCCTTGGCTGTCAGCGTATTCATGGACCGACCCGGCACATCAAACACCGCGTGCGCAATGCCGTCGCCGTCCACATCCCATTTGAAGGTTTCGAGGTTCATTTCTGTTTACTCCCTTGCGCTTCGCGAACTCCTCCCCCGTGGACAGGGGAGGAGTCCTTCGCGCCTAGATCCGCTCGATGATCGTCGCCGTGCCCATTCCGGCACCGACGCACAGGGTGACCAACGCAGTCTCCTTGCCGGTCCGTTCGAGCTCATCGACCATGGTGCCCAGCAGCATCCCGCCAGTGGCACCGAGGGGGTGGCCCATGGCGATGGCGCCGCCGTTCACGTTCATCTTCTCGTGCGGGATGTCGAGCAGTTGCATCATCAGCATCGGCACCGAGGCAAACGCTTCGTTCAGCTCGTAAATGTCGATATCGCCAACGTCCATGCCGGCCTTCTTGAGCACTTTCTGAGTGACGTAGGTTGGGCCTGTCAGCATGATCCCGGGCTCCGAACCGATGGAGGCCATGGCGCGGATGCGGGCGCGGGGCTTGAGATCGTTTTTCTCGCCCATCTCCCTGGAGCCGAAGAGCACGGCCGACGCGCCGTCCACGATGCCGGACGAATTGCCAGCATGGTGGACATGGTCGATGGCCTCAAGCTCGGGATAGCGCTGCTTGATCACCTCATCGAACCCCATGGCGCCCATGCCGGCAAATGACGGCTGCAGCGCACCGAGGGACTGCATGGTCGCATCGGGGCGCATGTGTTCGTCATGGTCGAGCTGGGTGCCGCCCATCTGGTCTTTCACGGGCACCACGGATTTGGCGAACCGGCCTTCATCCCAGGCGCGTTTGGCCCGCTGCTGGCTTTCGACGGCATAGGCGTCCACATCATCGCGCGAGAAGCCATATTTGGTGGCGATCGTGTCCGCGCCGATGCCCTGGGGCGCGAAATAGGTCTTGGTGGCGACTTGGGGGTCGGTCGACCAGGCGCCGCCGGACGCGCCCATGGGGACGCGGGACATGCTTTCCACACCGCCGCCAATCGCCATGTCGGCCTCGCCGGTCATCACCTTGGCAGCGGCCATATTGCAGGCTTCGAGGCCGGAGGCGCAGAAGCGGTCGATCTGCACGCCGGCGGTGGTTTCGGCATAGTCAGCGTTGAGCACGGCGATGCGGGCAATGTCTGCGCCCTGCTCGCCCACGGGACTGACGCAGCCGAGCACCACATCATCCACATGGGCGGTATCGAGTTCGTTGCGGTCGCGAACGGCCTGGAGCGCCTGGCTCGCGAGGCTCATGGCGGTGATTTCGTGGAGCGAGCCGCTCTGCTTGCCCTTGCCGCGGGGTGTGCGGACGGCGTCGTAGATGTAGGCTTCAGCCATGGGGTGGTTCCTCCTTGGAGTGTGCTTTTGGGGGCTTGTTGAGGGGGCGGTCTGGTTGAGGGTTGGAGCTATTCGGCGGGGGCGTGTGGGGGCGGACGGTTACCCTTGAGCGACTGTCGGGCAATGTGCCCGCTTATGGCGTAAGCGACCAGGACTGCGATCGTCGGCAAGGCGACGACCAGAAGATCCTCAAGCGAGAGTTCAAACATCGGCTTTCACCTTCATCGCCTGCAAGTTCATGAATGCCAGATAGTGAAACAACACGCCGACGCAAAGAAACACAATTGGCAGCCCAAATTCCCGTTGGGCTGCGGCGCTGATACCACCAGCGATGATCGATCCGACTGAAAGGGCGTTGAAATAGGTTGCACGCGCTTTCTGGATCTCATTGTAGCGCTCCTTCTCTCTAATGCTGTGCTCGGCCTAGAGCGTCCTCGCGATCAGCAGCTTCATGACTTCATTGGCGCCGCCATAGATGCGCTGGACCCGGGAGTCCGCATACATCTGGGCGATCGGGTATTCATCCATATAGCCCCAGCCGCCATGGAGTTGGAGGCACTCATCGATGATCTTGCATTGCAGGTCAGACACCCAGTATTTCGACATGGAGGCTGTTGCCGCGTCGAGTTCGCCCTTGAGCAGCTGCTCGGTGCAATAGTCCATGAAGACCCGGGCGACCGTTGCTTCGGTCTTGGCTTCGGCGAGCTTGAACTGGGTGTTCTGGAAATCGAAGATGGTCTGCCCGAACGCCTTGCGTTGCTTGACGTAGGCGACCGTCTCCTCGATGGCGCGCTCGATCATGCCTATGCCCTGCAGACCGATAATGTGCCGCTCCTGGGGCAGTTGCTGCATGAGCTGGACGAAGCCCTGGCCCTCTTCCGGGCCGAGCAGGGCCGTGGCAGGCACTTTCACATCGTTGAAGAACAGCTCCGATGTATCGGCGGCATGCTGGCCGACCTTGTCGAGGTTCCGTCCCCGCTCGAAGCCGCCGTCGCCTTCCACGTCATCGGTTTCCACCACCATGATGGAGATGCCCTTCGCGCCTTTGTCCGGATCGGTCTTGGCGCAGACCAGCACCAGATTGGCCGTCTGGCCATTGGTGATGAAGGTCTTGGACCCGTTGATGACGTAGCCGTTGCCGTCTTTCCTTGCGGTGGTCTTGATGCTCTGGAGATCGGAGCCAGTGCCCGGCTCGGTCATCGCAATCGCGCAGACCAGTTCCCCGGTCGCTAGCTTTGGCAACCAGCGCTGCTTCTGCTCCTCGGACCCATAGTGAAGGATATACGGCGCAACAATCGCATTGTGCAGAGTGATCCCGAAACCGTCGATGCCTTTCCACTGCTGCTGTTCGATGATCACGGCTTCATGGCGAAAATCGCCGCCGGCGCCGCCATACGCTTCCGGCATGGAGGCGCAGAGCAGGCCCATTTCGCCGGCTTTGGTCCAGGTCTCGCGGGATACGACACCATCCTTGCGCCATTGCTGGACATGGGGCTGGCATTCCTTCTCGAAGAACTGGCCAACCGCGTCGGAGAACATCGAGATTTCCTCGTCCTCGCGCCAGGCAGGCATTTTCACGTCGAGCGGACTTTGCAGCATGGATCACTCCCAGAAGTGCCAGATGGGCGGCCCTTTCGGGGGGCCTTTCGTTTACGTTCGCGTCAACCTACGACGAATGGTTGAGATTCTCCACCCGTACCGTTACGGAAAGCGCGGAGCGGTAAGGTGTCGCCAGGCGGGGCCGGCGAACTGGTCCAAACCCCCATCGAAGCTCAATAGGGTAGTGATGTGAGTGTGACGCCGTCTTCGGCTGCGCGGATCTCGTTGCGCTTCAGGAGGTCTTTGTTGACGCGGGCCGTTGTTCTTACTCCCTGAATCTAAAGTGACGACATATTGTATCGGTCGTCTGGGGCGGGATGGCGGTACACACGGTCTGTCGCTGGATCGGGTGGCAGCACACCCGGATCGATCGTGCAGCCCATGCGTTCGGCGAGCCGGATTGAACGGGTATTGCGGCGATGTATGTTGCTCAGGAGCCCGCGCCAACCAAGGCTTGCGAACGCGAAGTCGCGGGCGGTCTGCGCCGCTTCCAAACCATAACCTTTTCCCTCGAACCCGTCCCAGAGGATCCAGCCCAATTCTGGCTCGGGCAAGGCCATTGGCGGGTTCAACGACACGAGCCCCAGATGGACGCCATCGTCCCGCCGCTCGACGGACCAAGCGCCGTAGCCAACCAGGCGCCAATTGCCCGCGCCGGCTGCAAACATGTCCCAGGCCCGCTCTCGCGAGACCGGCCCATCGGTAAATTCGGACCGTGGCGATGCGAAATAGGCCGCGAACGCTTCGAAGTCAGACCACTGATAGGGCCGCAACACCAAGCGTTCGGTCGCAAGAACCGGCGCCTCGAGCTGCATCGCGAGCGCTAGAAACGGTCTGCCGGAAGGGCCATCATCGCGTCCGCGCCGGTCTTCAGTTTCGCCAAATAAGCGGCCGCTTCGGGCAGGACCCGTTCAATATAGTAGCGCCCGGTGACCAGCTTGTCGTCATAGAAGGGATCGCCTGTGCCCTGCTTTTCCAGCGACACTTCTGCCATCCGCGCCCACATATAGGTCAGTGCCGTGAGGCCGAAGAGTTGAAGATAGTCCGATGACGCCGCCCCAGCATTGTTGAAATTTGCCATGCCGTTCTGCATCAGCCAGTTGGTCGCGTCCTGGAGTTGGGCCTTGGCCGATTTCAGCCCCTCGATGAAGGGTGCAAGGGCCTCGTCATTCTGGTGTTCGGCGATGTAATCGTCCAGCTCGGCGAAGAAGGTGAAGATCGCTCGGCCATTATTGTGGGCCAGCTTGCGGCCCACGAGGTCCAGCGCCTGGATGCCATTCGTGCCCTCATAGATCAGCGAGATACGGCAATCGCGCACGAATTGTTCGAGTCCCCACTCCTTGGTGAAGCCCGATCCGCCATGCACTTGCAGACCGTCATTGCAGGCCTTGTAGCCACGGTCGGTGAGGAAGGCTTTCACCACAGGCGTCATCAGCGCCATGTAGTCACCGGCCTTGTCGCGCACTTTTTCGTCGGGGCTCTTGTGCAGAAGGTCGCCATAGAGTGCGACCCAGTACGCAAAGGCCCGGCCGCCCTCGATCAGCGCCCGCTGGTCCATCAGCATGCGCCGGACGTCAGGATGGACGATGATCGGATCGGCGGGCTGGTCAGGCGCCTGCGCGCCAGACAGTGAGCGACCCTGCACCCGGTCGCGCGCGAAATCGGCTGCGTTCTGGTACGCCGCCTCAGCCTGGGACAGACCCTGGAGGCCGACGCCCAGCCGCGCCTCGTTCATCATGACGAACATGGTGCGCATGCCCTTGTTCTCGTCGCCGACCAGCCATCCCGTCGCGCCGTCGAAATTCATCACGCAAGTGGCGTTGCCGTGGATGCCCATCTTCTCTTCCAGACCGCCGCAAGAGGCGGCATTGCGCGCACCGGGCTGGCCGTCGGCATCAAGTACGAATTTCGGCACAACGAAGAGCGAGATGCCCTTGATACCCTCCGGCGCGCCGTCGATGCGGGCCAGGACCAAATGGATGATATTCTCGGTAAGGTCCTGCTCGCCACCGGATATCCAGATCTTCTGGCCCGTGATCTTGTAGCTGCCATCGGGCTGGGGCACGGCCTTGGTCTTGATCAGGCCGAGATCCGTGCCGCACTGGGGCTCGGTGAGGTTCATGGTGCCGGCCCATTCGCCGGACGCCATTTTCGGCCCGTAGGTCTGTTTCTGCTCGTCCGAGCCGCCGGCCATCAGAGCCTGATAGGCGCCATGGGTAAGCCCGGGATACATGCCGAACGCCATGTTCGAGGACGACACCATCTCGTTCCACGCCACGTTCAAGACATTGGGCAGCCCCTGCCCGCCCATCTCTTCTTCCGCGGCCAGGAGCGGCCAGCCATTTTCGACCAGTTGCTTGTAAGCGTCCTTGAACCCGGTGGGCGTTGTCACCGAGCCATCGGCGTTGCGGACACAGCCCTCTTCATCGCCAACCTTGTTGAGCGGAAACAGGACCTCGCCGGCGAACTTTCCGCCCTCTTCAAGGATCTGCTCGATCATGTCGGGGGTCGCATCGGCGAACCCTTCGAGGTTCGAATAATTCTGCAGCGCAAGCAATTCGTTCAGCACGAAATTCATGTCGCGGGTGGGCGCGGTATAGCGGGGCATCGTCTTGTCCTGCGGGTTGCGTTGGATTGGGGAGCGAGGCGGCGACTGATCGTGGTCGCTGCGAGAAAGCCATCAAGAGACCCGGCAGCGGCGCGACCAGGCCTCCCGGCTCAGGTTTCGGTGCTCATCCGGGCGCGGGCGACCTTGCCATAGGCGGCAACGCGCTCAGCGTCTTCTTCGCCGGGGCCGACATTTTCGAGCTGGCCCTTGGCCCAGGCGATCCCCTTCTCAAGCTCCGCCAGGGCATGGTCGATATCGCTGCGCTGTTCGCGCAGCCGGACCGCCTGTTCCTCGAACTTCATCAAGCTCAGGCGGAGCTGGGTCCGCTGGCCGTCGCCGAGGCCGTAAAGGTCAAGTATCTCACGAATGTCCGCCAGGGGCAGGCCGACGCGCTTGCCGCGCAGGATGAGTTTGAGCCGGGCGCGATCGCGATTGGAATACACCCGCATCATCCCGTCCCGGGCCGGATGGAGCATGTCCTTGTCTTCGTAGAACCGAAGCGCTCTCGGGGTCACCCCGAACTCTCGGGCGAGCTCGGAAATGGTGAAGGTGCGCGAGTCGGCGGCGGAGAGGGAAAGTTCTGTGTCAGGCATGGTATCTGTATGGCTCAGCCTTACGCGAACGTCAACGTCAGCCAACGCCGGAGCGTTCGACTTGATGACGGCCCGCATGAACGCCCGCGGGGCCGAATCGCGGTAATGGCAGAGGCGGTTTTCAAGGTATTCAGACTGCGGCGCGTCCCTGGAACTCTACCGACCCGTCAACACATCATCCACAGGCCGCCGCGATGCACTGCACAAGATATGGTTAGCGCAAGATGGCGAATCCGTAACCCATTAACTAGAGCTTAACGCAAAGCCGATCACTCCGGAGGGGCTGAGAGTGACAGGTCTGGCAATAGCCGCAGGCGCGGCGGGCACGGGCAAGGCACAGGAACGGAGCCTGGAATGAATGACCGCAGTGGGTGGAGTATCAAGGGCATACATTCGCGGGCGCGCGACGCGGCACGGGAAGCGGCCCGCCAGGAAGGGCTGACGCTGGGCGAATATCTGAACCGGCTATTGACGGAAGAGAGCGGCGCGCTGCGCGGCCGGCAGATGAATGAAGTCAAGCCGCGCCGCGGTGCACCGGTCGCCCCCGGCTATGAGGAAGAAGATGACCCGTTTAACAGCCTGGAACGGCTGACCAATCGGATCGAAGCTGTCGAGGCCCGCTCCACCCTCGCCATCTCCGGGATCGACCAGTCAGTCGTCGGCCTGCTCAAGCGGTTGGAACAGGCCGACCAGGCCAATAGCGAACTGGGCGGCCATGTGGATGGCCTGATGGAGGACATCCGCGACACCCACGACCAGCTCAAGGCGGCCATCGAACGGCTGGAGGCCGATGACAGTCCCCGCCGCGCCCTCGACGGGATGCGCGCCATCGAAGGGGCACTGGCCAAGCTGGCAGACCATGTCTACGCCGAAAGCGAGGCGAGCCAGAACGATAATGACGCCATCAAGGGCCGGGTCGAGGCCGGCTTCACCGACCTGACTGACCGGGTCGAAGGCATGGAAGCGGCGGTGAACACGCGGCTCCGCGAGGCTGGTGAGGCGTTCGACAAGGCGGTGGATGCTGCTGAACAGCGCAGCCAGGGCGCAGCCAACCACCTGGCCGACCGGTTTACCGGCTTTGAGCAGACCGTCATGCAACGGCTCCAGGCCGCCGAAGCCGCAATTGGCGACAGTGCAACGCTCAACCAGCGCGTCGAGGCGCTCGAAAGCGGCATGTCCGAGGCCATCGGTACGCTGGAAGACACCCTGCGCAATCTCCAGACCCGGCTGCACACCGCTGAAGCGGGGACCAATTCGGCGCTCAATCGCCTGCAGGAAACCTTCGGCACACTTGATACCCGTATCCAGTCCGTCGCGAGCCAGACCCTGCGCGATGACAGCCATGCCATGAAGGTCGAGTTCGAGGCCCGCTTCGAGGGGCTGGCCAAGGATTTGCGCTCGACCATCGACCGAACCCGGTCCGAACTGGCGGGCCAGATCGAAGCGGCCGCAACGGCGGCAGATCCCGCGATCTTCACTGCGCTCCGGGCCGATATCGATGGCGTCCGGGTCTCGGTCGAACAGTCCGAACAGCGCCAGCAACAGGCCCTGTCGGTGCTCGGTGACAGGCTCGATACGGCAGTGTCGGATATCGATGCCCGGCTCGGCTATGTCGCTGAAGGCGGCATCGATGACGAAGCAGTCCGGGATGTGGACGGCAAGCTCGACCAGTTCGCCGCATCGGTGGAGCAGCGTCTGGCCTATGTGGAAGCGGGCGTCAGCGGCATGGGCGATGCCAATGTCGTGGCCGTGCAGGAAGACGTGACCCGGCTGGGCGCGACGATCTTCAGCCGGATTGATGGGCTCGAAGCCCGGGAAACCGAAACCGTCACCCGTATTGGCGAGCAGATGACGCGGCTGACCAGCACGCTGGATGAGCGGATCGAGGGCAGCGAGCGGAACACCGCTTCGGCCATCGAGCAGATGGGCCAGACCGTGGCGAACATCACGCGCCGGATGGAAGCGCGCCACAATGAGGCGCTGACGGTGATGGACACCAAGCTGGTCGAAGCCCAGCAGGCACAGGATGCGCGCCTCGATTTTGCGCTGGAGCAGGTCTCGGCCCGGCTCGACGACATGCAGACCGTTTCGCGAGAAAACGTGTCCCCAGTGCAGCGGGCGATCGCATCACTGGCTGCGAGGCTGGATGCGCTGGAATCGTTCAACGCCCCGCCCTTCACCGACAAGGCAATCGAACAGGAAGCGTTCGGCGATGGAGGGCCCTCCCGCCCTTTAGCAGCAGCGCCGGACGCGGAGCAGCGTCCGGCGGCAGCAGACGCAGAGGCCGCTGAGCCCGCCACCTATCAGGCCGATGATGACGGGGCGGACGGTTTCGACGATACCTCTGCCGCCGCCGCTCCCGCTGCCGAGGTTGAAGCGCCCGAGATCCCCGAGGCAATCGCTGCGGCACCTGAAGCCGACACGCCGTTCGATGTCTTCGAAGACGACGAGGCTCCAGCGACGCCGGAGGCAGCAACCCCCGGCACCGAAGCTAGGGCGGACGCCGTCGAACTCGCCTCCCCAAGCGAGACCGATGACACAGATCATCCCCCCTTCCCGGCCGACGCCGAGGGGCCCGACGAAGTGGCCGAATTCGGCAATGACGAGATTGGCGATGATATCTTCGGCGATGCCGCCGATGAGCCGGAGATGGCCCACGCCGATGGGGCGGAAAAGGGCGCCTATGCGGATGCGGCCATTGAACCCGGCGCCGATCCAGACGCCGAGACGGCGCCTAAGCTGACATCCGAGCCGCCAGCCATTTCGGAAACCACGTTCAACGCCATCGAAGCCCTGACCGGAGCCCCGCTCAAAGTGTCGATGCGCCAGAGCCTTGCCCGCTCGGGGGCGCCCGAACAGGTGACCCGCAGTTCAGCAGCGGCAGCATCCGCCGATGACGCTCAACCCGCCGACGTTTTTAGCGACGCGCCCCCTTCCCCCGCGCTTGATGCCGGCGCCAGCGCGGAGGCCAGCGAAACGGATGCGGACCCGTCGGACAGCGAAGACCTCACCGCCGACCCGATCTCTGCGATGGCCGCGTTCGAAGAGGCCGGCGCAGACGCAGAGGTCGATACAGCCCCTGAAGAAGAGCCCTATGCCGCAGACGTGTCGGACTGGGCGGACCTGCTGACGCCGGAAGCCAACCAGGATTTCGATACCGAGCCCCCATCCCCAGACGTGACGGTCGGCAACTATTCCGAAGATTTCAAGGGCGGCTTCGACGCCAGCGCCGATGACGAACATGGCGAAGACGGCTTCGACCCGATTTCGGAACTGGAGAACTGGTCCGATGCTAGCGAGCCTGACGACCAGGCAGACGACGAAACCGCAGGCGCGGCCGCCGATGCCAACAGCGATACCGGGGCCGACCTGTTCGAAACGGACGGCCCCCCGCCTCCGCCCATGCCCGGAGACGGCACCGCGCGAGATATTCCACGTCCGGCCCTCGCCGATCACGCCATGCCGCTGGAAGATGACACCGCCGATTATCTCGACCGTGCCCGGGCCGCGGCCATCGCTGCCGCCGAAGAAGCGGCACCGAAGAAAAAGAAGCAAAAAAAGCCCGGCTCTGGAAATGGCGGCGCGAAGACCTCGGTGATTGTGATGGCCACCGCGGTTGGACTGGCGACCGCCGGAACTGCGGGTTATCTCTATCTGCGCGGCAAGCAATCACCAGCCAGCACAATGCTCTCGGGCGATGCGGCGCGGGACGGCGCGCGAACCACGTCCCAGACCCCGGCTGCTTCCGATGCGGCGGCAATGGCCGCGTTGATCGGCACGATCCCCGCCGATCCGCAAGCAGCCACTCAACCGGCGCTGGGCGCATCTCCCGCCCCGGTCCCGGACGCTAACGCCCCCACGACCGCTCCTGCGACGGCACTTCCAATCGAACCGGCCGCATCGGCTTCGGAGACCGATCTGGACGCCGTCCTTTTCGACGCCGCGCCCGTAACGCCGGATGCCGAGCCCGTCGCCTTTGCGCAAGCGGTCGAGGCGGCTGGCGACGCGATCTACCCGCCCATTCCGTCGGGCCGTTCCATCCTCGCTGCGGTCGAGGCTGGTGACCCGGTTGCGGAACTGCTGCACGGTCAGGATCTGATTGCCGATGGGGAACGCACATCATGCAAC
>JBCCBN010000021.1:0-26871 GCA_039034035.1 Pseudomonadota bacterium
CCGCACCGATTCTAGTCGCACAGGCACCTCCTCAATGGCGAAGATGCCCATATGTTTGGCCACAAACCGCTCCTGGTGGCCGACCTGCAGCACCAGCCCCTTCGTCACCGCCAGACCGGCCAGCCGCCGTGCGGCTTCCGCCGTCAACGCCAGGGGCTTCTCCACCAGGACATGGCAGCCCGCATCAAGCGCTTCGCCGACCAACGCTTCGTGATAGGTCGCCGGCACCGCCACCACCACCGCGTCACAGGCCTCTAGCATGGCGGGGAATGCATCATAGCCCCGCGCGCCATACTCGGCGGCGACGGCATCGGCGCGGGCCGCGTCGACATCAAACACGCCGATCAGTTCGGTTCGCGCCGACGCGGCCGCTTTTTGGGCGTGGTAGTTTCCAAACACGCCCGCGCCCGCAACCCCGACTTTCAACGCGTCCATGGCCTGGCCTCCACTCTCCGCTTGGTTACACCGCGCAATAGCCGGTTTCGCAATGGCGCGCCGCACCCCCGGAGATTTTTCCGCCCCCCCTTCCCTTCCGAGCGGAAATTGATCACCTGAGAGGCAGAACAACAAAGCCACCGGAGGACAACACCCGTGCCAGCTATCACGTCCCGCGAATGGGGCCTTGCTGCCCGCCCTGTCGGCGAGCCGAAGTCCAGTGATTTCGCCATGAAAGAAACCGAGGCCCCAGAGCCTCGTGACGGAGAGATTCAGGTCCGCAACACCTGGATGTCGGTGGACCCTTATATGCGGGGCCGGATGTATGATCGAAAAAGCTATGTTCCGCCCTTCGCAATTGGTGAGACGATGCAGGGCGGTGCGGTGGGCCGGGTCGAGGCGTCGGCCCATAGCGATTTCCAGCCCGGAGACCTGGTCTACTCAATGGCCGGCTGGCGCGAGGCATGGACCGCACCGCCCACTGCGGTAATGGCGGAGAAAGTGCCGGCCTCGCCTCTGCCTGAGCAGGCCCTGCTGGGGATTGCGGGTATGCCTGGGCTGACCGCCTATGCCGGTATTCTACGCGTGGCCGGTCTCCAGGACGGCGACACCGTTTTTGTATCCGGCGCTGCGGGCGCGGTCGGCTCAGCCGTCGTCCAGATTGCCAAGATCAAGGGATGCACGGTGGTCGGCTCGGCCGGCGGACCGGACAAGTGCGCCTATGTGAAATCCCTGGGCGCCGATCATGCGATTGACTATCGCGCCCATCGCGGTTGGCAGGCGCTCAGCGAAGCGCTGTACGCCGCAGCGCCCAGCGGGATCGATGTGTACTTCGACAATGTTGGCGGCGAGCACCTGACGGCTGCCATCGAAGCGGCTCGGCCCATGGCTCGGATGGCCCTGTGTGGCGCCATCGAGCAGTACAACACGGTTGATCTGGTCCCCGGCCCTCACAACCTGATCCAGGCGGTCGGCAAGCAGCTCACACTGAAAGGGTTCATCGTCTCCAGCCATGCAGACATGCGTCCCGATTTCCTGCGGGACATGGCCGGCTGGATCGCTAGCGGCCAGTTGAAGTATGAGGAGACAGTGATGGATGGGATCGAAAAGGCTCCCGACGCCTTCATGGGCCTGTTCACCGGCGCCAATAAAGGCAAGATGCTGGTCAAGCTGGCCTAGCCGCCCCCTTCGACACAGGCGCCTTGCAGAGATGCTCCTCCCCTCAGTGAGCCTTTCGGCAGGCGCCTGACACTCGCCTTCTTCCACCCCACAGGAGAACGCCATGGCGGCCTTGTTCGACGCCTACATCATGGTCGATTGGAGCGCGGCGGCGAAACCGGTCACCGGCCTCAATTCTATCTGGATTGGCATCCTCGCCAAGGATGCCCGTTTGAAACTACAGTTTCGGGCCGTCAATCCTGACACCCGTCTCAAGGCGCGGACGTTCCTGGAGGACATGGTCGACAAGCTCACCCGACGCGGCGACCGAGTACTGCTCGGCTTCGACTTCAGCTTTGGCTACCCCGCCGGGACCGCTGACGCCCTCGGTCTCGACACAGCAGCCGTTCCACCGTGGAAGGCAATTCACGACCATCTCAGCGCCAAGGTGCGTGAGAAGCCGGATAACTCCAATGCGCGGTTCGCCATTGCCGCAGGCATGAACTACGCCATCTCGAAGGGACCGTTTCCGTTTTGGGGCGCACCGAGCCGTGACCAGGTCAACACGCTGGCCGGCAAGAAACCGACTTTCACCGATGATGCCCCGGTCCCCGAGTACCGCCTGGTCGAACGGGTGCTGCGCGAATCCGGACGCGGCCAACCCAAATCTGCCTGGCAACTGGCCTATACCGGCAGTGTCGGTAGTCAGATGCTACTCGGTATCCCCCATGTCGCGGGCCTCCGTGACAGTTTGCCGAGTGCCCGCATCTGGCCATTCGAAACCGGCCTCAGCGAGCAGACAGAAGAAACCCTAGAAGGCGTCCAGGTTGTCATCGCAGAAATCTACCCCTCGCTGATCGACGCTACACCCGCGCCTGGCCAGGTGCTCGACGCGGTCCAGGTCGAGGCGATCGCCCGTCACTACGCCGATTTGGACCGGAAAAACCGTCTCGGACCCGCTTTCGCGGCCCGGGGGAACGAGGTTTCCACACAAATTGTAATGATTGAGCGGGAAGAGGGCTGGATTTTGGGCACATAGCCCGTGTTTAAAGGGGATCAGCGTAGGCGGGTCACTCGAATCGTGGCCTTAACGCTGCCCGTGGCGCCTGTGCGCCATAGCCTTTAGAGGAGAATCCCATGAACAAGGGTGAATTGACCAAATTCGTGGCTGAAGCCGCCGGCCTTTCCCAAGAGAAAGCTCGCGAAGCCGTCGATGCCACTTTCGAGGGCATCACCGGTGCGGTGAAAAGCCGTGACCAGGTTGCCATTGCCGGCTTTGGCACATTCCACGCCAAGACCCGCAACGCTCGGGAAGGCCGCAACCCGGCCACCGGCGAGACCATCCAGATCGCGGAGAAAACCTCTGCTGCCTTCAAGCCGGCAACGGCCCTGAAGGACATCTAGTCGCTTTCTCTCTGTTGAGAGCGCTATAGCGGCGCGTCACTCCCGTGGCGCGCCGTTCTATATTCAAGGAACAGCGTTTGGAACGCTGCGGCAACGCCGACCCCGATGACCGCCCCCTCCATCATGCCAATCGCACCGCGCTCCATCACGATGGCCAGCCAGTAACAAGCCGGGATCATCACTAGGAAAAAGCTACCCAGGTGGAACAGGGTCGGCAGCCAGACGATCTCCTGCGCCCGGAGCGCCATGGCGGCGACCGCCTGTAACCCATCAAACAGGCTAACATACGCCACATAGATCAGCAGCGAAGCGATCAGCGGCGCCAGGAGCACCCCATCCATCACCGCGTCGGCGGCCACGAAGATCCGGGCAATCTGCGCGGAAAAGAAGAACACCAAGACGCCGAACACCACGCCGACAACCACCGTCGCCGCGACCCCCAGACGGCTGGCATCGCGTACCGCTTGGCGGTTACCCCTTCCGAACGCCTCGGCGACCCGCACGCTGGTCGCGCTGCCGATGCCCATATACAGCATGAAGATCACGCCCATTACCTGGATCGAGTATCCATAGGCGGTGTTCACTACGAGGCTGACCCAGGTGGCGATGATGAAGGTGAAGTTGAACCCGCCCCATTCGGCCACATTGCTGATGGCCGTGCCGCCGCCAACCGAGATCTGCCGGCGCCCCTCATCGGCCGGCCCTGCTACAGATGGCTTGAATCCAGGCGTCAGTAGGTACACCGCGGCGATCAGTCCGAGCGTGATTGCCCAACGTGAGCCTGTCGTGGCTATCGCCACGCCCTCAGCCCCCATGGCAGGCATACCCCACCATCCGCCGATGAAGGCCAGGTCCAGCACCAAGTTCACCAATACGCCACCATAGGACAAAACCGTCACCACGAGCGGCCGCCGCAGCGCTTCGAGATAGTAGCTCGCGGCTGCTGACAGCATGAAACCTGGCATGGAGATGGCAAGGATTTCGGTAACCGAAGCCGTGCGCGCAGCCACGTCCTCAGGCGAGAGTGTCGCGCTCATCTCTTCGGTCGGCGACAGGGTGACGAACATGGCATGAAACAGCGGCCCCGCGCTGAGCCAGATCAGCAGTCCGAGGCCCAGCCCGAACACCATGGCCAGCTTCAGCCCACGGCGGAACACCCGGCCCGTATCGGCGCGCTGACCGACCCCCATCAATTCTGATGTCAGCACCTGGACACCAAGCAGAAGGCCAAGCCCCGCGCCGAGCCCAACCCCGATCGGTAACCAGGAATTCAGCACGAATGGGAGCTCGCCTGGCGCAAACTGGCCGAGCACGATCGCATCTGTGACGCTCATCAGCATCATCGACATGCGCGTCACGGCAATCGGTACCGCCAGCCGCAGCAAATCAAGAATATCAGAAGCCCGCGCCCAGGCGGGTAAGCCCCGCCGAGCCATGACCCATTGTCCTCGTCTTATTCGGCCGCGTGGCGGGATGGGTTCACCCCGGCGGAAACCGATTGCAGCTTTTCCGCGATCAGGAACGCCAGTTCAAGCGCCTGTTCGCCATTCAGGCGCGGATCGCAGTGGGTGTGGTAACGCGAAGACAGGTCATGCTCGGTGATCTCCCGCGCGCCGCCCAGGCATTCTGTCACGTCCTGTCCGGTCATCTCGAAATGGATGCCGCCGGGGTAGGCACCCTCCCCCGAAACGATATCGATGAACTGGCTCACCTCAGACAGGATCGCATCCACGGGCCGTGTCTTGTAGCCGGTCTCGGTCTTTAGCGTGTTGCCGTGCATGGGATCGCAAGACCAGACCACGGTCCGGCCGCTCTCCTGTACCGCCCGCACCAGTGCAGGCAGATGCGCTTCAACGCCGTCCGATCCGAACCGGGCAATCAGGGTCAGGCGCCCCGCTTCGTCGTCCGGGTTCAACACTTCCATCAGACGGTTCAGCGTATCGGCATCCATGCCCGGGCCGCACTTCACACCGATGGGGTTCTTCACGCCCTGCAGGAAGTTCACATGGGCATGATCCAATTGTCGGGTCCGATGGCCGATCCAGAGGAAATGCGCCGACGTATCGTACCAGTCGCCAGACGTGGAATCGATCCGCGTCATCGCCTCCTCATAGCCCAGCAGCAGCGCCTCATGGCTGGTGTAGAACTCCACCTGGCTCATTTGCGGTACCGATTGCGGCGTCACCCCGCACGCGTCCATGAAGTCCATTGCCTGGCTGATCTGGTCGGCAAGGGCCTGGTACCGCTCTCCTTGCGGGCTCCGGTCGACAAAACCCAGCATCCAGCGATGCACATTCGTCAGGTCAGCATAACCGCCCTGGCTGAAAGCCCGCAGCAGGTTGAGCGTCGCCGCCGATTGGGAATAGCCCTGTATCAGCCGGTTCGGATCAGGGATCCTGCTTTCGGCCGTGAACTCCATGCCATTGATATTGTCTCCGCGATAAGACGGCAGGGTAACCCCGTCGATGGTCTCCACCGGAGATGAACGCGGCTTGCCAAACTGGCCTGCAATCCGTCCCACTTTCACCACCGGCTTGGCGGCGGCAAACGTCAACGCCACAGCCATTTGCAGGATCACCCGGAAAGTGTCGCGGATATTATCGGGATGGAACTCCTTGAAGCTCTCCGCACAATCGCCGCCTTGCAACAGAAATGCCCGCCCAGTCGCCACTTCGCCCAACCGTTCCTTCAATCGCCGGGCTTCACCGGCAAAGACAAGCGGCGGAAATCGCTTGAGCTGGTCTTCCACAGCCTTCAACGCCTCAAGGTCCGGATAATCCTCGGGAATATGCTTCGCAGGCAGCGCGCGCCAGTCAGACGGGGTCCAGCTCATCGGTCACTCCATTCTCGCCAAGAGGGAACCACAGGGCAGGGCTTTGCTCAAGGACGGTAGATTGGCGCCACATCGGGGAAAAATGCCCGCGACACAAGCCCCTCTCTGGAACCATTCTCCGATCTCCGGTTCGTTTACCGGCTCGGTGCGCGCGTTTCAGCAGTCTCCTGGCGTCCATTTGTTGCGGAGGGTAACAATCTCTTCCGCCGCAGTGGGGTGAACCGCGCAGGTTGCATCGAGATCTGCCTTGGTGGCGCCCATCTTGATCGCAACGCCGAGCATCTGGATCATCTCTGCTGCATCGGGGCCAACAATATGCGCCCCCAGCACACGTTGATCGTCCGCGTTTACGATCAGCTTCATCAGCGTCCGTGCGGTGTCACCCGACAGCATGTTCTTCATCGGCCGGAAGCGAGACTTGTAGATGTCGATCTGGCCATACGCGGCCCGAGCTTCTGCTTCCGAAAGGCCCACGGTGCCAACTTCGGGCTGTGAGAACACCGCCGTCGCAATGGTCTCATGGTCGAAATGGCGGGGCATGTTGTTGAACTCGGTATCGGCGAAGGCATGCCCTTCCCTGATCGCTACTGGCGTCAGCGCGACTCGGTCGGTTACATCGCCTACCGCCCAGACACTGCTCACATTGGTGCGGGACCACTCGTCCACAGCAATGGCCCCATTGTCTTTCAGCGCAATCCCCGCAGTTTCACAGCCCAGTCCCGCCGTGTTCGGGCGCCGCCCCATCGCCATGACCACGACGTCCGCATCCAGGGTCATGCCATTGGTCAGCGACAGGTGCAGCGGCCGCTGGGGATCGTCGGTCCGCTCGATACTTTCAAACACGGTATGGGTGATCACCCGTACGCCGGCATCCTTCAGCCCCTCATGCACGTGGGTCCGCACATCCATGTCGAACCCACGCAACACTGTGTCCCCTCGATAAAGCAGGCAGGTCTCAACTCCCAGTCCGGCAAACACATGGGCAAACTCCACCGCAATGTAGCCACCCCCGGCAATCACGATATGGCTCGGCAACTACTCAAGGTGGAACACCTCGTTCGACGTGATGGTGTGCTCGACCCCCGGCAGCTCATCGGCATCGGGCCGCCATGGCACCCCTCCCGTGGCCACCAGTATACGCTTGGCCGTCACCGTCTTGCCGCTCACCGGCAGCCGTAGCGCGTTCGGCCCTTCAATCACCGCGCGTTCCTCGAACACGGTGGCGCCGGCATTTACCAGGTTCCGCATATAGATGCCGGACAAGCGATCGACTTCGGCATTCATCGCCGCAGCAAAGGTCGGCCAGTCAAAACGGACATTGTCAGCCTTCCAGCCATAGCCTTCGGCGCTCTTGAAACCTTTGCCGTACTGGCTCGCATAAACCATGAATTTCTTCGGCACACAGCCGCGGATCACGCAGGTCCCGCCCATGCGGTACTCTTCCGCCAGCCCGACCTTCGCCCCTGACAGCGCGGCAATCCGGGCCGCCCGGACACCCCCGCTACCGCCACCGATCACAAAGAGATCGAAATCAAACTCGTCTGCCATGGCCGGGTCCTTCTTGCCTCAACAGCAACCCGATATGTTGCCTATGGCTGGAGCGTGCAAATCAATACTCGAAAACTGTCGATCCGCCCTCATTGCCGATGATCACCGTTCGGGCGACGCTCAGGAACAGGCCATGCTCGACAACGCCGGGCACCGATGACAGCCGCGCTCCAACTGCCTCAGCATCAGGGATTCGAGCGCAATGGCAGTCGAGGATATGATTGCCGCCATCGGTCACCAGCAATGTGTTGGTGTCATCTACCATCCGTAGTTTCACCTTCGGCTTGTCGATCCCCGATGCACACAGCGCATCAAACACCTTCTTCGCCGTGATCGTCATGCCGAACGGGGTGATCTCCACCGGTAACGGGAATGCGCCGAGCCGCTCAACCTGTTTGGAAGGGTCGGCGATCACAACCATATGATCGCTGGCATCGGCGATGATCTTTTCCCGCAAAAGCGCGGCCCCTCCGCCCTTGATAAGGGTGCCGGTCCCGTCCACCTCGTCGGCCCCATCGACCGTGAGATGTATCCGGACAACCTTGTCGATATCGATCAGCGGTACACCATGAGCCACCGCCAGCCGGCGCGTCGCTTCACTGGTCGGCACGCCGCGAACGATCAGGCCGTCGGCAACCTCATCGGCGAGTAACTCGACGAAGTATTTCGCCGTCGATCCGGTACCCAGGCCGACGGTCATTCCGTCCTCGACAAACTCTATCGCTGACAGGGCCGCATTCCGTTTTTCGCCTTCGCATGCCATCGCCGTCAGTTCCCTTCCGTTTTCTTCGCCGCACGACGCGCGCGGCGCATACTTTTAGCGCGATCTGGCTTCACCACTTGCTTGGCCCGCCCCAGCGCCAGGCTGCCGGCAGGTACATCATCGGTGATCACGCTTCCAGAGCCAACAATCGCGCCATCACCGATCGTCACTGGCGCGACCAGCGCGCTATTCGACCCGACAAAGCCCCCCTGCCCCACTACGGTCTGATGCTTCATCACCCCATCATAGTTGCAGAAAATCGTACCCGCGCCGATATTCGCACCCGCACCCACGGTGCCATCGCCAAGATAGGCCAAGTGATTGGCCTTGGCCCCAGCGCCCATATGCACCGCCTTCACCTCAACAAAGTTTCCGACCACGGCACCGCTTTCCAGCACGGCGCCCGGCCGCAATCGTGCATGGGGCCCAACCCGGCAGTCGCTCGCCACATCGGCACCTTCCAGATGGCTGAACGCACCGATAACTGTGCCGCTGCCGATCCGAACGCCCGGCCCGAACACCACATGGGGCGACACCACCACGTCCTGACCAATCACCGTATCATAGCTGAAGAACACGGTATCCGGAGCCACCAACGTCACCCCGTCTGCCATCATCTCGGCGCGCTTGCGCTTCTGGAACGCTGCCTCTGCCGCTGCGAGTTGGGCCCGTGTGTTGACGCCCAACGTATCAGCCTCATCGCAGGCGACCGCACGGCAGACCCGTCCTTCAGCCACCGCCAGCGCGACCACATCGGTCAGGTAGTACTCCCCTTTTGCGTTGTTGTTGCGGACCTGGCCGAGATAGCGGAACAGGTCGGCCTTTGTGCCAGCCGTGACGCCGGAATTGCAGAAGTCGATGTCCAGCTGCGTTGGGGTGGCATCCTTCGCCTCGACAATGGCTTGCAAGGCCCCGCTTGCATCGGTGACCAACCGTCCGTAGCTGCCCGGCACCTCGGCCTTGAAGCCCAACACCCCGATGGCCGCCCCTTCGCTGACCGCGTCGAACAATGCATTCACTGGCTCTGTCGGAATCAGAGGATTGTCGCCAAAAAACACCGCCACCGTGCCGCTAAATCCCTCGAGCGCGCCGGACGCGGCCAACACCGCGTGCCCTGTTCCCAGAGCTTCGGCCTGGATCGCGACCCCGTCATCTCCCAGCTCGGCGCGGACATGGGCCTGCAGATCGTCCTGGCCGGGTGAGCACACCACGATAGTGCGCGTGCACCCGCTCTCGCGCGCCAGCGCAATCGACCAGTCGATCATCGCCCGTCCGCCAACCGCATGCAGCACTTTCGGCATCGCAGATTTCATCCGCGTGCCCTGCCCTGCCGCGAGAATTACCGCCGCGCGCTCAACCATGCCTTCGCTCCTCAGCGTTTCAGGGTCCCGGCCCTGATCCCCTGCCCCGTCGGACTTGCCCGGGCGGCCCGATCCGTTCAAGGCTGGCCGCATCGATCCTGGCGACATGAGAAATGAGGTTCGACATGCCGGACAAGCCCCTCACCGGTCAAACGCTTTCAGGCTGGACCATTGTTTTCGACCTTGACGGCACCCTGGTCGAAACCGCGCCAGACCTGCTCGGGGCCCTCAACCATGTCCTCGCCTACGAAGCCCTGGCGCCGGTTTCCCTACCCGCTATCCGCACCATGATCGGGCATGGCGCGAAGGCTATGATCCGTGAAGGCCTTCGCCAGAACGGCGTCGCAGTAACCGAAGCCACCGTCGAGCGCCTATGGCCCCTGTTCATCGACTACTACCACTCTCATATCGCCGATTTTAGCCAGCCGTTCGACGGCGTTGTCGATGTCCTCAGCGACCTGCAGGCAGATGGAGCGATCCTCGCGGTGTGCACCAACAAGACCCAAGCTCTATCGGACCGGCTCCTCGCTGCCCTTGACCTCATTTCGGGGTTCCAGGCCGTGGTCGGCGCAGACAGCGTTCCAAACAAGAAGCCCGATGGTGACCATATCCTGCGTACCGTCACCCAGGCCGGCGGCATTCCCTCTCGGGCCATTATGGTGGGCGATAGCCGCACAGACGAAAGGGCAGCCCTCGATGCAGGACTGCCCTTTATGTTTGTTACTTTCGGATATGAACCGGCCCCACCTGGCGAGATCGAGGCTGCAGCCACGATCAATCACTTTTCAGAGTTCTGGTCCGCGCTTTCCGGCCTCGTCAGCTAAGCGCTGAGCTGGGCCTCGGGATCGTTGGGGCGGTAGGATGTGCGCCGCGCGCTCCCGTCTCCTGATGCCCGCCGGCGCGGCATGCCGTTGACCATATTGCTGCGCACGTCGGTCCGCGCGCTTCGCATGGCTGCTACAAAGCCTGAGTCCACGAAATCGAGGTCCACCTCGTATCCGCGCTCAACCCAATATTCGCGAATTTTGTCTGCCAGACGCTTTGCGCCTTCAGTGTCACACCAATCTTTCATTCACACTCTCCAGGTCCGTTTGTTGATTTTTGCAGGAGTTTGCACTCCGTTGCGGGCCTGTCCTTCTTTCTAAGGTCTGGGCTGTTCAGCCTCGTTTATGACTTTGAGATGACAGTTGGTGTGGATGTTCACAAGGGTGCTTTTGAAAGTCGCAGAAAACCGACTACTTTGATGAATGTTCGTTCATCATGAACAGGGTACAACCGGGTTTGTTGCTGTTCAGCAACACTCACTCACGCGCATTTCGTTCGATTTTTTTTCACTTCGCCGCAAATCGATCCGCCCATGCCGGACGCTCGCCCAATTTCTGGCTCATTCGCCATAGAGGCGAGTTTCGCGTTTGCAATGTTGCGCCCCAGCCATGTGAAACCGCATAGCGCTCCTGGCGTCACCTGCCATCTTGACGGTCATGCCAGCCCGGCTTATTCCGCCCCTTCCCAACGAGTGGGCGATTAGCTCAGCGGGAGAGCACTGCCTTCACACGGCAGGGGTCACTGGTTCAATCCCAGTATCGCCCACCAGTAAACACCGCTCATGCAGCAGACCCTGTGGAAAACACAGTTCCGGGCAATGTCCCCCTTCCTTGAAGACGCTGTCGAACGCGACCGGTACGCCACACGCAGATTGGTGATTGCCACGTGTGGCAGAGCCAGCCTATACAGCGGTCCTTAGCGCTTTGGCGGAGCGTGGCGCAGCCCGGTAGCGCACTCGTCTGGGGGACGAGGGGTCGCAGGTTCGAATCCTGCCGTTCCGACCATTTCCTGATTGCCGACCTCGGTGCGACAGTCGGCCTGCCCCGCACCGCGGCATCTGACCTCGCCGCCGATCCCACGACCACACCTGTCGATCTTCGATAATCAGCACTTGCCGTGTCAGGCCGCCCGCCGGGCCAGTGCCGCATCGAGGCGCATCTTCAACTCGCCCATCCCATCCAGCATCGCCTGTAACCGTTCCGGTGAACCGGTGTCGCCATCAGGCACGTCTATGGTTTGCACCGCTTCGCGTTCCTCGCCTGTAGTCCGCCCATAGGCCGTCCGCAGTGATCTCTGCAATTCGTGGACAGGAGAGCCTGCGAGTATCGAGGCCAGGTCACCCTCCCCGCCCAGCATGATCTGCACGCCGCGTTCCTGCAACAGGGCTTTCGCTCCCTTCAGCGTCATGCCGCGGCGGTGAACCAGGGTCTGGATCGCCCGCAATCCATCAATGTCACTCTTGCGGTAGAGCCGGCGTCCGTCCGGACGCTTCACCGGGCGCACGTGTCGGGGAAACTTCGTCTCCCAATAGCGCAAGACATGGGTCGGCAGTCCCAGCTCCTTCGCCACCTCGCCAATGGACCGGTAGGCCTCGGCCGATTTCTCGGGCTTCGATTTCGGTGCTGGCATGCTCTCTCCCCGCAACGGCGCTTGCGATGATCAAGTGTCGTTGGGATTCACCCGGGACTTCAAGAGCGGCGATGGCCGAAACGTCACTACCCGACGGGCCGTGATCGTTGCCTCGGCCCCCGTCTTGGGATTGCGACCCTCGCGCGCAGTCTTGTCCCGCACAACGAAATTGCCGAACCGCGAAAGCTTCACCGCTCCCGATCCCTCCAGCGCCGTGGAGATGAGTTCCAGCGCGTCGTCGAGCAGGCCAGCCGATTCCTGGCGTGTGAGCCCGATCTTGTTAACCAGCGCGTCCGTGACTTCCGCACGGGTAATTGTCTTGGTGGACATGGGTTCCCCCGATCTCATGGAATAGTCAGGCCAGTGTAGGCTGCTTTTCAAAAAAAGGCATCTTGTTTCAAAGCCGTAGGGATTAATCCTGAGTAAGGCGCCGCTCTTTTACAACCGAAATAGGCTCGCGCCCCAGGAAAATCCGCCCCCCATGGCCTCGGACAGGATCAGGTCTCCGGGCGCAATCCGTCCTTCTGCAACTGCTGTGTGCAGCGCCAGCGGGATCGACGCGGCCGACGTGTTGCCATGCCGGGCTACGGTCGACACCACTTTCTCATCCGCGATGCCCATCTTCTTGGCCACCCCGTCAAGAATGCGCTTGTTGGCTTGGTGCGGCACGAACCAGTCAATATCTTCTGCGCGATAGGCGGTCTCTGTCAAGATCGCCTCGATTGCTGCCGAGATATTCATCACCGCATGCTTGAACACCCGGCTGCCTTCCATCCGCACCTGACCGATCGTACCGGTCGAGGATACCCCGCCGTCGACGTATAGCAGGTCGCTCTTCCGTCCATCGGTGCGCAAATGATGACCGATCACCCCAGCCTCGCCGCGGTCGGTCTCCCGGGTCATCACCACCGCGCCGCCGCCATCGCCGAACAGGACGCAAGTGCCCCGGTCTGACCAGTCGATGATCCGTGAGAAAGTCTCGGCCCCGATCACCAGCGCGGTCGAGTAGAGCCCCTGCTTCATGAGGGAGTCGGCGGTCGCCAGCGCGAACAGGAAGCCCGAACACACCGCCTGCACGTCAAACGCGGCGCCGGCGCCCATGCCGAGCTTGGCCTGCACCGCCGTCGCCGTCGCGGGAAAGGTCCGGTCCGGCGTCGTCGTCGCCAACACGATCAGGTCCACCGCCTCGGCGGCAAGGCCGGCTCGATCCAGTGCCACTCTCGCGGCTGCCGTTGCGATGTCTGACGTCACCTCATCATCGGCCGCAATATGCCGCCGCTCGATACCCGACCGCTCGCGGATCCAGTCATCGCTGGTGTCGACGATGCGAGACAGATCGGTATTGGTCAGGACCCGTTCGGGCAGGTATCCACCCGTGCCGCGGATCACGCTGCGCGGGCCGTCCAGCATGGCTACGCTCATGCCGCCGCTCCCGGCGACTGCGAGCGCATCGCGCTTACGCGTGCCAGGGATGCAGCCACCTCCTCCCGGTACGAGCTTCGCGTCAGGTCCACCGCCAGCGCCATCGCGGTCGCAAACCCCTTGGGATCGGTCCCGCCATGGCTCTTCACCGAAATACCGTTCAGCCCCAGCAGCACACCTCCATTTACATTACTCGGGTCCATCCGCTCCTTCAGCCCATCGAGCCCCGGACGCGCCAGCAGGGCGCCCAGCTTCGACCGCGCCGATGACAACAGCGCTTCCTTCAGGAATGAAGCTACCAGCCGGGCTGTCCCCTCCGCAGTCTTCAGCGCGATATTGCCTGAGAACCCATCGGTGACCACCACATCAACGGTGCCTGCGGATATGTCATTGCCTTCCACAAAGCCATGATAGTCGAGGTCCAGCCCGCTGGATCGGATCAGTTCATGGGCCCGGCGCACTTCCTCGTGCCCCTTCATGTCTTCGGACCCCACATTGAGCACGCCGACCGTGGGCCGGGTCTTGCCCGTCACCGCCCTGGCATAGGCCTCTCCCATGATCGCATAGGTCAGAAGCTGATCGCCATCGGCTTCCAGGTTTGCGCCGACGTCGAGCACCACGGTTCGACCCTGGGGCGTCGGCCACAGCGCGGTCATGGCCGGCCTGTGTACCCCTTCCAGCTTGCGCAGCGCCACCATCGAGATCGCCAGCAGTGCGCCCGTATTGCCCGCCGACACCGAAGCCTGCGCCTCGCCATCCTTCACGCTGGCAATCGCCCGCCACATGCTCGTGGTCCGCTTGCGCAGCGCCTGAGCTGGCTTGTCGGCCATCGTTACCTGATCAGGCGTATGGCGAATATCTGATTGGCGCTCGATCTGCTCGAACGCGTCCGGCGCTGCCGCGCGAATGGTCGCCTCGTCACCATGCAGAAGGAACCGGACGTCGCTGCGCCTCGCCAGAAAACGGGCCAGCCCTTCGATCACCACAGCCGGCGCGGTATCGCCGCCCATGGCGTCTACCGACAGAACCGTGCCGTTCGCCATGGTCTACTCCTTAGCGCTCAACCCTGAGCCTGCCGACCGGACATTAGAGAGCGTCCCTAACCATTGCAACGCTCGTCCCCCCAGCCAACCCTGCCGCATAGCAGCTCTTCATCTGTGCAGCGGTCCAATCTGCTTGCTCGGGCGATCACCTCTCGGGCGAGGGCGTCGGGCTGTGCGCCGCCCAGCCCATTGCGGCGCAACACCTGCCCGATGCCGGCCGCCGTCGCGGCTTCGCCTCCCAGCACGCCATCGAGCGCCCGTGCCAGGCCGTAGAATTCCTCGCCCAGCTTACGCACTTTCCGGGCGATCGACGCGTCGCCCACTCCCTCTTCCCGCAAGGCATAGTCGATCCGGTCGAACAGCGCTTCGCCCAGCTTTTCTGCCATCTCCCGGCCCTCCGGCCCCGCTGCGCCTAGCCGCCGCATCAGGAGCCCACCATGGAGCGCCATCATGCCGAACCGGCCCTCAAACGTGTCTTCGGCTAGCCTTGCCTGGTAGAGGGCCGGCGCGCGAGCCTGCGCCATTACCGCATCGCACAACTCCTGCGCAGCAGTCGCCGCCGGATCGGGGCGTACTTTCATCCAGTCGAAAATCCCAGCCACAGCTGAACTCCACCGCTTGCCAATATCGGGCCCGACCCGCTAGTTGGTGCGCAACAGACGGGAGTCCAACCCATGGTCCACAAACGGATCATTGCAGCCCTCGCCCTCGCTTCGGTGACCACGGCCTGCATCACACCCATCACCGACTTTCATGGCTACATCCCCGATGAGGCGCAGCCGAATGAGATGGAAGTCGGCGTCGATACGCGCGCATCAGTGCTCGCCAAGCTCGGAACGCCATCGACCGAGAGCATTTTCGACGAGAACACATGGTTCTACGTCTCGGCCCAGCGCGAACGGTTTGCCTACTACATCCCGCGCGTATCGGGGCGCACCATCACGGCGATCCGCTTCGGCGAGGAGGATCTGGTCGACGAGGTCCTGCTCTACGATGTCGATGACGGCGAAGTGGTGAACTATGCATCGGCCGAAACTCCGACCCTGGGTCGCCAGATGACCCTGCTGGAACAATTGCTCGGCAGCGTTGGCACCGTAGCCCTGCCCCAGACAGACGAAGTCACTCCCAACAACCCCACCGGCCGCCGCTAACTTCGCCCCCGCGCCTATTGCCATCCCGGACCCCGGGGCGACACAGTGCGATGGCCAATCCGGGGCCTGGACTCCCACTACCCATGCTCCGTCCGGACCTCCTTCTCCGCCCCACGCCCAAAGGGCTCTACTGCCCGCCCGGCGATTTCTACATCGACCCGGTGCGTGGCGCCGTCGACCGGGCGGTCGTCACCCATGGCCATGCCGACCATGCCCGCGCCGGCCATGGTGCCGTGCTCGCCACGCCGGAGACGCTCGCGATCATGGCGGTGCGCTATGGCGAAGCCTTTGCCGGAACGACCCAGGCCCTGACACCCGGCGAAACTGTCTCGATAAATGGCGTAACGGTAGGCCTGTCTCCGGCCGGTCACGTGCTGGGTTCAGCCCAGGTCGTGCTCGACTATCGCGGCTTGCGCATGGTCTGCACCGGCGATTACAAGCGCCGCCGCGATCCCACTTGCGATCGGTTCGAAGTCGTCCCCGGAACCCATGTCTTCATTACCGAAGCGACATTTGCCTTACCCGTGTTCCGTCACCCCGACACCAGCGGAGAGATCGCCAGGCTGCTCCATAGCGTGGAGACGTTTCCCGAGCGGACCCATCTGGTCGGCGTCTACTCTCTTGGAAAGGCCCAGCGCGTGATCGCCCATCTCCGCGAAGCCGGCTATCACGACCCTCTCTTCATCCACGGCGCCCTCGAAAAACTCTGCGCGCTTTACGAAAGCCACGGCATCCCTATGGGCCGCCTCGAACCGGCAACGCTCGAGAAGGGCCAGCGCGGCGAAAGTGAGAAATTCCGCGGCCAGATCGTGCTCGGCCCTCCCTCATCGTTCAATGACAAATGGGGCCGCCGCTTCCCCGATCCGCTGCCGACCTTCGCTTCGGGATGGATGAGCGTCCGCCAAAGGGCGAAGCAGAGCGGCGTCGAGCTTCCTCTGATCATCTCCGACCATGCCGATTGGGACGAACTCACCCAGACAATAGCGGATGTCGACGCCGAAGACGTCTGGATCACCCATGGCCGGGGCGACGCCCTGGCGCGCTGGGCTGAGCTGGAAGGGCGCAAGGCCCGCCCCCTCCACCTGGTCGGCTATGACGAGGAGGGGGATTGACTTGCCCGCACCGGCTGGGCGTTAACTGGCGATCGGGGGACGTCTTTGGTTGAGGCGCAAGGGGACCGATCGGAAAGTGCCGAAGATGATCCAGTTACGTATGGTTTTGGGCAGTCTCGCCCTGGTCGCGATGGCGGCGTGCGACGCGGTGAAAGTCCCCGTCGTCAATCCCGCCGGCGAAGGCGACCCGAGCGGGCCCACCGTCTCCGAACCGGCAGACGAGCCCGCGCCCGCACCGGGGGGACAGACCGACCCTGCCCCGACTGACTCAACCGGCTCTACTGCACCGTCCACCCCCAACACCTCCGCGCCAGACCAGGCCGGAGGCACCGGCACAGCGCCGCCGCCCGCCAACGCTGGCACAGTTGCCCCGCCAGCTCCGGAGCCCCAGGTCATCCCAGCATCGATCCCGTCTCTGGGTGCGATCAATGCCGCCCGCTGCGGCTTGCCCGAAGGCGCCTCGCCCACCCCAACAGTCTCTGTTCAGGCCCAGGCCCTCACCGGGCCGCAACCAGAAAGCCTGCTCACCGTCCAGGCTGTCGGCGCGGTGACTGTCCAGTCCCTCACCGCCTTCCCCGGCATCGTGAAGATGGAACCCCGCCGCTTCGAGGGAAACACCATCGCGAGTGGTCATTGCGCAGCCACCCGCATTGCCGAGCGCTGGTTCCTCACCGCCGCCCATTGCGTCGATGACGAGTATGACGAAATCCAGTTCATCGCCGGCACGCCAAACCTGCGCGACCTCGGCTCGGCCCGGATGTTCAAGGCCGATGCGGCTATCTGCCATTCAGGATATGTCGGCCGGGAAACCAATTTCATCAATGATCTCGCCCTGATCCGCGTATCTGAGGATGCCCTGACCGCGCTCACGGAAGTACCCATCGCCGAGTTCGGCATCACGGACCGCCCACTCGGCGACTACCACTATGCCACCGCCGACATGGCCGGTTGGGGGATGACAGGCTTCAACCAGCCCCTCTCTCCCCTGTTGCTCAGCGCCGAACTCAACATTGTCAGCGCGAGCCCGAGCGTGATCGTCATTTCCAGCCGCGAAGGCGCCGGCCCCTGCATCGGCGACAGTGGCGGCCCGCTCTATGTCACCGAGGCGGACGGCCAACGAACCGTAGTCGGCGTCTTGTCGGTGGTCGAACAGCTCAGCGGCCAGAACCTCTGCGAAGGCGACTATCGTGGGCGCTACACCAACATCACCGGCTACCGGGAATGGATCAGCGATATCATGAGCCAGTGCGCGTTCCAGCCCGACCTGTGCAGCGTTTCAGCCTCTGCCCCGTCCGCCAACGATCTGTCAGCCCCTGTGGATCCCTCGGAAGACGCAGCAGATCCCGCGCCCTAAGCTGAAGCCTATCTCAGCCACCATCGCCTATCGCCTCCTGAATATGGCATAGACCTCCTCCATGAACCGCTTCGCCGACCTGCTCGACCGGCTGATCCTGACCCCGTCTCGTAACGGTAAACTCGCGCTCCTTGTCGATTACTTCGAGACAACCCCCGATCCTGCACGCGGTTGGGCCGTTGCCGCCATCACCGGCGGTCTCGACATTCGCGGCATCAAGGCCGGCGCGGTTCGCCAACTGGCCGAGCAGCGCATTGACCCGGTGCTGTTTCGTCTCTCCTACGACTATGTCGGTGACCTCGCCGAGACGGTCAGCTTGATCTGGCCAGCCCGGCCGGGCGCCAACCGCAAGCCGCCGCTTGATAATGTGGTTGAAACGCTGCTGGAGGCCAGCCGCGCCGAGGCCCCCGCCTTGGTCGAAAACTGGCTCAACGCCCTGGACGCCAAGGGCCGGTGGGCCTTGCTCAAGTTGGTAACGGGCGGCCTGCGGATCGGCGTTTCATCCCGCCTTGCCAAGGTCGCTCTCGCCCAGTTTGGCGACGTTGAGGTCAACGAGATCGAGGAGATATGGCACGGCCTTGAGCCGCCTTACACAAGCCTGTTTGCCTGGCTCGAACACCGCGCCGACAAGCCTGCTCCAGACCTTGCCGCGCCGTTCCGGCCCGTGATGCTCGCCCACGCCCTGGTCCCAAAGGACCAGCGCGACAATCCTGACGCAATCGACCCGGCTCTCATCGAGCCGGAAACCTACGCGGCAGAGTGGAAGTATGACGGCATCCGCATCCAGGCCGCTGCCGAAAACGGAACGCGCCGTCTCTACACCCGCACCGGCGACGATATCAGCCACACATTCCCTGACGTGCTCGCTGCGATGGACTTCAATGCCGCGATTGATGGCGAGCTCTTGGTGCGCGGCCCGTCTGGCGCGGTTGCCCCCTTCAACCACCTGCAGCAGCGGCTCAACCGGAAGACCGTCTCCAAACGCCAGATGGACACCTACCCCGCCTTCATCCGCGCCTATGACCTCCTGCAATGGGAGGATGAGGACTTGCGCTCTCGACCCTTCGCGCAAAGGCGGGCTCAGCTCGAAGCCTTCACCGAGACTCTGGGTTCGTCCCGCATTGATCTTTCCCCGCTCGTTTGTTTCGAAACCATCGATGGGCTGAACGCTACCCGGCTCGATCCGCCTGCACCGGAAATCGAGGGGGTAATGCTCAAGCGCTGGGACAGCCTCTACCAGCCCGGCCGTCCGAAAGGTCCCTGGTTCAAGTGGAAGCGCGACCCGTTCCTCATCGATGCCGTTCTCATGTATGCCCAGCGCGGACACGGGAAGCGCTCCAGCTTCTATTCCGATTTCACATTCGGCGTCTGGAGATCGACAGACGGTGCAGACCAACTCACCCCGGTTGGGAAGGCTTATTTCGGCTTTACCGACGATGAGCTGAAATGGCTCGACAAATTCGTCCGCGACCACACGCTTGAACGGTTTGGGCCCGTCAGGTCCGTAACCGCCACTGCTGAAACCGGCCTCGTCTTTGAAGTCGCCTTTGAAGGGATCCAGCGTAGCGCCCGACACAAATCCGGTATCGCCATGCGCTTTCCGCGCATCAACCGAATCCGCTGGGACAAACCCAGCGCCGAAGCTGACCGCCTCGAAACCCTCACCGCCCTCCTTCCCGAAGACGCCTGACCCCGCGCTCCGTCGTTACCCGGCGCCGCCCCAAACTCGTGACCACCAAGTCACATATTCCGGCCCACACGGCCGCTCCGCGCCGATTCCGCTTACATCGCCCCAGCCTTGCCCTAAAGTGCAGCCATAGCCGCGTGGTGGCCCTCTCCGGCGCTGCAGGCAGACCTTTCGCCGGACGCCGAGTCCCGCCATCCACGCCCATAACAGGATCCATGGCCAACACAGCGAAACCCTTCGGCCGGAAAGGCACCGCGCCTAAGCCCCGCTCCGAGCACCTGCTCCGCAAGCGGTTGCTGCGCTATGCCCTCATCGCGGTGCTGGTCTCGGTCGCCTGTACCGGTATCGCTGCCGGCATTTACGTCCGCTCGCTCTATGCTGGCATGCCCGACTTGCCAGAGCGCGAAACCCTCTGGACCCGGAACCGCGAACCAGCCATCGCCTTCCAGGCCTCTGACGGCACCGTGCTCGACATCCGGGGCCCTCGCTACGGCCGCGAAGTCCGCCTTGTCGACCTGCCCCCCCACATCTACCACGCCTTCATCGCCGCCGAAGACAAGCGCTTCTACCAGCACAATGGCGCCGACACCCGCGCCATTGTCCGCGCCGCTTGGTCCAATTGGCGCGAGGGCCGCACCGTATCCGGCGCCTCCACCATCACCCAGCAACTGGTCAAGAATCTGGTCCTGTCGCCGGAGCAAACCCTCCAGCGCAAAGTCCAGGAAATGCATCTGGCCAGAAAGCTCGAAGAGCGTCTGACCAAGGACGAGATCCTCGAACTGTACATCAATCGCGCCTATTTCGGCGGCGGATTCTATGGGCTCAGCGCGGCTGCGGAGCACTATTTTGGTGTCGAAGCCCGCAACCTTACCGTTGGCCAGGCCACCCTTCTGGCCGGCCTGGTGCAAGCCCCGTCTCGCCTCGCGCTAACCCGCAATCTTGCCGGCGCCCAGGACCGCCAGCGCTACGTCCTCGATGAAATGGTCCGTGCCGGCTACCTTTCGGACTCCCAGGCCGATGCCGCTGCCAACGCTGAAATCAACCTTGTCGATCGCCCCGTAGGTGATCCCCAACTCGGCTACGTCCTCGACCTTGCCAAGGAGCGGGTCGTCAAGCTCCTCCCGGATGCCCCGCCAGACCTGGTCGTCACCCTCTCCATCGACCCGGACCTGCAATCGGCCGTCCACGCCGCTATCGCAGAGGAAGTCGCTGCCCAGGGAGAAACACTTCAAGTCAGCCAGGCCGCAGCGATGATCGTTCGCCCCGATGGCCAGGTCCTCGCCCTCGTTGGCGGTGTGGATTACATCGATTCAGAGTTCAACCGCGCAACCCAGGCAAAGCGCCAGCCCGGCTCATCCTTCAAACCCCTCGTTTTCGCTGCCGCTCTTGAAGAGGGCATCCACCCCTACGACACCCGTCTCGATGTTCCGTTCAAGATCGGCAAATGGAGCCCGCGCAATTATACCGGAGGGTATCGCGGCACAGTCACCCTCACCGAGGCCATGTCGGATTCGATCAATACCGTATCGGTCATCCTCGCCCAGGAGGTCGGGCTCGAGCGCGTGATCCGACTCGCGCGCCGCTTTGGCATGGTCTCCCCGTTCGAGCCCCATCCCTCGATCGCCCTTGGCAGCGAGGAAGTCACGCTCTGGGAACTCACCCGTGCCTACGGTGTCTTCATGCGCGGCGGGCTCAAGCTCGACCCCTACCTCATCGCCCAGATCGAGGACACGCGCGGCACGCTGCTCTACGAGCGCGAGCCTATCGATGCCGATCGCGTGTTCGACCGCAACCTCGCCCGCGACATGACCGGCATGCTCACGTCCACCGTCGCCAGCGGCACCGGCAGCCGCGCCGCCATCGACGGCTGGACCGTCGCCGGCAAGACCGGCACCAGCCAGGATTGGCGCGACGCATGGTTTGTCGGCTACACCACCGGGCTCGTTGCCGGCGTTTGGGTCGGCAATGATGACAACAGCCCCATGGACGAGGTGACCGGCGGAGGCCTGCCGGCGGAACTGTTCGCGAAGATCATGAGCCTCGCCTTGGCCGACCAGACCGCCAAGCCCCTCGAAGGCGCTGACCGCGCTGTGGTGTTGTCGCGGACGGCCAAGGCGCGCGTCGCCTATTACCGCTCCCTGTCGGAAGCCTTCTCCAACGTGGCCGGCCGCCAGGTCGCCGAACTCCCCGCCCAGCGCTAACCTTGGCGCCAGCTCGATAACCTCACACTTCCAGAGTCCCGACCGTGGCCCGTCCTCCCCTCCTCACGCTCACCGATGTCGCCCTCACCTTCGGCGGCAAGCCCCTCTTCACCGGTGTATCACTGTCGCTCGCCAAGGGAGAGCGGGCGGCCCTCGTCGGTCGCAACGGAGCGGGCAAGTCCACGCTCATGAAACTCATGTCCGGTGCGCTCGAACCCGATGGCGGCGATATCTGGCTGCAAGCGGGCGCGGTAACCGCTATCGTGCCCCAGGAGCCTGACTTCTCCGGCTACGACACAGCGCTCGCCTATGCCGGCGAAGGCCTCGACGAGCGCCACTTCGCCGAGGCCGAACTCACAGAAATGGGCATCGACCCAACCCTCGACCCGGCAACCCTGTCGGGCGGTCAGGCTCGCCGCGTAGCACTCGCTCGCGCCTTCGCCCGCCAGCCAGATCTTCTGATGATGGACGAGCCTACGAACCATCTCGACATCGCCACCATCGCCATGCTGGAAACCCGGCTCAATGCGTTCAAGGGCGCCCTCATCCTGGTAAGCCACGATCGGCGCTTCCTTGAGAATGTGTCGACCACTGTTCTGTGGTTACGCCAGGGCGTCGTGCTAAAGAGCCCGGGAGGCTACGGTAAGTTCGACGACTGGGCCGACGGTGTGGAAGCCGCTGAAGAAAAGCGTCTGGCCCGCATGCAGACCCAGCTCAAGGCCGAACATCGCTGGCTCGCGCGCGGGGTTACGGGCCGCCGCCGCCGAAATCAGGGCCGCCTTACTAAGCTGATGGAGATGCGCGCGCGCCATGCCGACCTTCGTGCCGGGCTCGCAGCCGGACGAGCGGGCGCAGATCTCGCGGCCGAAAGCGGCGATGTCCTTTCCAAACGCGTGATCGAGGCGAAAAGCCTCCACAAGACCTACGAGACGCCCACCGGGCCGCTCCCGATTGTGACCGATCTCACGCTCAACATCCTGCGCGGCGACCGCATCGGTATTGTTGGTCCCAACGGCGCCGGTAAGACGACGTTGATCAAGCTCCTGCTCGGAGAGCTTGATGCGGACTCCGGTCGCCTCAAGCGAAACCCCACCATTGAGCCCACCTATCTCGACCAGGCCAGGGACGCGCTCAATCCTCGAGACACGCTGTGGGAAACCCTCGCCCCCTCGGGCGGCGATCAGATCATGGTCCAGGGTACCCCTCGCCACGTCACCGGCTACGCCAAGGACTTCCTGTTCCTGCCCGAGCAAATGCGCCAGCCCGTTGGCGCCCTGTCAGGGGGCGAACGTAACCGCCTCACCATGGCCGTTGCCCTGGCGCGCCCATCCAACCTCCTCGTCATGGACGAGCCGACCAATGATCTCGACATGCAGACCCTCGACCTGCTGGAAGACATGCTCGCCAGCTATGATGGCACCCTGATCATTGTCAGCCACGACCGCGCCTTCCTCGATGCCACCGTGACCTCCTGCCTCGTCCCGGTCGGCGGCGGCCAATGGCTGCAAACCGCAGGCGGCTGGTCCGATGCGCTGGAACAGGTGCCCAGCCTCCTCGGCGCCGCGCCTCGCCCGAAGGCCGCGAAGTCTCCGGCCAAACCAAAACCAGACCGAAGCGCCAAGACCCAGACCAAGCTCAGCTACAAGGATAGCTATCGCCTTGAAGAGCTGGGCACGCTGATGCCCGAACGCGAGGCCGAGATCGCAGAGCTCGAGGCAGCCCTGGCCGCCCCGGACGCCTACGGCAAGGACCCCGCAGCCTTCACCGCCAAGTCTCAGCGCCTGGAAGCCGCCCAAGCCGACCTCGCCACCATGGAAGAGGAATGGCTCACCCTCGAAGAAAAGCGCGAAGCGCTGACCTCAGGCGCGTGATCCCCCTTCCCCCCGCGCAGCGAAACGGGCTACACGACCGGCGATGACCGAACCGCCCGCCCCCGCCCAGTTGACCGCTGCCACCCTGGCCGAGGCGCTGCCCTATATCCAACGCTACGACCGCCAGACCGTGGTGATCAAGTATGGCGGCCACGCCATGGTCGATGCCAGCTTGGCGGAGGGCTTCGCTCGCGACGTGGTCCTGCTCAAACATCTCGGCATGCACCCGGTCATAGTCCATGGCGGCGGGCCCCAGATCGGCGCCCTGCTCGACCGGCTGGGCATCCAGTCCACTTTCAAGGACGGGCTCCGAGTTACCGATGGTGACACCATGGACGTGGTCGAAATGGTCCTTTCGGGCGCTATCAACAAAGGCATTGTCCGCGCCATCAACGCAGCAGGCGGCAAGGCGGTCGGCCTTTCGGGGTCCGACGCCAATCTCATCCAGGCGCGCAAGGTCTCGCGCACCGCCAAGACCCCCGGCAGCCACCTCGAGGAAATCGTCGATCTCGGCTTTGTTGGCGAACCGGCCCATGTTGATCCCGCCGTCCTGGAAGCCCTCACCGCCGCTGACCAGGATCTCATCCCTGTTGTCGCTCCGGTCGGCGTCGGCCCTCACGGCGAGCGCTATAATGTCAACGCCGACACCGCTGCCGGCGCCCTCGCCCAGGCCATCGGTGCCAGCCGCCTGTTGTTGCTCACGGACGTTGCCGGCGTGCTCGACAAGGCCGGCCAACTCTTGCGCAGTGTCGGCCACAAAGATGTCCAATCCCTGGTCGATGACGGCACCGTTGCCGGGGGCATGATCCCCAAACTTGAAACCGCCGCCCAGGCGGTTACCCATGGCGTGGGAGCTGCCGTGATCCTCGACGGACGCGAGCCCCACGCCCTGCTGATGGAGTTGTTTACCGAGCATGGCTTTGGAACGCTTGTCTCGTAGGGTCTTCACCGCAATGGCGATGGCTCTGGCGACCGCCTGGCTGGCGATCGCAGGGCCGGTGACCCGTACCGCGGTTGCGCAGGCCCCAGTGGCCGCGGCTGAAGGTTGGCGTCTGTGCAATGCCACCAGCTACATCGTTGCCGCTGCCGTAGGGCGTCCGGAAGCCGGCGGCATCACCGTCCAAGGCTGGACCAAGCTCCGTCCCGGAAGCTGCGAAACTGCCCTCGCCGGCCCGCTCCAGCCCGGCGTCCATTTCCTCTACGCCCGCACCTCCGACGCCCATCGCGGCGGCGCGAAGCATTGGGGCGGCGACCATCCGCTCTGCGTCGACCCAACCGGCTCGTTCCAGGTCGAGAACCCACCGAGCTGCAATGATTTCGGCCTTGAAGAGCGTCGCTTCAGTCCGGTCATGATCGAGCGCCGCAACCGGTGGCAGACCACCCTGACCGAAACCGATCGCTACACCCTCGACAAGGCCAAGGCTGCGGGAGTCCAGCGCCTCCTGATCGATGCCGGCGTCTATACCGGTCGGATCGACGGCTTGCTCCAGCGCCGCACCCGCAGCGCAATCGGCGAGTATCTGACCGAAAACAGCCTCCCCGCCAGCACGCCAGACAATGATCTCATCGATCTGCTCGAACTCTCTGCCATCGACCGCTCCCGAACCGTCGGCCTCAGCCTTTGCAACCGCACCGACCACCGGGTCTGGAGCGCCATCGCCCGCCGCCGCGGCGATGAGTGGGAAAGCCGGGGCTGGTGGCTGCTGGAATCGGGTGGTTGCGCCCGGGCCATCGATGAAGCGCTCGTCCAGTCCGACTTCTATGTCTATGGCGAGATGGAGCGCGACGATGGCGAAACTCGCATGCTGACCCGGGCCGCCGACGGTTTCTGTGTCGCCCGGTCGAAATTTGCCGTTTCGGGCCGGGACAATTGCGAAGCCGGCCTCTATCGCACCGCTCTCTTCGCCAAGACGCCCACACCGGAAGATGGCCGCCTGGTCTTCGAATTCTTCGACCGCGATTTTGACGAACCGGCCGATACCGGAAATGGCGGATAAAGCCATGCGCGCCGCCTTGTCCCACGTCTCGGCCTGGGTCTTCGACCTGGACAATACGCTCTACCCAGCCGATTCGAGCGTGTTCCCAGCGATCGACGTTCGCATGACCGAATATGTCGCAGAATTTCTCGACCTTCCCCACGATGACGCTCGCAGCATCCAGAAAACCTACTATGCCCGCCACGGCACCACGCTGAAGGGCTTGATGCAGGAACACGGAATGGCGCCGGAAGACTTCCTCCACTACGTCCACGAAGTCGATCTCAGCCCTCTCACACCTTGCAACCGGCTGCGGGCCGCCATTAGCGCCCTGCCCGGCCGGAAATACGTTTACACCAATGGCTCACGTCGACACGCCGAGCGCGTTACCCGCCACATGGGCCTCGATCATTTGTTCGATGGCATGTCCGGAATTGAAGACTGCCACTACCATCCCAAGCCAGATCCGCGTGCCTATTACCGCTTTTGCGATCTCCATGCCCTCGAGCCGAGCCAGTCCATCTTCTTCGAAGACCTGTCGCGAAATCTGGTGCCGGCCCACGCCATGGGCTTCACTACCGTACTCGTCCGCTCAGATGTGGATTGGAGCCACGAGCCGGAAATCGCGCGTCCGGCCCGGCGGGGGGATGATCTCGGCGCCCATGTTCACTATGTGACCGAAGACCTAGCCGGCTTCCTTCTCGAAGCCGCTCCCGAGACACAGGATACGCCCCCATGACAGACGCCCTTGCCCGCGTAATCGACCAGGCCTGGGAAGGCCGAGCCGACATTTCCACCGGCACCCAGGGGGAAGTCCGCGAAGCGGTCGACGCTGCCATAGACCTCCTCGACACCGGAGAAGCCCGGGTCGCCCAGCGCGGATCCGCCAATGGCGACTGGACCGTGAACCAATGGCTGAAGAAGGCCGTGCTGCTCTCATTCCGCCTCAATGCAAACACGCTGATGGATGGTGGACCGGGGGCCGATGGCAAATGGTGGGACAAGGTTCCATCAAAATTCGACGGCTGGGATGACGACGCTTTTCAGGCGGCGGGCTTCCGCGACGTCCCGCCTGCTACCGTGCGTCGGGGCTCGTTC
>JBCCBN010000022.1:0-26571 GCA_039034035.1 Pseudomonadota bacterium
GCGGCGGACCGGACCGGCCATGCCATGCTGCACACGCTATATGGGCAGGCCCTGCGCAACCAAACCGAGTTCTTCATCGAGTATTTCGCGCTCGACCTGATCATGGACGAGGACGGCCAGTGCCGGGGCGTGACCGCGTGGAAGCTGGACGATGGCACGCTGCACCGGTTCCGGGCGCAGAAAACCGTGTTGGCAACTGGGGGCTATGGCCGGGCCTTCTTCTCCTGTACCTCAGCCCACACGTGCACGGGCGATGGCAATGCCATGGTGCTGCGGGCCGGATTGCCTTTGCAGGACATGGAGTTCATCCAGTTCCACCCGACCGGGGTTTACGGCTCGGGCTGCCTGATTACCGAAGGCGCGCGAGGCGAAGGCGGATACCTGACCAATAGCGAGGGCGAGCGCTTTATGGAGCGCTATGCGCCAAGTGCGAAAGACCTGGCATCTCGAGATGTGGTCAGCCGCGCGATGACGGTGGAAATCCGCGAAGGCCGCGGGGTGGGCGACCAGGGCGACCATATCCATTTGCACCTGAACCATTTGCCACCTGAAACGCTGGCCGAGCGCCTGCCAGGGATTTCCGAAACGGCGCGCGTCTTTGCTGGCGTCGATGTGAACAAGGATCCGATACCCGTGCTCCCGACCGTGCATTACAATATGGGCGGCATTCCGACGAACTATCACGGCGAAGTGCTGACCAAGGCCAATGGCGATCCTGACCATGTGGTGCCGGGCCTCATGGCTGTTGGCGAAGCGGCGTGCGTTTCGGTCCATGGCGCAAACCGGTTGGGATCGAACTCGCTGATCGACCTTGTGGTGTTCGGCCGGGCGGCAGGCATTCATTGCGGCAATTCGGTCGAGGCCGGCGCCTCCCAACCTGCCCTTGATGAGGGGTGGACCGACCGGCACGTGGCGCGGTTCGACAAGATGCGGAACGCATCGGGCGACCAGCCCGTCGCCGGGCTACGCCTGGACATGCAGAAGGCGATGCAGTCGAACTGCGCGGTCTTCCGCACCGGCGATGTGCTACGCGAAGGCGTCGAGAAGATCGACGAGGTGTTCACCCGTTTGCCCGGCATCGATGTGAAGGACCGGGGCATGGTCTGGAATACCGATCTGGTCGAAGCGCTGGAATTCGACAATCTCATCGCCCAGGCGGCGGTGACGGTGAATTCGGCGGTGAACCGGGAAGAAAGCCGGGGCGCCCATGCCCGCGAGGATTTCTCCGACCGGGACGACGAAACCTGGATGAAGCATACGCTCGCCTGGGTCGATGATGGCGGCAAGGTGAACATCGATTACCGGCCAGTGCACGATTACACCATGTCGAACGAGATCGCGTATATCGAGCCGAAAGCGCGGGTTTACTGAGCCGAAGCAGCGGCGGACGCGTATCCGCCGCTACTTTCTGAAGGGTGCCCGGTCAGGCGAAGGTCTGGGCCGTGCCGCCGATTGGGTCGAGCGGGTCGGCGCCGTATTGGTTCGGACCCTTGGTTCCCGGCAGGAAACCGAGGATCACCAGCTGAACGATCGACACGGCGAAGCTCGCCAAAGTGGTGACAAGCAAGACAGTCACGCCGAGCCCGCTTTCGGGGCCGAAGGCGAAGATGCCGGCATACTGAACGACCGTGATCGCGAGCCCGATCAGCATGAAGTAGAGAACCCACCAGCCGCTCATATTGCGGTCGTGAAACCGTTTGGCACCAACACAGATGCTGGCCCAGACCACGCCGATCACGATCGGGATCAGCAACACACCGGCAATCGCGGCCGCATCGCCGAGCACAGCCACGAGGCCGGCGAAGATCGCGGCGGCGACGATATAGACGCCAAAAACCGGCAAGAAGTATTTCAGCCACCAGTCCTTGCGGCTGACGCGGCCCTTCGCGCTAAAGTAAAAGTCCTTCATGGATCCACTCCCCTGGTCAATTTCGGACTCAGGCAGGCTCGCATGATCGGTGCCAGACTGGCCAGTGAAACTTTTCTGTGCGGTCATGACCAATCTTTCATCGACCGCGCGGACCAGGCTGGATGCGGCATACCGTCCGGGCTGCGGCTGGCCGGGGCGGGCGTGCTGTACCTTGCCCGGAATTCGGCTAGTTAGGGGTCATAGATGTCTGGAAATGCAGGACTCCCATGGTTCAGTTGACGCTCCCGAAGAATTCCAAAGTTGGCAAAGGCAAGGCTTGGCCGAAGCCCGAACGCGGGGGAAAACTCAAGGAATTCCGGATCTATCGCTACAGTCCCGAAGAGGGCGGCAATCCGCGCTGGGATACCTATTGGGTCGATCTGGAGCAGTGCGGCCCGATGGTGCTGGACGTGCTGATCCACATCAAGAACACCATTGACCCGACCCTGGCCTTTCGCCGGTCTTGCCGCGAGGGCGTGTGCGGGTCCTGCGCGATGAATATTGGTGGGCACAACACGATTGCCTGCACGCGCGGTTGGGATGAAGTGGCCGGCTCGACGATCACGATTGCGCCCCTGCCCTCTCTGCCGGTGATCCGCGACCTGATCCCGGACCTGACTAATTTCTACGCTCAGCACGCCTATGTGCAGCCCTGGCTGAAGACTGAAACGCCCGATCCCGAGAAGGAATGGCAACAGTCTGAAGACCAGCGCAATGAGCTGAACGGGCTCTATGAGTGCATCCTGTGCGCGTCCTGCACCACGTCCTGCCCGTCCTATTGGTGGAATGGCGACAAGTATCTCGGCCCCGCAGCCCTGCTCCAGGCCTATCGCTGGCTGATCGACAGCCGGGACGAAGCGACGGGCGAACGGCTCGACGATCTGGAAGATCCGTTCAAGCTCTACCGCTGCCACACGATCATGAATTGCGCCCAGGTCTGCCCCAAGGGCCTGAACCCGGCCAAGGCGATCGCCAAAGTGAAGGCGATGATGGTCGAGCGGGTGGCTTGAGGCGCATCGTTTGCGCTCACATCGTTTGCGCTCACGGCAGATTGGCTGCGCCAATCGTCTCCGCGGGGGCCGCCTGACCGGCCGGCGGGCCTTGCCCTTTGGGGGTGCGGTGCGCGAGCGGTGGTTTGCGGTGGAGTTCGTCCCCCTCTCCTCCGAACCTTTTCCCTGCGGCTTGACCGCAGGGGCCAGCTCTTGGGCGTGCGGCGTGGAGATCGGTTGTGTTTGACGCGGACGGTGCTCCGAGAGTGGGGTCTGGGATTGGGCTTTTGGCCCGGTCAGCGGGGCTTTTTGCCGGCGGTTTTTGTGGCGGTTGCGGGTGATGGGCCCTGCGGTCAAGCCGCAGGGCGGCGCTGAGGGTGGCGTGTTTATTTAGGGGCAGCACGTTTCTGCCAGCACGGGCGGCCGCAGTGGCGGGGCGGGGCTAGGCAGGTTTTTGCCACTGCATGATGTTGAACCAGGGCGCCCTTGGATAGTCGGGCATGATGGCGGCTCCATCGGGGCTGTGGGGTGTGGGTTCGTCGAAATGGACCAGGGTCAGGCCGTGGGACAGGTAGGCCTGCATGTAGGCGCTGAGGGGCCGGTGCCAATTGGTGATCCGGAGGCCGGCCCATGCGGTCTCCATTGGCCCCTCGGTCATGTAGCCATCGAGGCCGAAAATGGATTTGGAGCCGGCCGCATCATACTGCCACCCGATCTCGGTTCCGGCGGTTGAGAAACTGGTCAGGTTGGCGACGAGCAAGGTCCCGCCGGGTTCGAGGACGCGGACCATTTCCGAAATGGCGGCGCGGAAATCGGGGATATCGATCAAACTCAGATAAGCCACGACAAGATCGAAACTGGCGTCGGAAAGGTCGAGGGCTTCGGCGCGCCCGAGCCGGTAGTCGCCGCCGGGGTCGCGCTCCTGGGCGCAGGCGATGAGCGGCGCGGTGGGGTCGATGCCGGTTGGATCGATCCCGCGTTCGCGCAACATCCGGCAGAAACGGCCTTCCCCGCAGCCCACATCGAGCGCGCGCTTGAAGCGGTGCCCGTCGATCCGGTCGAGCATGGCCCTGTCGAGGATGTATCGGCGCGATTTATCGCCCTGGTCGCCCTGGCTGGCGATCCAGGCGGGTGCCGAATCTGTCCAGCCGCCATCTTCCATTGGTGAGCCTTAGACTGATTTCGCCTTCGGCGGAATCAGTCACCGTTTTATGTCGCTCACGGCAGGCTGGCTGCGCCAGCCGCCTCCGCGGGGGCGGGCTAGCCGCCCGACGGGCTTTGCCCGGTGGAGCGCTTCCACCAAAGGTGAAATCGCTTTAGCCCGATTGGGACGCCGCCGCCAGTTTTCTGAAGGCCTTGCGGGCATCTTCGGCGAGGGCGGAGCGTTCGGGGTGGGTTTGGGGGCGCGGGTTCTTCAGCAGCGCTTGAACGGGGCGGAACGGCGGCGTAGGGCTTGTGGAAAGCGCGTAGGAGGTCAGCATGTCAACGCTCATCGGAATTGCGGTTCGGCCGGCGCGGAAGGCGCCGATGGAGACGCGGGACGCGGTGTCTGTGGCGGTCAGCGGCGGGTTGGATGGCGACCATGCGGGCAAGTATCCCGACCGTATTGTGACGGTGATGGCGCGGGAAGCCTGGCACGCGGCGCTGGCTGAGCTGGGCCTGCCGGAGACGGGTGACCGTGCGCTGCCCTGGACCACGCGGCGGGCCAATTTGCTGACCGACGGGGTCGAGCTGCCCCGGGCGGAGGGCGGCGTGATCGCGATTGGCGCCTTGCGGCTGGAAGTGACCGGGCAGACCTGGCCTTGCAAGCGGATGGAAGAGGCGCAGCCGGGCCTGTTGAAAGCGCTGGCGAAGGATTGGCGCGGCGGGGTGACGTGCCGCGTCTTGGTGCCAGGTGAGGTGGCCGTGAGGGACGCGGTGGCTGTGCCGGTATCGCCGCCGGAAGTAGTGCGGCGCTTGCCATAGGCCGGCTCGGCTTGTTGAACAAAGCGCGAAAACGGCAAGACGGCCTTAACCGAAGCGGCTAAGGTCTGGGCCGATGCAGGAAACGATTCGGATACTGGGCGTCGATCCGGGGCTGAGGGCCACTGGGTGGGGCGTGGTCGAGCAGACGGGCGCGCGGCTGGCGCATGTGGCCCATGGTGTGATCAAGGTGGATCCGGGGCTCGCCTTGGCGGTGCGGCTGGCGGGGATCTTCTCCGAGGTCAGTGCGCTGGCGGCGGAGCATCGTCCGCACCTGGCGGGCGTTGAGGAGACGCTGGTGAATGCAGGGCCGCGCTCGGCGCTGAAGCTGGGCCAGGCGCGGGGGGCGGCAATGGCGGCGCTGGCGCGAGCTGGGGTGTTGGTGAGCGAACATGCGCCGCGGCAGATCAAGCTGGCGGTGGTCGGCACGGGCGGGGCGGACAAGGACCAGGTAGCGTTCATGGTGCAGCGCCTGTTGCCGCGGGCGGGCGCTGTGACGGCGGATGCAGCCGATGCGCTGGCGTGCGCGATCTGTGCCGCCCATCACCGGCCGCTGGAGGGCGTGGCATGATCATCGGGCGGTTGACGGGCGAGGTGGCAGCGATCGGGGTCGATAGCGTGCTGATCGATGTGAATGGGGTGGGCTATGTGGCGCTGGCGGGGACGCGGGTCCTGTCCCGGCTGAAGACCGGCGAGCGGGCGGTGTTGCACGTGGAGACGAAAGTGAGCGAGAGCGCGATCGTGCTCTACGGGTTCGAGAGCGATGAGGCGCGGGCGTGGTTCGCGCGGTTGCAGGACGTGCCGGGGGTTGGCGGCAAGGCGGCGATGGCGCTGATGGATGCGCTGAGCCCGGGCGAGATGATGGATGCGATCGCGCTGGGCGATGTGGCAGCGGTGACGCGGGCGAAGGGTGTGGGCAAGAAGCTGGCCGAGCGGATTGTGGGAGAGCTGTCTGGCAAGCCGCCGCCGATGGGGCGGTTCGGGGCGCTGTCAGGCGGGGTGCCGGGGGCTGGTGCGGGTGTGGCCGCCGCAGCGCCGGCGTCGGGGGCGCGGAGTGAGGCGGTCTCGGCGCTGACCAATCTGGGCTATGGCACCACCGATGCGGGCCGGGCCGTGGCCGCCGCGGTGAAAGCGGGGGCTGATGGCGAGGATGTCGGCGCGCTGGTGAAAGCGGCGCTGAAGGAGCTGGCGATATGAGCGAGGGCGATCCCGCGTCTGCCGGTTTTTCCCGCGAGGGCTCGATCACCGATCCGGAGATGCAGGCGGGCGAGGCGCTGGACCGGGCGCTGCGGCCGCAGACGTTTGATGATTACATCGGGCAGGCCAAGGCGAAGGCCAATCTGAAGGTGTATGTGAAGGCCGCGGCGGGGCGGGAAGAGGCGCTGGACCATGTGCTGCTGTTCGGGCCGCCGGGACTGGGCAAGACGACGCTGGCGCAGATCCTGTCAAAGGAGCTGGGTGTGGGGTTTCGGGCGACGTCGGGGCCGGTGATCGCCAAGGCGGGGGACCTGGCGGCGATCCTGACCAATCTTGAAGCCAATGATGTGCTGTTCATTGACGAGATCCACCGGCTGCCCCCGGCGGTGGAGGAGATCCTCTATCCGGCGATGGAGGATTATGCGCTGGATATCGTGATTGGCGAGGGGCCGAGTGCGCGATCGGTGCGGCTGGACCTGCAGCCCTTCACGCTGGTGGGGGCGACGACGCGGGCCGGGCTGTTGGCGACGCCGTTGCGGGACCGGTTCGGCATTCCGCTGCGGCTGGAATTCTATGACCCTGAGCAGCTGTCGCGGATCGTGATGGCGGCGGGGCGCAAGCTGAGCGCCGATATCAGCGAGGATGGCGCGGTGGAGATCGCGACGCGGGCGCGGGGGACGCCGCGGATTGCGCTGCGTTTGCTGCGGCGGGTCAGGGACTTTGCCGAGGCTGATGGCGAGGCGATCACGCGGGAGTCGGCCGCCGGAGCGCTATTGCGGCTGGACGTGGATGAAGAGGGGCTGGATGCGCTGGACCGGCGGTACCTGAAGGCGCTGGTGAAAACCTATGCTGGCGGGCCGGTGGGGGTCGATACACTCGCGGCGGCCCTCTCCGAAGCGCGCGACAGTGTGGAGGAAGTGATCGAGCCATACCTGATGCAGAAGGGCTATGTGGCCCGCACGCCGCGGGGGCGGATGGCGACGCCGGGAGCCTACGAAAAAGTTGGCGAGAAGCCGCCGGCGGCGCTGCAAGCCGGGCTATTCGATGGGGATGTGGGAGACGAGTAGATCAGTGGCTCGTCTCGACCGCGCGCATGAGCGCGTCGAGCATGGGACCTGCGGTGTCGTGTGACGAGGCCAGGGCAACGCGGTCGAGATTGACCGGCAAGGCGAGGCAGCCATGCAGGCCCGACCACAGGATCTGGGCGAGGGTTTCGGGCGGACCGGGGATGAAGTGGTCGGCCTGTTGGCCCGCGCGGACGGTTTCGATCAGGAGAGTTGGGAAGGGATAGGTTGCCAGCGGTTCGGGCGTAGGCTGGGGGTGGCTTTCAGGCCTGACGAAGAGGAACACAGCCCGGTAGAGATCCGCATTTTCCGCTGCGAAGTCGAGATAGGCTGCCAGGAGCGCCCGAAGCCGTTCTCGGGGGTCGTCGATCTGATCTGCAATCGCTCGGAACCTGACGTTTTGCCGGTCGACGCGGCCGGTCCAGAGCGACTGCATCAGCGTGGCGAGGTCGCCGAAATGGGCGTATATCGTGCCGACCGAGACACCGGCCTTTCGCGCCACGGACCGGGCGGAAATCGCAGCGAGACCTTCGGCGCGGTAAAGCTCGGCAGCGGCCTGGCGAATGCCGCGCCGGATCTGTTCACGCTGTTCGGGCGTTGCCTTGGGTCGGGCCATTTGCCCGTTCAGGCAGCCTTTGCGACCTGGCGCAAGTTCATCTCCGACTGGAGCGCAGACAGGGGCTCGCCGAGCCGTTCTTCCCACCGGTCGAAATTGATGTTCCGGGAGTTGCGTCCATAGTGCCAGCCATCGACGAAGGCATCCATGGACGGCACCACGCCCTTGGGCGCGACGAAGGCGGTGTGGGCCATGGTCACCGCCAGGCGGATCGCGTGATAGGGGCTGCGGATCTGGGAGAGGTAGTAGGAGGCGAGCGCCAGTTCGCCTGGGATGGTGGCGCCATAGCCGGTGAGCACGTGCATGAAGTCGTGAAGCTGGGTGCCGCGGACCATCATGTAGGCCATCTCCTCAGGCATGCGCTTGAGCTTTCCGGTGGCCATGAGCTGTTTCTGGAAGGCGCGATAGTCGCGGCCGAAATTCTCGATGAGATTGTTCTCGACGACGAAGTCGCGATAGGCGGCCCCGAGCGTGCCGGGGGCATAGTCCTTGAGGCCTTCGACCGTGAGCGGTTCGGCGATATAGCGGTCGTTGAGGAATTGGGTGGCGCCGGGCAAGCCGTGCAGTTCTTCCATGTAAGCGTCGATGGCCTCGGGCGTGGCGACTTCCCACCAGTCATGGATAAGGAAATAGACGCCGTAATCGAGCGGCCGGTCGACGGCGATCATGAATTTCTCGGCGAACTGGCGGTCGACAATTGGCGGCTGGGCGGTGGTTGGTGCTGGCATTGTTTCCTCCTGAATTTTGGAGGTTGATAGCACACTTTTCGATAAAATGAACCTGTTCAATTAATTGCGTTGGTGCGGGTTGTGGGCAGCGGGGGGCGTGGCGTGAGGCGGGCTGCGCTGACGCATGGGGAGTTGGGCCCTGCGGTGCAGCCGCAGGGTGGCGCTTGGGGGTGGGTAGGGGATCATCGCTGACACAAGTGTTTCGCCGATTAGTCGTAACCGGCGGCAAGTACTTGTAGTGTTGCGTCAACGCAGAACCCGTGGCGGGTCCCCGCGGCTTGACCGCGGGGTCCATCTCCAAATGCCGAAGCGGATTGCAAGAGGGACTGTAGCGCGGGGTGGCATGCCGCGCTTTCGCGCTGTCCGGCGTGTTGCGGAGGGCGGGCGTTGGGCCCCGCGGTCAAGCCGCGGGGAGGCGCTTGAGGGTGCGGTTTGATCTCGATTTCGGGGTGCTCGCGTAGGGTTGAGCCTTTCCAGGCGATGGGTCGACAGGCGCGTTCTACCAGAGGGCGCGGCCGAGATCGTCCCAGTGGGGGTTGGTCTTTTCGATCAGGGTGATCTTCCAGCTCCGTTTCCAATCCTTGCGGCGACGTTCGCGCTGCTTGGCGAGGGCCATGACCTCAAAGCGCTCGTACCAGACAAGGCGATTACAGCCATACTTGCCGGTGAAAGCAGATCCCCTCCCCGTACGGTGCCGGTGCACGCGGGCCGGGAGGTCTGATGTCACGCCAATATAGAGTGTGCCGATCTTCCGGTTTGCCATGATGTAGGCGGCAGTGAAATCGTATTGGGCCACGACCTACATCGGCAGGCGGAGGGTGGCTCTGAGGCCGCCAAGGGGGCTGCGGTCAAGGCGGACGTCGCCGCCATGGGCGCGGGCGGTGTCGCGGACGAGGGCGAGGCCGAGGCCGGAGCCTGCGATGTTCTGGTTCCGCGCGGGATCGATGCGGGAGAAGGGGCGGAAGGCGTCTTCATATTGGTCGGGATCGAGGCCGGGGCCGTCATCATCGACGATGATTTCGGCGAACTTGGCGCCGGTGTTGAGCGAGATTTCCACATGCTTGCCGTATTGGACGGCATTGTTGAGGAGGTTGGAGAGCGCGCGCTTGAGGGCGAGGGGGCGGGCTTCGATGCGGATCGGTTCGAGCGCATGGACGCGGACGGCGCCCGGGTGGCGGCTGGCGGTGTCTCGCAAGAGGCCATCGAGGGATAGGGTTTCGGGGCCCTCGGCCTCTTCCTGGCGGGCGAAGGCGAGGTATTCCTCGAGCATGGCTTCCATTTCGTCGAGGTCGCGGCGGGCGGCGATGGTGTCGTCCGTGGGATCGAGCATGGCGAGCTGGAGTTTGAGACGGGTCAGGGGCGTGCGCAGGTCGTGGCTGACGCCCGCGAGCATGGCGGTGCGCTGTTCGGCAAAGGCGGTGAGACGGCGCTTCATTTCGAGCACGGCGCGGGCGGCGTCGCGCACTTCAGTGGCGCCGGAGGGGCGGATATCACCCACATCCTGGCCGCGGCCGAAGGCTTTCGCCATGTCAGTGAGCTTGAGGATCGAGCGGACCTGGTTGCGCAGGAAGCCGAGGGAGAGAAGGACGAGCACGAGGGTGGAGAGGATGACCCACACGATGAAGATATGCCCGGTGGTGGAGAAGGTGCGGTCCCGGTCTGTGGTGACGTGGAGGACGCCATGCATGGTGGCGATCTGGATGTCGACCTTGTCGGACGCGGAGAGGTCGAACCAGAAGGGCTCGTCGATGCGAGCGCTGAGCTCCTGGGCGAGGATGTCGTCGAGCGGGGTGAAGGGGTAGGTTGGCGGGCTGACATCCACGTGCGCGCCGGGGGCGAAGCGGATGTCCATGCGGAGCGTGTCGCGGGCGCGCTGCTGGATCAGCGGCAGGCGGGCGGGATTGGCCTCAAGGTCTTCGAGGACATAGGCGATGGCGGAGGCGACGCCCTGGCTCATCTTGCGCGAGGTCTGGCGCCAGTGGCTGTCGTAGAAGACATAGGTCACCGCGCCGAGCAGGAGGATCACCGGCAGGACCGCGATCAGCACCGAGCGCGGATAGAGCCCATGGGGCATGACATCGCGCAGGCGGAAGGGGAGGTGGAAGCGGGCCATGGCTCTTCCGTTAGCGGATGGGCGCGGGTGGCGCAAAGCGTAGAGGGTTCGGTCTAGCGATCAGCGTGATCCCCCGTGTCATGCCCCAGGGGTCCGGCGCACTCGCGGCACGGTCTAGAGATGGGCCCTGCGGTCAAGCCGCAGGGAGGCGCGCCGAGCGGTGGTGGGGATGGAAACGGGTTTTTCACAGCGAAGCCACAGAGCTTCTTTTGGTGCTCGCAGGGCGTCTGGTCCGAATCACCCGAGATAGCGTGGATGGCAATGCGTTTACCCGATGGTTTTCTCGATGAGCTCAAGGCGCGAGCGCGGCCTTCCCAGGTGATTGGGAAGAAGGTGAAGCTGCAGCGGCGGGGCAAGGAATGGGTGGGGCTGTCGCCGTTCACCAATGAGAAGACGCCGTCCTTCTACGTCAATGACGCCAAGCAGATGTTCAAATGCTTCTCATCGGGCCTGGGTGGGGACGTGATCAAATTCGTTATGGAGACCGAGCGGCTGGGCTTCATGGAAGCGGTGGAGCGGATCGCTGGCGAAGTGGGGATGGCGATCCCGACCGATAGTCCGGAAGTGCGCGAACGCTATAGCCGGCTCGACCGGCTGAAGCACGTGTGCACAGCCGCGCAGGCATTCTTTACGGAGCGGTTGCAATCGGCCGATGGGGCCGAAGCCCGGCGCTATCTCCAGGACAAGCGCGGGCTCGGGCCCGATGCGTGGGCGCGGCACGGGATCGGTTTCGCGCCGGCGGACTGGCGCCAGCTGCTGGCCCATCTCAAGGGCGCCGGCTTTGCGGTGGACGAGATCCTCGCCGCCGGGCTGGCCAAGGTGTCCGACAAGGGCGGTGAACCCTACGATGTGTTCCGCAACCGGGTGATGTTCCCCATTGCGGACATGCATGGCGATGTGGTGGCGTTCGGCGGCCGGGCGCTGGACCCCGAGGACAAGGCGAAATACCTGAACTCGCCGGAAACCGAGCTCTTTCACAAATCGTCGATTGTCTACAATTACAAGCGCGCACGCGAAGGGATCCGCTATGGCGAGCGCGGGGGCCTGATCGTCAGCGAAGGCTATATGGACGTGATCGCGCTGTATGAAGCGGGCTTTCCCAATGCGGTGGCGCCGCTGGGGACGGCGCTGACCCCGCAGCAATTGAGCCTGGTGTGGAAAGCGGGGCCTGACCCGATCCTGTGTTTCGATGGCGACAGCGCGGGCCTTCGCGCCGCGTACCGGGCGATCGATGTGGCCCTGCCGAACCTGCAGCCGGACAAATCGGTGTTCGTGTGCCTGTTGCCCGACAAAATGGACCCCGACGACCTCTTGAAGGCGGACGGTGGGCAGGCGCGCATGACCGAGCTGTTGAGCGCGCCGATCCCGCTGATCGAGATGCTGTGGCGGCGGGAACGGGACGCCGAGCCGCTGGATACGCCCGAGCGCAAGGCGGGACTCGGCGCCCGCCTGAAAGCGGCCGCCGGCGCCATTCAGAACCCCGATGTGCGGGCGGCTTACCAGCAGGACCTGGCCCAGCGGATGCGAAACCATTTCTGGCACCTGCGCGCGCCGAAAGGCGCGGGCGGTGCGGGCCGGGGCGGGGGCGCGGGCAGGCCTCCAGGGGGCAGCGCCGGCGCGGGATTACGCGCCAATCGGGCCCAGCATGGCGATATCAGGGGGCTGGGCTATCTGATGCGGGCGGTTGATAACCCTGCCCTGCTGGACAATCATGGCGAGACCCTGGCGGCCTGCCGGTTCCCGGACCCTGACATTCGCAGCATCCAGGATGCAATTTTCGCCATCTATACCCATACTGGAGAGCTTGACCGGGCCACACTCAAGGCCCATCTACACACTTCCGGAAAGGTGCGCGCCGCAAATCTGCTCGAACAATATGCCGCTATGCCGAGACTGAGCGCGAACGCTCAAGAGGCGCGGGAATGGCTGATCGCCGTTGAGCAATATGCGGTCCCTGATGAGCCGGACAAGGCGGCGGAAGCCACGGCCAGAGAGGCGGCGACATCGAGCGCGGCCAATCTGCGGCGGTTCCAACGCCAAATTGCGGACAACCATGCCTGGCTGGCGCGGTTGAATGAGGCGGCACAAAAGGCGGAGCGGTGAGCGTTCGCCTTTCAGATTTTCGGAGCTGCGGCATGGCGATATGCTGGGCTCTACTATGAGGTAGGCGAATGGCGAAAGCTCAAGTGGAAGAGCGCGAGGCGGACAACGACGCCCCCGTGCTCGACATGAATGCGTCCGGCGTGAAGAAGTTCATCAAGGATGCGAAATCCAAGGGCTATGTCACCCATGACGAACTGAACAAGGTCCTGCCCCAGGACCAGCTTTCGTCCGACCAGATCGAAGATGTCATGGCGACCCTGTCGGACATGGGCATCAATGTGGTCGAGAACGAAGAAGAAGCGGAAAACGAAGCCCGCGCCCTGACAGCGAAGACCGATGACGCCAAGGCGGTGGTCAAGAAGGGCAATGCGCGCGGCACCGAGCGGACCGATGACCCGGTGCGCATGTATCTGCGCGAGATGGGCACAGTGGAATTGCTCTCGCGCGAGGGCGAGATTGCCATCGCCAAGCGGATCGAGGCGGGCCGGGACGCGATGATCCGCGGCCTGTGCGAGAGCCCGCTGACCTTTGAAGCCATGATGGTGTGGCGTGACGAGCTGATCCATGAGCGCATCCTACTGCGCGACGTGATCGACCTTGAGGCGACCTATGGCGCGGAAAACCCGCCGCCGGAGCCCGAGGAAGAAGAAGACGACGACGAGGCCGAAGCGTCCGCAGAGGGCGAGGATGGCGAGAAGAAACGCGAGGAAGAAGAGGACGATGAGGATGAAGGCGCCGCCATGTCCATGTCGGCCATGGAAGCGGAACTGCGCGACGGCGTGATCGAGACGCTGGACAAGATCGCCAGCGACTTCAAGACCTTCCGCAAGCTGCAGGAAAAGCTGGTCGACCGGCGCCTGGAGGGCAAGGCCCTGACGCCGAAGGACCAGGAAAAATATGACGGCCTGTCGACCGCGATCGTCAACAATCTCAAGACAATGCACATCAACAATGCGCGGATCGAGGCGCTGGTTGAACAGCTTTATGCGATCAACAAGAAGCTGATGGGGCTGGAAGGCAAGCTGATGCGGCTGGCCGATAGCCATGGCGTGCCGCGCAAGGACTTCCTGACCAATTATTTCGGCCGGGAGCTGGACCCGAACTGGGCCGAGGACGTTTCGGCGCTGACGAAGAAGTGGAAGAAATTCGTCGATAGCGAGCGGCCGAAGATCGACCTGTTGCGCGATGATGTGCGCCATGTGTCCCAGGAAATCGGCGTGCCGATTGATGATTATCGCCGCATCGTTCAGACGGTGCAGAAGGGCGAGCGCGAGGCACGGGTGGCCAAGAAAGAGATGGTCGAAGCCAATCTCCGCCTCGTGATCTCGATTGCGAAGAAATACACCAATCGCGGCCTGCAATTCCTCGACCTGATCCAGGAAGGCAATATCGGCCTGATGAAGGCCGTGGACAAATTCGAGTATCGCCGCGGCTATAAATTCTCGACCTATGCGACCTGGTGGATCCGCCAGGCGATCACCCGCTCCATCGCCGACCAGGCGCGGACAATCCGCATTCCGGTGCACATGATCGAGACGATCAACAAGATCGTCCGGACCCAGCGCCAGATGCTGCACGAGATCGGCCGTGAGCCGACGCCGGAGGAGCTGGCCGAGAAGCTGGGCCTGCCGCTGGAGAAGATCCGCAAGGTGCTAAAGATCGCGAAGGAGCCTATCTCGCTTGAAACGCCCATTGGCGACGACGAGGATTCCAACCTCGGCGATTTCATCGAGGACAAGGCGGCCCTGTTGCCGGTGGATTCGGCGATCCAGTCGAATTTGCGCGAGACGACAACGCGGGTGCTGAGTTCGCTGACCCCGCGGGAAGAGCGCGTGCTGCGCATGCGGTTCGGCATCGGCATGAACACCGACCACACGCTGGAGGAAGTGGGCCAGCAATTCTCGGTGACGCGGGAGCGGATCCGGCAGATCGAAGCGAAAGCGCTGCGCAAGCTGAAGCATCCGAGCCGGAGCCGGAAGCTGCGGAGCTTTTTGGATACTTAGAGACGATACCGGCCCAACGGTATCGGTTGATCGCGGGCGGATTTCGCCGAGCGGCGGGCTCGTCGCCGAGCGATTGGAGCGTTGCTGGGCCACGCGGCACACACCCCCTGGCGCGACTGTGCCAGGGCCTGCGCGGCAGGGCTGTGATTGACAAGCGGTCCCTTCGCGTCACACCGCACCGATGATCGGGTTTCTGAAAGAGAATGGGCGGTGGATTGCCGGGGGCTTCTTGCTCACGCTCTTTTCATCGTTTGGGCAGACGTTCTTCATTGGACTGTCGGGCGAGGAACTGAGGGCCAAGTTCAGCCTGAGCGATGGTCAGTTCGGGGTGATCTATATGGTTGCCACCCTCGGAAGCGCGTTGACGCTGCCCTGGCTCGGGCGGGTGTTGGACGTGATGGCGGGGTGGAAGGTTGCGCGGTTTGTGATGCCGATACTGGCCGGGGCCTGCCTGCTGATTGCGTTCGCGCCGTCGGTCGCGATTCTGACGCTAGCGATCTATCTGCTGCGGCTGTTTGGCCAGGGGATGATGACCCATACCGCACTCACCGAGATCGGGCGGTGGTTTGCGGCCAATAGGGGACGCGCCACATCGTTGGTGGTACCGGGTCACCAGGCAGGCGAAGCAGTTCTGCCAATCGCATTCACGCTGGCTGCCGCAGCGATGGGCTGGCAGGGCGCATGGGTCGGGGCGGCGCTGCTGATTGTGCTGGTGGCTTTGCCGCTGGTGACACTCCTGTGGCGTGAGGAACGGGTGCCGCAAACAGTGCAGACGGGCGTTCGGCCGGCGCATACCGCGCGGGACTGGACAAGGGCCGAAGTGGTGCGCGACCCGGCTTTCTATGCAGTATTGGCGGGCGTGTTGGCGCCGCCCTTCATCGGTACGACGATCTTTTTTCATCAGGACTATTTCGTCGAGCTTCGCGGCTATGACCCGCTCGCCTTCGCGGGCGCGTTCCCGCTGATGGCGGCCACCACGGCTGGGTTCGCGTTCTATTGCGGCTATCTGATCGACCGGTTTGGCGCACTGAGACTGTTGCCATTCTTCCTGTTACCCCTCGCGGTGGCCAGCGCGGTGGCGGGCCTGCTGGAGCCGGTCTGGGGCGTCTATGCTTTCATGGTGCTGCTGGGGGTCAGCTACGGGTTCACCTCAACCCTTTTCGGCGCGTTGTGGCCAGAGGTGTATGGCGTCGCCTATCTCGGCGCGATCCGGTCGGTAATCGTCGCCGCCATGGTGTTCGCCACCGCGTTGGGGCCAGGGCTGACGGGCACGCTGATCGATGCGGGCGTTCCGCTTTCGGCGCAGCTCCTCGTGATGAGCGGATGGTGTGTAGCCGGTAGCCTGGGACTGGGCGTGGTAGCGCCGATCCTTCAGCGGCGGAACGCTGTCTGACGCCCGCACGCGGGCTTAGCGGGCGCCGCGTTGCCAGACGGCGAGGGGGTCGAAGGCGCCGTTGGCGGCGGCTTGGCGGAGGGTTTCGATCTGTTCGGTTACCGGGCTTTCGGGCGGGGTGCCGGTTTCGACATAGAGGACATGGTCGAGGCGGCAGAGGCGTTCGAACAGGGCTTCGGAGCGCTCCACGAGGTCGAGGAAGACGTCGGGCAGGCCGCGTCCGCGCTGGGCAGCGGCGTCGAGCATGGTCTCGTCCTGGGTCAGCCGGTAGCGGGCGGTCTGGGCGTCTTCGAGGGGCATGTCGCCGTCGCGGACGGCTTTCTGCATCACCAGCCAACTGGCGGCCTGCATCAGGCGAGTGGTGAGCTCCATCGACCAGGCGGCATAGGTGAGGCTGGCTTCCCGGGGTAGGGATTTGGCCTGCTCGCGCCCGCGGGTATCGAGATAGGTGGCGGTTTCCTCGACCAGGGCCATGCCCTCTGCGAACAGCCGCTCGAACAGTTTCCCGACGGTAAAGGCGTCGAGGTCGCTGGTCGCTGCGGGGTTGAACTGGCTCTCTGCCATGGGCGCCGATCCGATTCTGTCTCGAGCAGCCTTGCTACCCACGCGTCCCTTTCTGGGACCTTAAGACATCGTTGATGCATTCCCCCCGCCAAACAAGGCGTCTGCCGCATTCCGGTGGGCGCGCTTGCGGTCCAGTTCGGCGGTGCAGGCGTCGATTTCGGCCTGGAGTGCGGCAATCCGCTCTACGAGGTCATCCTCTGACAGGCGCTCCAGATCGACCGATAGGCCGGGCGCGGCGGCGGCGCGGGGCTCGACATCGTCCATGGTGTCCTCCTTTTCTTTGATGAAACCAAAACCCATGGTCTATGGCGAGCAGTTTATCCCACCGCCCGCGCGCTGGAGGTGGTTGACACGAAAGGAGCCTGGGCGATGGGCGCGAAGATGCAGGCAATTGCCATTGATGGGGACGGGGGATTGGCGCTGGCTGAGCTGGACCGGCCGGAGGCGGGGACGGGCGAGGTGGTGATCGATATCCGCGCGGCGGGAGTGAACCGGGCCGATCTGTTGCAGCGGCGGGGCGTTTATCCGCCGCCGGCTGGCGCGCCTGATACGATGGGGCTGGAGTGCGCCGGCGTAGTAAGCGCGGTAGGGACTGGTGTGTCCCGCTGGGCAGTGGGGGACCAGGTGTGCGCGCTGTTGTCGGGGGGCGGATATGCGGGCGCGGTGGCGGTGGATGAAGGCTCTGTGCTGCCGATGCCGGCGGGGATGGATTTTGTGCAGGCCGCCTGTTTGCCCGAAGCGATGATGACCGTGTGGGCGAATGTGTTCCTGCAGTCGGCCCTCCAGCCCGGCGAGGCATTCCTGTGTCAGGGCGGCACTTCGGGGATTGGGGTGATGGCGATCCAGATGGCGCGCGAATGGGGCGCCAGCGCGATTTTCGCCACCGCCGGCAGCGATGCGAAGGTGCAGGTCATGGCCGATCTTGGCGCGAGCCGGCCGATCAACTACCGGAGCGAGGACTTTACCGCCGTGGTGAACGATGCGGGCGGGGCCGATGTGGTGCTGGACATGGTGGGCGGGGACTATGTGCAACAGCATATCGGGCTGATCCGGCAGGATGGGCGGATCTGCAATATTGCGTACCAGAACGGGCCGAAAGTGTCGCTGAACCTGCTGCCGTTGATGCTGAAGCGCGCGACCCTGACGGGCACTACGTTGCGGGCGCGGAAAGCAGGCGAGAAGCGGGCCCTTCGCGATGCGGTGGAGACCCATTTCTGGGGCAAGGTGGAAAGCGGCGCGATCAAGCCGGTGCTCGATAGCCAATTCCCACTGGCCGAGGCAGACGCGGCCCAGGCCCGGATGCAAGAGGGTGGGCATGTGGGGAAAATCGTCCTGACCGTGGGGGCGTGATGACCACTGTTCTCGGCATAGAGACCAGTTGCGACGAAACCGCCGCTGCGATTGTGCGGCTGAAGGCGGGTGGGGCGGCAACCGTGCTGGCGGAGACCGTGCGCACGCAGGTGGACGCGCATGCGCCCTATGGCGGCGTGGTGCCGGAAATCGCGGCGCGGGCCCATGTGCAGCTGTCTGACCGGGTGGTGGCCGATGCGATGGCGAAGGCGGGGCTGGACTATGGGGCGCTGGATGGCGTTGCAGCGACGACAGGGCCGGGCCTGATTGGCGGGGTGCTGGTGGGCATGATGACCGGCAAGGCGATTGCCATGGCCGCCGGCAAGCCCTTCATTCCGGTGAACCATCTGGAAGGCCATGCGCTGAGCCCGCGGCTGGCGACGCCCTGCCCGTTTCCATACCTGCTCTTGCTGGTGTCTGGCGGGCATTGCCAGTTCCTGGCGGTGCGGGGCTTGGGGGACTATGTGCGGCTGGGCAGTACGATTGATGATGCTGCGGGAGAAGCGTTCGACAAGACCGCGAAAGTGTTGGGGCTGGGGTTTCCCGGTGGGCCGGCGGTGGAGCAAGCGGCGCGAGGGGGAGACCCGCAAGCGGTCGCCCTGCCCCGGCCACTCTTGAACCGGCCGGGGCTGGATATGAGCTTTGCCGGGTTGAAGACGGCGGTGTTGCGGGCAGCGGAGGCCGAGCCGCTGACCGAGGGGCGGGTCGCCAATCTGTGCGCGAGTTTCCAGCAGGCCATGTGCGACGTGCTGGGGGAGAAAGCGCGAAGGGCGCTGGCGGCGTTCGACACAGCGTTTGATACGGGCGGAGATGGCGCGCCGCGGTTTGTGGTGGCCGGCGGCGTGGCGGCGAATACGGCGCTGCGGGAGACGCTGGAGGCGGTGGCGGCAGCCCATGGCGCGACGCTGTTGGCGCCGCCGCTGCGCTATTGCACCGACAATGGGGCGATGATCGCGCTGGCGGGGGCGGAACGGCTGCGGGCCGGGCTGGTGCCGGCCGGGACGCTGGATGTGCGGGCGCGGCCGCGCTGGCCGCTGGACGAGCAGCAGGCGGCAACCGATCCCGCCTATGGCGGCGGAAAGAAAGGCGCGAAGGCATGAGCGCGGCGGCTGACGGTGTGGTGACCAGTGTTGCACAGTGTGCCGAGCATCGGTTCTCCAAGCCCGTTGTTGGCGAGGTCGAGCTTGTCACTGGCCTCGGGGTTGCGGGCGATGCGCACAATGGGCGAACCGTGAAGCACCGGTCGCGCGTTGCGGTTGACCCCAGCCAGCTGAATTTGCGCCAGGTGCATCTTATTCATGGCGAACTGCACGATGAATTGGTGGCGAAGGGGTTTTCTGTCGGCCCCGGGATCATGGGGGAGAACATCACCACGCGGGGGATTAACCTTTTGTCCCTACCGCGCGGCACGCGCCTTTCCATCGGCGCGGAGGCGATTGTGGAACTGACGGGCCTACGCAATCCGTGCCGGCAGCTTGATGACTACCAGCCAGGACTACTCAAGGCCTGTCTGGCACGCGCAGCCGATGGCGGCCTTGTGCGGAAGGCGGGGGTGATGGGGATTGTCGTGAAAGGCGGCACGGTGGTCGCCGGTGATGGCATCCATACCGAGCGCCCTGCGCCGCCGCACGTCCCGCTTGAGCGGGTTTAGGCGCCGGCCACTACAGGATTTCGAGCAGCTTGCTGTTGGGCCGGCCGAGGACCGCCTTGTCGCCATTGATGCCGATGGGGCGCTGGATGAGCTTCGGGTTCTCGGCCATGGCGGTGAACACAGCATCATCGCTGGTGTCGGGGCCGAGGCCGGCTTTCTCGGCATCTTTCTCGCGCCAGAACGCCTTGGGGCTGACACCGCCCATCTTCTTGGCGATATCGCGCAGTTCGGCTTCGCTGAGCTGGGCCGATTTGGTGGCGTATTTGCGCACCTCGGGCTCAATGCCGTTGGCCTGTAGAAGCTCCAGGCCCTTCTTTGACGAGCCGCAACCGGGATTGTGGATCAGCACATAGGCCATGGGATACCTCCTGGTGGAATGGATGTTTTTCGTGAGCCCTGAACTAGCACTCCATGCGCCATCGCCAAGGAAAAACCGGCGTATTTTCCGAACCAAGCCGGCGTTCGGATCGGGGCCCTCTTGGCAAGGAGAATGGCGATCACTATTTAGTGATTATCGATAATAATGGAGACAGGAATGGACGGCGTGTGGCCATGGTTACTTTTCGGGTTCGTGATGTGGCTGATTTTCTCGAACGACGACTCGAAAGGTGACAAAGGACGCAGCGCCTGCGGTGGCCGCCGGGGGCGGTCGAAACGGCGCGAAGAGGCGAACGCTGAAATCCTGCGCCTGCGAGAGGCGTTGGCCGAATCCCATTCACAGATTGACGCGCTGAAAGCCCGGCTGGAAGCTGTGGAGACCATCATCACCGATGAGGACCGCTCCCTGCGCAAGGCGTTCCAGGACCTTGAACGGGCGGGCGTTTAAGCCCCGTCTTCGGGCGCTGAGAAGGCGCCTCTGAGGCCGGTCGCCTCTGGCTCGGGCTGGGCGGGCGTGTCACTGGGCGCTGGGGCGAGGTCGGCGACGTCACCGCGGAACGCTTTCAGGACGGCGACATTGCGGTCGACCACTTCGTCTGGCGCGTCATTGGCGGCTGCGGCCATGGCGTCGAAGTCGCCGCGTAAGCCCAGGACTAGCGCCAGGTTCTGGTGGACCATGCTGGTCGCGCCCGGTGTTTCCACGGCATGGCGAAGCTGTTGTTCGGCGGCACCGAGATCGCCGGACAGGGCCAGCGACAGGCCGAAATTCGAGCGGGTGGCGCTGCGGGCTGGATCGATTTCGAGGGCGCGCTGATAGGCTGTCTGCGCGCGGCGATGCTGGCCGACCTTGTCGAGCGCCAGGCCGAGATTGGCATAGGCAGTTGCATCCATGGGATTGTTGCTGGCCGCCCGGCTGAAGGCATTGACGGCAATCTCGGGCTGGCCGAGGGCGAGATGGGCGCGCCCTTTCAGCAGGTGCAAGGCGCTGTTCTTGGGGTGGAGCACCAGGGTCTGGGTGGTGATCTCGACCACGCGTTCGTTGCTGCCGATGGCGCGCAGGGCTTCGCCGAATTTCAGCGTGGTGTCAGGGTCGGTCGGGTCCTTGGCGTGCTCGGTGGCCCAGAAATTGGCCCGCTCGAGCGGCGGGGCGCGGTCAGCGGCTTCGCGGGTGGCAGCGTCTGCGGGCGTGTAGGCCGGATCGGTCGCTTCGGCGGTATCGGCCACGGCATCGGTTTGCGGCGCGGTCGCACAGGCGGCGAGGCTGAGCGCAGCCAGCGTGGCCAGGGGCAGGTGACGGCGAAGCGAACCAGGCATCGGCTTGACTCTCCAGGGGGTTGGTCGGACATCCATCGATAGGGCGCGCTTGGTCAAAAGTCCGTTAACGGAAACCGGCCCCGCCTTAACCCTCGCCCAAGGGGCCATCGTCTCGCCCATAAGGAGCCAGCCATGCACGCCGCTTTCACCCTGGACGCTGACGGCCCGATCCGGGTTCATGTGCTGCGCGTAGCCGACTGGCCGGAGGCCGATCTGTCGCCGCCGCTGATGGCGTTTGCCGAGAGCCAGGGCTTTACCGGCGCCAAGGGGCAGACGGTGACGCTGCCGGATGAGGCCGGCAAGCCGCGGGACGTGTTGTTCGGCGTTGGGGATGGCGTCGATGCGCTGGCGCTGGCGGCGCTGGCGGCGAGGCTGCCCAAGGGCACCTACGCTATCGAGACCGCACCGGCGGGATGGAAGGCCGAGTGGAGCGCGGCGGGATGGGCCGATGGAGCGTATCGGTTCGGCCGGTATCTGAGCACGGCCCATGAGCCGCCGCGTCTTGTGCTGCCCTCTGATACCGATGCTGAGAGCCTGTCGCGCGAGGCCGATGCGATTGCGCTGTTGCGGGACTTGGTGAACACGCCCGCTGAGCATATGGGGCCAGCCGGGTTGCAGGCGGCGGTGTCGGCGCTGGGCGAGACCTATGGGGCGCGCGTCGAGGTGATCATGGGCGAGGCCTTGCTGGATGCGAACTATCCGATGGTGCATGCGGTGGGCCGGGCGGCCGCGGAGCTGCCGCGCTTCATCGAGCTGAGTTGGGGGGATGAGAGCCATCCTGAGCTGGCGCTGGTGGGCAAGGGTGTGGCGTTCGATTCCGGGGGGCTGAACATCAAGACCGGCGACTATATGCGCCTGATGAAGAAGGATATGGGCGGGGCGGCCCATGCCATTGCGCTCGCGCGGCTGGTGATGGATGCGGGCTTGCCGGTGCGGCTGAAGCTCTATGTGCCGGCGGTGGAGAACGCGGTTGCGGGCAACAGTTTCCGACCGGGAGATGTGCTGGCGACCCGCAAGGGGCTGATGGTCGAGATCGACAATACCGATGCCGAAGGGCGGCTGGTGCTATGTGACGCCCTGGCACGGGCCGAAGAGAGCGATCCCGATCTGATCCTGGATTTCGCCACCCTCACCGGGGCGGCACGGGTGGCCCTGGGACCGGACCTGGCGCCGTTCTACACCCGCGATAATGGCCTCGCCGATGCGCTGGTGGCCGGCAGCCAGGGGTCGGGTGATCCGGTCTGGCGCATGCCGCTCTGGATGGCGTACCGGGACATGCTGTCCAGCTCGATTGCCGACCTCACCAATTCGGGGGGGCGGCAGGCGGGTTCGATCACGGCGGCGGTCTACCTGGCCCATTTCGTCGAGACCACCGCATGGATGCATTTCGACATCTGGGCCTGGCGGGAAGGCAAGTATGGCCGACCGGCGGGCGGCGCACCGACGGGGCTGCGGGCGGTGTGGGCGATGCTTCAGGCGCGCTACGGCTAGCGGCTGTTCCGAGGATCGTCGTGGGCTGAGGTCGGGGCTGGGGCTGGGCTCATGGACCGAACGGTGATTCCCGGATTCTGGGAGTCTTCCTAATTTTTCGGCATTGACTCTTTACGGGTGTTCCGAATGCACTGATTCTCTTCCCAACAATCACGGGGAAGATTCAGAATGGCTCTCAGTGAACGCAATGCCCTGAACCTCTGGCGAAACACGCTGGTGGAGATCGTGCGCTCGGATGCGCCGGACCTGACCGCGCGGCAGCAGGCCCTCCTGGCGGTGATCGCGCTGGAGGCCGGCCCGCACACGGTGAGGGGGCTGGCGCGGGGGCTGAATGTGGCCAAGCCGGCCATCACGCGGGGGATTGATGCTCTGGAACGCTGCGGATTTGTGCGGCGGATCCCCGATGAGGATGATTTACGCAGCGTGTTCGTGGAGCGCACCGTCAGCGGGATGGACCATTTGCGGACCCTGGCCACCATGATGCGCCGGGCATCGGGCGAGGATGTTCCGGTCAGCCACCAGCCCGATGTGTATGACCAGGACCTGGACCGGGCGGCGAGCGCAGCGGCGGCCTGATCGTTTCGTACTGGCGGAAAACGCGCTAAGGCTCGCCCATGCCGACCAAGGACGATCCGCGACTGACGCCGCCAGACGGGCCAGCCACGCCGATGCAGGTGACCGCTGGGGTTTGCGCACTTCGCGGAGCGCCGGACCCGGGTGCGGAAATGGTGTCCCAGGCGTTGCATGGCGAGACGGTGCAGCTCTACCGGGAAGCGGGTGAGTTCGGCGAGGTTCAGCTCGAGCGCGATGGCTATGTGGGCTGGGCGCTGATGGAGGCCTTATCTTCCCCCGTGCTTGAGACAACCCATCGGGTGTCGGCGCTACGAACCTATGTTTACAGCGAGCCAGACCTGAAATCAGCGCCGCATTTCCTGTTGACCCTGGGCGCTAAGGTCGTTGCCGAGGAACAGGACGGCCAGTGGGTCGGATGTGCCCGGGCTGGGTGGATCCATGAAACCCACCTGGCTGGGTTGGACACGCTGGAGCACGATCCGGCGGCGGTGGCCGTGCGCTATCTCGGCACGCCCTATCTGTGGGGCGGCCGGGAAAGCCTGGGGCTGGATTGTACGGGGCTGACGGTTGCCGCCTTTGGCGCGTGCGGCGTCCTGCTGCCCCGCGACAGCGACATTCAGTTTGCCTGGGCCGGTGCGCCCATCGAGGGGTGGGACGCGCCGGGCGCGTTGCAGCGCGGGGATTTGGTGTTCTGGAAGGGGCATGTGGGGATCATGCTGGACGCCGAGCGGGTGATCCATGCGAATGCCCACCATATGGCGGTGGCCGCCGAACCGCTCGACGGCGCGATCTCCCGGATTGCTGTCCACTATGGTGACCCGATCGGCGCGCGAAGGATAGATGTGGCGGAGAGCCGGGGCCAGGCACCCGACTGGCTGCCACGATAGGGCGGTCCCCGTTCGAACCGGGCCGGCGCCTTATTCGGTGTCGGCGCCGGTGCCTTCCACGATCTCTTCAATCGGCAAGGGGTCTGGGAAGGCGGGTGCATTGGGGGTTTGCGTTGCAAGGTAGGCGATCACATCGGCCCGCTCGTCATCCCGGCGGAGGCCGGCAAAGGCCATGGATGTGCCCGAGGCATAAGCGCTGGGATTGTAGAGCCACGCATCCATGGCTGCGTAGGTCCAGGTTTCGCCGCTGGTCAGGGCGCCGGAATAGTTGAAGCCGGCGGTATGGTTCTTCTCGACGCCCATTATCGCGTGGAGGTTGGGACCGGTTCCGTTGGCGCCGCCCTCGGCAATCGTGTGACAGGTCACGCATTTGGCGTTGAACGAGCGCTCGCCGCGAGCGATATCAGCATTGGCCAGAGCGAGGCCGAGGTCGAACACCGGTTCGGGCACGCCCTCCTCAAGCTGTTCGGCGACTTCGACATAATAGGCATATTTCTCGGCGAATTGCTCGTTGAGGGTTTTTGTTTCGCCATGGTCTCCATGGCTGCCATGGTAGGGCGGCGCGAAGGTGACGTGTGCCAGCTCGCGCAGGCCGAACAGGACCAGGGCTGCCGCGATCAGCGTGCCGAGAAACTTGTTTATTGTCAGTTCGCCCATGGGTGTGCTCTTTCGTGTCTCAGCGGCGCGAGGCGCGCAGTGCGCGGCCTTCATCGATATCGACGCCACTCAATACTAGACGTTCGGCGCAGAACCCATCAACGAAACTCGCGGCGAACCGACGCATGCCTCGCGGGCGGACCGCCACACGACCATTGGCTGAACCCGTTTTGCCGCTCTACCATCCAGCCTGGAAGGTCCACCCGATGCAGACCCCGATTGTTGTGATCCCCGCCCGGATGGCCTCCACCCGGCTGCCGGGCAAGCCGCTCGCCGATATCGGTGGCAAGCCGATGGTGGTGCGGGTGTGCGAGCGGGCGAAAGCGGCAGAGATGGGGCCGGTCTGGGTGGCGGCGGCCGAGACGGAGATCGTGGAGGCTGTGACCGCGTGGGGGTTCGATGCGGTGCTGACCGATCCGGACCTGCCTTCGGGGTCGGACCGGGTGCATGCCGCGGTCGAAGCCATCGATCCAGCTGGCACCCATGACGGGGTGATCAATCTGCAAGGCGATATGCCGACGCTGGATCCTGCGGCATTAACCCAGCTGGGGCAGGCCTTTGCCGCCTATCCGGACGCTGACATAGCGACACTGGCCGCCGAGATCACCGATGCGACCGAGCGGGAAGATCCGAACGTGGTGAAGGCTGTTCTTGCCGCCGGACAGGATAAGGCGGCTGCCCGTGCGCTCTACTTTACCCGAGCCAGCGCGCCATCGGGGCCGGGGCCGTTGTGGCACCATGTGGGCGTCTATGGCTTTCGCCGGGACGCGCTGGCGCGGTTCGTGGGCGCACCGCCCAGCCCCCTTGAACTCCGCGAGCGGCTGGAGCAGTTGAGGGCGCTGGAAATGGGCATGATGATCGCCTGCGGCCTGCTGGCGGGCGCGCCGCCGAACGGTGTGGATACGCCCGATGATCTTGAGGCTGCACGAGCCTGGTACGCGAAGAAGGAGAAGGGGTGATGGCTGCTATTGCCTACCAGGGAGAGCCGGGCGCCAACTCCCATATCGCCTGCAACGATGCTTATCCGGACCTGGAGCCACTGCCCTGTCGCACGTTCGAAGACGCGATGGCAGCCGTGGTCGGTGGCCAGGCCGAACTCGCGATGATCCCGGTGGATAATTCGATTGCCGGCCGGGTCGGCGATATCCACCACCTGTTGGCGACGACACCGCTGCACATCATTGGCGAATACTATCTGCCGATCCGGTTCCAGTTGATGGCACAGCCCGGCACGGCCCTGGATCAGGTGACCCACGCGCGGAGCCATATCATGGGGCTGGGCCAGTGCCGGGCCTTCCTGAACGCACACGGCATCGAGGGGGTGACGGCGGCGGATACCGCAGGGGCGGCGCGGGAGGTTCGCGATGGCGAGGCGCCGGGTCTGGCGGCGATTGCGCCTCGGCTGGCGGCAGAGGTGTATGGCCTTGAAATCCTTGCGGAAGACATCGAGGACGCGGAGCATAATACGACGCGGTTCGTCATAATGTCCCGCGAGCCGGACGATGATTTCAAGGCCGGTTCAGGGGTTGCGAAGATGGCCTTCCTGTTCCAGGTGCGGAATATTCCGGCCGCGCTGTATAAGGCGATGGGCGGGTTTGCGACCAATGGCGTGAACATGACCAAGCTGGA
>JBCCBN010000023.1:0-26122 GCA_039034035.1 Pseudomonadota bacterium
GGCGCCCCCTCCCAAGCCTCCCCCCACCGCGCCCATGCTATTGTCCCCCCATGGATCTCCTCATTCTCCTCTGTGTGTGTTTGCCCGTGCTGGCCGGTCTTCGGATCGGCTGGCCGGCTGCGCATGGGCGGCGCTTGATTGACCTTCACGGGACCGGCGACAGGCCGGCAAGCTCTGGGCGGCGCGCGGCCGACCGGGCGGAGCATCCATTGGGTTCGGTTCGGGTTTCACACCGGGCGTCCGCGCCGCCCCCCGCGCTGGAAAACACGCGCGCCCATCACGGCCTTCGGGCCGATGGGCGCCGGCCAGTCGCGGCTCCCCGGCATGGGCACACGCCCCCGCCGGGCAATGCTGTTTGGCGGCGCCATGCCTCGCCATCGGTCACGATCACATCACGCGCGGGCGCCACGGGCGTCCAGGCCGGGGCCACGGCTCCGGGCCCTCATGCGCGCGGTGTTTCCGGGCGGCCAGCTATGCCAGCCACGCCCGCTCCATCGGTCCTGCACGCCGCCTAGAGGCCCCAGGACCCGCACAGCCCCTACCGGACGCGCCAAGGCGCGGACCGAACAAACCTGCTGGAAAAAACAAACCCGGGTGCGAAGCGCGAACAAAGGGCAAGGCCCGCCGGGCGGTCAGCCCGCCCCCGCGGAGGCGAAGGCGAAGCCGACAGCCGTGAGCGAAATAACTACTCGCTGTACCGGTATCCCACGCCATACAGCGTCTCGATACTATCGAACTCGCCATCCACCTCGCGGAATTTCTTCCGCAGGCGCTTGATATGGCTGTCAATGGTCCGGTCGTCCACATAGATCTGGTCGTCATAGGCCGCGTCCATCAGCTGGTCGCGGGATTTCACATAGCCGGGTCGTTGGGCCAGGCTCTGCAGGATCAGGAATTCGGTCACCGTCAGGCGCACCGGATGGCCGTCCCAGGAGACCGCGTGCCGGTTCGGGTCCAGCGTCAGCCGGCCGCGCACGATGGGCTTGGCGTCGCCCTCCTCGCTGCCTGGCGCCCCGCCCCGGGCCCGGCGCAAAACCGCCTTCACACGGGTCGCCAGCAGCCGGTTCGAGCACGGCTTACGCACAAAATCATCGGCGCCGATATTGAAGCCGATCACCTCGTCGATCTCCTCATCCTTGGAGGTCAGGAAGATCACCGGCAATTCCGAGCCCTGGCGCACCCGGCGCAACAGCTCCATCCCGTCCATCTTGGGCATCTTCACGTCGAGAATGGCGATATCGGGCTGGTTTTCCGTCAGCCCCTGAAGAGCCGCTTCGCCGTCATAATAGGTGCGGACCTGGTAGCCCTCGGCCTCGAAAAAGATCTTCAGGGACGCAACAATATTCTCGTCATCATCCACAAGTGCGATGGTGGCCATGCTCTCCCCTCCATCCTCAACAATACCGGCAGCGCCCGTGCAGCGCTTGTAAACGCCAGTTCAACCACGCTTCGATGGCCGGGCAAAGCCCTGCCGTCGAAACCAGCCTCCAGCGCTGGCAAGACCGGGATGGGGAAAGCTTACGGCAATTTCATGGTTTCCCGCGCCCGCCCCGCCTTGGAAACGCCGCGAACCGTGCTCTCTGGCGTGAGCTGGCCCGGTCGTTCGTCTATTTGGTGGTCGCCTTAGGCGTGCCTTTGGCTTTGCCGTTCCGCTTCCCGCCAGCAGCCTTGGCCTTCAGCGCCACATCCAGCGCCCGCCGCCCCCAAGCGCTCGCCTCGGCCGGATCATCAGCCGCGGTATCGGGCAGCCGCCAATAGCCCATCACCGCCTGCTCGCCATTCTTGGTGGTGAACACAAACGCCTCAGAGCCCTCGACCTCAAGATCGGCCCGAAGTGCTTCATCGACTTTCACGAACACTTCCCCATCGGCCAGCAAGCCAAACATGACCCCATGGAGATAGACCCCCGCCCCGCCAAACATCCGCTTGATTGTCACCGTGCCTAAGGGCGCGAAAAGGTCCTCCACCACGTCAAAGAACGGATCGCGCGGTTTCGCCATGGCCTAGTCCCCCTCGCCAGGTCCGGACGCTGTATCGGCGCCCCGCCGGGCCAGGGTCACCAGATTGTTCACCAGCCCATCCAGCCCCTGCCCGGTCGCAGATGTCGTCACATCCAGCCGCCCGATCTTCTCGGTCAGCTTCTCCAGCGTCTCCAGCTCCTTCAGCCGCAGCAGCAGCGGATTGTTCTCCATCAACCGGGCCGTATTCAGCAGCGACCGCGTAGCGGCGGTCTCCTCGTGCCGGCGGATCAGATTCGCCTGCGCCTGTTTTTCCGCCTCCACCACCCGGTTCAGGATCTCCCGCATATCGCCGGGCAGGATCACATCCTTCAACCCGACGGACTGAACCTCGATGCCAAGATCGTCCAGCGCATCAAGCGACGCCACCGCATGGGTAAGTTCTCCATCCAGGCTGCCACGCGCATCCAGCAATCCACCCAGCGTCCGCCGCGCGACCGCATCCCGGATCGCAAACTGGATATAGCGATAGAGCGCGTCCTTAAGGTCCTTCGCCTGACCCGCTTTCTCGGGATCAGACACCCGCCAGAAGGCTGAGAGCGTTACCCGAACCGAGACCCGGTCCTCGGTCAGGATTTCCTGCGCAGTGACCTCAAGTCCCTGCCCACGCATATCAACCACAGTGAACGCCACCGCCTGCACCCCCGTCCAGGCGCCATGCCGACCTGGCCCGAGAACGGTGCGCAAGGCTCCATCCACATGCATCAACGCCTTGTGCCCGACCGGAACAGATTGAACCGAAACCAGTCCAGGCGCCACCCACTCGAATGCGGCAATGTCCTTTCCGGCGAGCATCGGGGCGTCAGCAATATCGACGATCTCTGCCGAATGTTCCGCCAAGGCCTGCCAGTACGCGCGCCTTTCCCGCGGTGGCACCACATCGATAACCCGCGTGCCGGCCCGGATGATCCCCACCGAAACCTCGCCCGGCTCCACCACGAGGAAATGTTTCGCCACCAGGTCGGGCCGGTCCCGCTCGATCGCCTCGAACCGCACGCCGGAATAAACGGGGTGGCGCACGTCCTGGATTTCCACGCGCGTCCGCGGTTCCCGGCCGATCCGATGCCGCCCCGGCCCAAGCACGTCCCGAACCCGTCCATCCCGTATCAGCAGGGCCCGCTGGTGGTCTTCAATCGTCACGTGCCGCCGAAACATCGGGTGTTCTCCAGATAACAGATCCAACGGCCTAGCCGATGCGGTTGCCCTTCGCCAAGCGGCAAAGAGAGAACCAGGTCCGCCTCAATCGAACGCCTGCGGGCCATCCGGCATCCACGGACGGGCAGCGGGGCCTTTCGACGATGCGTCGCCAGCCTTGGCCAACGCGGCACCGCGCCGGTTCCCCACCAGCCGACCATCTCCGCCAGCGGCACAAGGCCGGCGCTCAATTTGCCGCTCGATGCTGCCCGCTCCCGAAGGATTGGACCGCACCGTCGGCTGAGGGGACCCGGCCTCCCCGATCATTGGACGAGGTTTCTTTCGAAGACCTCGGGAGTTGCTGAAGGAATCGAACCTTCTACCGTCAGATTAAGAGTCTGATGCTCTACCAGATGAGCTAAGCAACATGCGCGTGTGAGGCACATGTGGTGGCTTTGAAGACTGGAATACGAAACTGGCAGTGCCGCCCGCACCGGCGGGGTCCGGAAGCCCCAACCAAAGTCCAGAAAACCGCGAAAAGACTAGCGCCGAACTGCCTGCGGTTCCACCCCCATAAGACCCGCTAACGGCTCCTATCCCGACACCTAGACGTCCCAGCGTCCAGCCACGTCTATCTTGACCCAAACGGACGACGAAACCTTAGGTCGTACGCTTCGTGTTATAGGAGTTTCGGTGGTCGGTCCGTGGTCAATCACGCAAATCCATCACTGATCGTAGCGTATTCCGAAAAAAGTGCGAAGTGCCGACCGCGCAATCAACGCCTCGCGACGAGCCGCTTGGCCTGCCCCGGACGGACGCATCAGGATTTAGCCGAACGGATCGTTCCGCACTCAAAATGACATCTACCCACAGAATTCGGGCCGATCCCACGAGCGCTCCTACGACCCATCCTCATGTCGCCCCGCCTGGCCCCGTCGCCTCTTTCCCGGGCAGCCCGAGCCGATACACGCCCTTGAAACCGTCTGGATCAACCGCTCGCCCCTTTCGGTAGATCGCAATCGTTCCTGCCTTCGCGAGCCGGACCGCCTCGGCTCTCACTTCGGGCAAGACGCTGCGCCAGTTCGCCGGGCTAACGACCTTCGCCGCCTCGGTTGGACAGATCGTCTTTCCGATACCCCGGACCTCAACCAGTTCAAGAATCGCTGCGTGCACCGGCTTGCGGGCAGGTTCGTCGCTGCTTTCAGCCATCGATTGCGGCATAGACCAATTGCTGGAATTGCGGCCGGATCGGAAAACACCCTGAGGGGATCATTTGGGTCATCTGGATCGCGACCAGGTCTTCCACCGGATCGATCCAGAAGAAGGTGTTCGCCAGCCCGCCCCAACTGAACGTGCCCAGCGAACCGGGCGACAGCGTTTCGGCGACATCGACAACAACGCTGCCGCCCAGGCCAAAGCCGTTCCCCTCCATCCGCGCTTCGGAGAAGGTCCTGTCGCCCATTTCCTTGATCGTCTGATTTCCCGGTAGATGGTTCAGGGTCATGAATTCCACGGTCTTGGGCGACAGAAGGCGGACATCTCCTCGCCGGCCGCCATTCAAGAGGCACTGGCAGAACTTAAGGTAATCCCGCGGCGTCGATACCAACCCGCCACCGGCATTCAGCAAAGGCGGCTGGCTCCGATAGAGCCGGCTTTCCGGCCCTCCGCCATCGCTGAGACTGATCTCGCCCGTCTCGGGATCGCGGGCATAACAAGCCATGAGGCGCGACAGCTTGGCCTCGGGAACGAAGAAATCGGTGTCCGCCATGCCGAGCGGTCCGAAAATCCTTTCGCGGAAGAACGCATCGAGCGTCTTGCCCGACGCGACTTCGACAATCCGGCCCAGCACATCTGTCGAGTGGCCATAATTCCAGCGCGTTCCGGGCGAGAAGACCAGCGGCAGGGCCGCGAGCCGGTTGCACATCGCTTCGAGGGTTTCATCCGGTCGGGCGATCTTGTGCTCGCGATAAAGCGCATCCACCTCGGTCTGCATGAGGAACCCATAGGTCAGCCCCGACGTGTGGGTGAAAAGATCCCGCACCTGCATGGATCGGTCGGCGGGGCGGGTCTTGATACCATCGGGTCCTGCGCCATCGAAGACTTCGGTGCCGGCAAAAGCGGGGATATAGCGCGAAACCTCGTGGTCGAGCCGGATTGCGCCTGCCTCGAACAACATCATCGCAGCGACGGAAGTGATCGGCTTGGTCATCGAATAGATGCGGAAAATCGTATCTGAGTCGATGGATTGATTACCGCCCAGCTCAGTACAGCCCCGATAGGCCTCGTGAACCACCGTGCCTTCCCGTGCCACCAGAGTGGCCATGGCGGGGAGTTTGCCGCTGCTGATATAGGCGGACGCGAAGAAGTCCGGGATGGCATCGAGCCGCGCCGCATCCATGTTCATTGCGGCCGGTGCCGCCCCGCTTAAATCGTCCAATCATGCCTCCCAGGCGTTTATTCTCATCATCTCATCTGTTCCATCCATTCGCGGAACCCAGCTCCCTACAATGCGCCGGCCTTGGCCTGCTTGGCCAGTTCGCGGCCAATGATGATCTGCTGGATCTGGGTTGTGCCCTCATACAGCCGAAAGATTCGAACATCGCGATAGAACCGCTCGATACCATAGTCCGCCACATAGCCGGCCCCACCGAATACCTGCACCGCCCGGTCGGCCACCCGGCCCACCATTTCCGAAGCGAACAGTTTGCACGATGAAGCGAGCATGGTGACGCTTTCGCCCGCGTCGCGCCGGCGGGCCGCATCCAGAACCATGCATTTGGCGGCATAGGTTTCGGCCTGGCTGTCGGCCATCATTGCCTGGATCAGTTGGTGGTCAGCCAGCGGCTTGCCGAATTGCTGGCGCTCCACCGCATAGGTCGCCATCTCCTTTACCAGCCGCTCGGCGACGCCCACGCACACTGCAGAGATGTGCAGCCGGCCCTTGTCCAGTACGCTCATGGCCACCTTGAACCCCTCACCTTCGCCGCCGATCCGGTTTTCCACAGGCACCCTGGCGCCCTCGAATATCACGTCGCAGATATGGGCGCCCTGTTGGCCCATCTTCTTCTCCGGCGCGCCGATAGAAATGCCGGGCGTGGCGCGGTCGACGACGAAAGCCGAAACGCCCTTGGCGCCAGGCGTACTGGGGTCAGTGCGCGCCAGAACGGTGAATACATCCGCAACGTTCGCATTGGTGATATAGCGCTTGGTCCCGTCGAGGACATAGTGGTCGCCATCGCGAATTGCGCGGGTTTGAAGGCTGCCTGCGTCTGATCCGGCCTCCGGTTCGGTAAGGGCGAAGCTGGCAATCAAATCACCGGATGCGATGCCCGGCAGGTATTTCTCTTTTTGCGCATTGGTACCGAACAGGACCAGGGCCTGGCTGCCGATCCCGACATTCGTTCCGACAACCGATCGGAACGCTGGGCTTGTGTGACCCAGTTCCATGGCCACCAGGCACTCGGTCTCCATATCGAGACCCAGCCCACCATAGGCTTCCGGCACCGCTATTCCAAACAGGCCAAGTTCCTTCATGGTGTCGACCACGCCGGGCGGCACCATGTCTTCATCGCCGACCTGGCCCTCGATCGGGATGCAAGTTTCGGTGACGAAACGGCGCACCGTCTCGATCAGCGCCGCACGGAGTTCGGTATCAAATGCCATCAGGCGGTCTCCCGGTTCTTGTATCCATCTGCGTGACAGAATAAGCCGCAATCATGGACTTGTCGAAGGTGAAACCGGCTCGGGGTCTCGCGCCCGTTCGCGCGGTGAGCCAGCAACAGGAATGAGGGGCGGAGCATGGCGACAAAGATCGTCGAAACGGGCGAATTCAGCGGTTGGACCTATTGGGACAATGAGCCCTTCGAAGCTGAAACAGTCGGTCCGTTCTACTTTCGGGTCGATGAGGCCGGTCCTGTCGCGGCCTTCCGCGCCGAGCGCCGACACATGAATGCCGGCGGGGTGGTCCATGGCGGTTGCCTCATGGCGTTCGCCGACTTCTCGCTGTTCGCCATCGCCCACACCGCCACCGATGGATATGGGCTGACCGTGGCCTTCACATCGGAGTTTCTTGCCGGCGCCCAACAGGGCGCCCGCATCGAAGCGCGCGGAGACATTCTTGGCGGTGGACGGTCTATCACATTTGTCCGCGGCCTGGTTACGACGGATGGCACGCCATGCCTCAATTTCTCTGGAACGATCAAGCGCCGGTCGGGACCGCCGGCAGAGCTCTCCAGCTGATCGGCCGGCTTGGAACGGCATCGAACACCCAGGCCCTCAGCCCTCAGCCAGCAGGGCGTCCAGCAAGCGGTCGAGCCTGGCAACAAACTGGGCGCGCGGCACGCCCACGCCCCGGGCCATCACCACGAATTCGGTGCCCCGACATGTGGCCAGGACGTGGCGAGCCGCTTCGATGGGGCGAGTAACGCCGAGGGTTTCGAGCACGTCGGAGAGAATGGGCTCCATCGTCCGCTGCCAGGCCTTCACTTCCGATGAAAGCCCCGATGAACGGTGGGCCAAGAGCGCCATCTCATACTCTATTGCGGTGACCGTGAGTTGGTCCGGCGTGAGAGCGGTGGTGCTGGCGAGGAACTTGACCAAGGCCTCGCGGGTCTCGATCGGCGAAGCGCCGATCGCAGTCGACAGGGTTTCCTGATAGTCGGCGACGTATTGAGAGAAGGCAGCCGAGATGAGATCGTCCCGCGCGGGAAAGTGATAGCTCACCGTCCCCGGAGAAACGCCGGCGCGCTGGGCGGCGCTACGGTGCGTCACCTTGTCTATGCCAAGCTCGCCAATGAGGCCCAGCACACCGCGTAAAATCGAGTTCCGGGCTCCCTGTCGCGCTTTCTCCACCATACGCTCCGTCTATCGTCCATCCGCACGAAGTTTGTGCAACAAATATCCGGCCAAGTCAAAACGCAAGTCCAATTTTCTTTTACTCAAGTACTCGTTTCTCGAAATCTGGAATATCGCGCCTCCATTTCGGGAATCACGCTCCGACGAGCGCATTCGCTTTTGCATGGTCTTTTCAACTCGAATAACAAGCGACCTCTTTACTTGTGCGTCTATTTCATTCACCAACACTGTAATGATCGAGTTTGGGAGCGGCACTTGAAACATCTTCTGTCCTTGATTTTCGCCAGTCTCGCTGTCGCCGCGCCGGTGTATGGCCAGGCCGCCGATCTGCCGCCCAGCGCGTTACCGGGGCAGTGTTTCACCCGGGTTGTTTCGCCTACAATCACAGAGACCGTCACTGAAACCGTTCTCGTCCGGCCTGAGACAGAGCGATTCGAACTCGTGCCCGCCGTGTTCCGGCCATCGACTGAACGCGTGCTCATTAAGGAGGAAACGGTCGCATTTCAGATGGTGCCAGCCGTGTACGAAACCGTCACCGAGGACATCCTCGTTGAGCCAGCACGGACGGTGACCGAGCCGGTGGCCGCCCAATACGAAACCTACAGCGAAACGATAATTATCACGCCCGAGAGGCAAGTCTGGAAACCCGGCCGCGGCCTGATGGGACGGTCATCCGCAACGCCCGAGGGCAGCCCGCAGGCGACGGGCGACCTGTTGTGCCGGGTTGTCGAACCGGCGGTGACCCGGACCGTGGAACGGATCCGGCTTATCTCGCCACCAACGACACGGGAACGGATGATCCCCGCAAGATTTGAAACCGTTTCCCGCCGCGTGATCGTGACGCCGGCCCGGATCGAAGAAGTGATAGTTCCGGCTGAATACCGCGACGTGCCGACCCAGGTGCTCGTCACCCCAGCCGAAGAGCGGCGTGTCGTGGAGCCCGCGGTCTATGAAACCGTCACTCGGCAAGAGCGCGTGGGCGGGGGAGACGTGGTCTGGGCCGAGGTGCTGTGTGAAACCAACACAACCCGCTTCAAAGTCGCCGAGATCCAGGGTGCGTTGACAGACGCCGGCTATCCAACGCGGGTCGACGGCGTGTTCGGGCCCGACACATTGCGGGCGATGCAGCGGTTCCAGCAGGACGAGGCCCTCGCCGAAGGATACCTGACCATTGATACGGTGCAGGCGCTTGGCATAAATCCCTATGAACGACCACCAGATCTGGTCTTCGCCCTGCTTGGATCCCACGCTGACGCGTGATTCGGGGTGGTATACGGGTAAGATCGTGCAAATGACCGATCATTTCGGATCAAGGAACGAGGACGATAGGGGTGTTTACGCTTTCCATCCTTGACCCGACGCCAATCCGGACCGGCCAAACCGCCGCAGCAGCCTTGGATGAAACGCGCGCGCTCGCAGAGCTGGGCGACCAACTTGGATACCGCGCATACTGGGTCCAGGAACACCACAATACAGCAAGCTTTGCCGGCACCGCGCCAGAGGTCCTGATCGCCGATCTTGCCGCCCGGACACGCAAGATTCGCGTAGGATCCGGGGGAGTCATGCTTCCCAACTACTCTCCCTTGAAAGTGGCAGAGCAATTCATGACGCTTTCGGCGCTCAATGCAGGCCGGATTGATCTGGGCATCGGGCGCGCCACGGGCGCTGATCCCCGCACCTCCGCTGCCTTGCTGGGTCCCGGCGCGCAGAGTTTTCCGGCCCTGTTTCAGCTCCTGAAAGATTGGCTGCTGGAAGCTGCAGGCACGCCGCTACCCGACAATCACAAGGCAGTGGGCATCCATGCCCGTCCCATGGCCGGGTTGCCGGACCTATGGCTGCTGGCATCATCGGCCGAAAGCGCCGCTTATGCCGGGGCAGTTGGCGTGAAACTCGCCTTCGCAGAATTCTTGTCGCCGACTGGCGCCGCTGAAGCGATCGCGGCCTATCGCGACAGCTTCTCCCCGTCGCGCTTCTGCGCAACGCCTCACGCTGCCATCGGCACCCTCGCCCTGGCCGCCGATACCGAGGCGGACGCTGAGCGGGAAGCGCGGGTTGGCCTCGCCTGGAACGTTGTTCGCGCCACTGGCCGTTTCGCACCATTCCCATCGCCTGAAGAAGCAGACGCGATCCTCGCCCGCGCAGACACGGCTCTGTTGCCAACCTTACGCGCGCGAAACTTGTCCGGAACGGCCGTCGATGTCGCGCAGACGCTGCGCTCGCACATGTCGGAAATCAACGCAGACGAGGCATTTGTCCTAACGATTTCGGCAACGATTCCCGCGCGGGCCCGATCCTATCAACTCCTGATGCAAGCGTGGCGGGACCGCTGACCTGCCGGCCGCACTGCCGGGACTATGGGGCGGCAAACGGAAGGGCTTTCATGCGGGCACGCCAAGCGCCGATGTGTTCGTACTCCTCATGCGGTTTCCATCGCATGAGCGCACAAAAACCGCAGGTCAAATGGGTCGTGATGTCAGCAATCGAAAACCGACCTGCCGCGACAAACTCATGGTCCTTGAGGTGGTCATCCAGCCGCTTCACAAAAGCCTTCACGTTGCGCTCGGCTTTTTCGGCGGTGCCTTCGCATTGCGGGTTTTCAAGCGGGGCCATTGCCGGATGGCTGTTCCGAAACCATTGGGCGAACGGCATCATGAACATGAATTCGATGCGGCGGTCCCACATCTCGATCAATCCACGCTCTTTCGGGTCGGTTCCCATGAGATTGGGATCGGGGAAAAGGCCTTCGAGATAGGTGCAAATGGCGCGGGATTCGGTCATCGCCGTGCCGTCGTCGAGCACGAGCACCGGAACCTGCGCGAACGGGCTGAGCGCGCGGTAGGCATCTGTCCGATGCTCCTGCTCCATGATCGAGACTTGCTCGATCTCAACCGTATCGAGCCGTCCTTTCGCCCGAAGAAAGTGCACGACGCGTTCGGGGTTTACGGCTTTGGGTGCGTGATAGAGTTTCATGGCGAGGCCTCCAATCGCGGATTTGATGTGACGGGTTCAGCGGAACCGTTTCCGGATACCGAATGTGGCATTCAAAGGCTCACCTGGGAAATAGCGGTCATTGCCGAATGCGAAATCTGCCCGGTCGGCATACTCCAGATCGAAGAGGTTACGGACGAGCAAGAACCCGTCGAGCGTTTCGGTGATCGCGTGCTCCAGCCGGAGATGGGTCAGTGTGTGCCCGGGATACTGTCGCGAGCCGGACGGGTTTGACACGTATTCGCCGATGTATTCGAAGCGCAGCGACACATCTGTCCGGTCGTCATGGGCATAGGTCAGCGCCGCATCGGCCAGCCATTCCGGCGCGGTGTCGATGGGCTCGCCCTGTTTGATCGCTTCGGACGCGTTGCCGACAGGACGGCTGAAATCATAGGTCTGGTCCGACCAGGCGAGCGAGCCCGACAGGCGCAGTTCGCGTCCCATGACCAGCGTCGACTGCCAGAGCAGTCCATTGAGCGCCAGCTCCAGCCCCATATGGTCTGTCCGCCCATCGGGCACGTTCAGCCCATCGGCATCGCGGAAGAAGAAATTCTTCTTCTCCATCCGGTAGACCGCCGCGTCAAAGGCCAACTCACCGATCAGTCCCCGAATGCCCAACTCACCTGAATCAAGCGTCTCCGCTTCCACTTCTCCGGCGATCTGCTGCGATTGCAGCCGGTAGAGATCGCTCGCCTGGGGCGCCCGTTCGCCCCGCGCATAGTTGGCGTAGACGTCCACCGTCTCGCTCACTGCGAACACGGCGCCGAGCTTCGGCGTCAGCAGGGCGAACGAATCGGACCGGTCTTCGGCCACGTTGAACCGGCCATTGATCCCCGCCGGAATGTTGGTGGTATAGTCATAGTCATGGTTCTCGGCCCTGAGGCCGGCCAGCACGAACAGCCGGCCGGTCACCTGCCAGTCCACCTCGCCCCAAAGGGCATAGGCCTGGGTCTCGACATCGTAGTCATAATGGGTGCCGACCGGGAACCGCGTGTCGCCCGGGAAGAAGCCGAACGGATCGTCCTGGGTTTCCTTGAGAAACCCAGTCGCGATATCGGCATCGGCCCCGAGGGTTACCGACACGGCCTCCGACAGGGCGATGTCCTCCCACCGCGCCTGGACTCCGCCGCCGGTATGCCCGTTCTCCTCGAAGCCGCGATAGGGCAGGAAGTGCTGGCGGAAGCTCATGTTCTGGGTGCGGGCGAAGGGGGTCAGGCTGAGCGTGCCGGCGGCGGCGGCACGCTCAAACCGGATCGCAGCGCGGGCCGAGCGGGCGTCGCGGCCGGCTTCCGGATTGGGGTTTGAGCGGGCGATATCCCGGTCGCGATAGGCCTTGAAGCCCTGGATGAAGCCGGCGGTTTCCTGGTGCATGTTCTGCAGGCTGAGCCAGGCCGTCGCGTCCCAGCCGCCGAGCCGGCTCTCGCTCACCAGCGACAGTTTCTGCTGGTCAAGGCCAGTGAAGTCCCGCCAGCCCACATCCTTCTGGAGCGACACGCCGACGGTCGTGGATCGCCCGAGGTCGATAGTGCCTTCGCCCTTGTAGCGTTGGAGCGTCGATGCCGAGAGACGCAAGTCCGCACCGCCTTCTCGCCCGCCCGGCTCTGGAAGGAAGACGTTGATGAGGCCGTGGACAGCATTAGAGCCGAACTTCGCGCTGCCCGGCCCGCGCACCACTTCCACCGCAGTCGCCACCTCATGGTGCGGCTCGATGAGGCTGTTGACGTTTCCAAACGCCGGCGATCGGGTCGGCACGCCGTTTTCCAGGATCAGGAAGCTGCCCTGCCCCGCCCCGCCGGTCAGTACGGGTGAGCGGATGGCGATCAGGTGCTCCTGGCCGGAATTCATCTGGATGTTGACGCCCGGCAGCGTGTTCAGGAGTTCCGCCGGATGGTCGGCCGCCAGCGTGATGACGGTCTCCGCGTCAATCACGGAATAGCTGCCCGGCTCCCCTTCCGCCCGGTCGCCATAGACAACGACCGGATCGTACACGATCACGCCCGAATCGGGCGCACTCTGCCGGCCCAGTGCCGCGTCCGCCCCTTCCGCATCACTCCCCTGCGCGCTCACCGACAAGGCGAACGCCGCCGCGCCGCCCACCAAGCTCAAGCCTCGCATACTCAACTCCTAGAGAAACAGTCCGACCGGCAACGCCCCCACAACCGCTCCTGACATGCACGTAGCCAAGGTACCAGCAATCAATGTTTTCCAAGCCAGCGAAAGGAACGTGTCCCGGCGTTCGGGTTCAATAATCGTTAAGCCGCCGATCAGGATGCCCATTGAGCCGAAATTGGCGAAGCCGCAAATGGCGTGAGCGGTGATGATGCGGGTCCGTTCGCTCATTTCCGCGTCGGGGGTTGCGGCGAGTTGGAGGAACGCGACGAACTCGGTGAGAACGGTCTTCACACCCATAAGGGAGCCCGAGCGGGCCGCTTCCTCCAACGGCACACCGATCATGTACATCAGCGGCATGAAGAGCCATCCGAGGACGCGCTCGATCGAGAGGGGCGCTCCGGCGACGTCTGGCAGGGCTCCGAGCATGGCATTTGCGAGATACAGTAAGGCGAGCGCGGCGATCAGCATCGTCATGATGTTCAGGACGATCTTCAGTCCGTCGGCGGCCCCGGTGGCGAAAGCGTCCATGGTCGACTGGTATTCGAAATCGGGTTCGTGGGCGCGTTGTTCGGTGGCCGTCGCTTCGGGGACCATGACGAGGGCGAGCGCGACGGCAGCGGGGGCGGCCATGATTGAGGCGGTGAGAAGCTGTGCAAGGGGATTGAAGCTGACGCCGGCGTCTTCAAGGAAGGTGACATAGATGATCAGGACACTACCGGCGATGGTGGCAAAACCGGTGGTCATCAGAATGAAGAGTTCTGACCGGGTCATGCCCTTGAGATAGGGCTTCACCAGGACCGGCGCCTCGGTCATGCCCATGAAGACATTGGCTGAGACCGCGAGCGATGTGGCCCCACCCAGGCCCATGGCACGGCGAAAGACGAAGGCGAACCCCTTGGTGACCCATCGCAGGATACGCCAATGCCACAGCATGGCCGATAGCGCTGCCACGACGATGACGATGGGCAGGATCTGGAAGAAGAAGAGCGGCGGCGCGTCGCCGGCCATGATCGCGCTGGCTTGCTCGTTGTTGCCGATATAGCCGAACACGAAGCCGGTCCCGGCCCGGGTGGCGTCTTCCAGGGCATCGACAATGATATTGGCGCTAAACAGGACGCCGCGGACGGGTGGCACCCCGAACAGCAACAGGGCAAAGACGAATTGGAGCGCCACCGCGCCAAGCACGATGCGCCAGGGAAACACAGAACGATTTTCAGACAATCCAAACGCTATGCCGATGATGAGGGCGATACCAAGCAGTGCCCTGAGATTATCCCACCCCCATTCCATATGCCCGACTTCCCTCCAATACTGCCGAACGGACGCTAGACGGCCCCGGTGGAAAATGAAACAATCCTTTCACATTCGGAACACCGCCGCCTCGAAGGAGGGCACTGCTTGACCGCCGGCTCACCCGCCCGCCTGGAAGGACTTCCTGGCGTTGACGCGAAACGATGCGGAGGACTGGTAGAATGAGTATCGAGCGTGACCTGAGGGGTCACCACCCGGAAGATGACGCGATTGGCCTGAATGAGGGCCTTTTGCCGGAGGACCTTCAAGGGCTCACCACCGACGACATTGCCGGCATACTGGCCTCGACCGAGACGCTTGAGGCGCGCCATCAGCGCCTGGTGTCGATCCGTGACCAGCTTGAGACGCTGAGCCACACAGGCGGCGAAGATGTCGACGGCGCCGGTGCAGTCGGGACGCTGATAAGCGCCGTGGAGGGCGCGCTGCAGCGGCTTGAACATGGGCGGAGCCATCCAGGCGGGCGGTATGGCGCGGGGCTCGACCCGGACGGCAGGGCCGATACCCAATCGCCTGACGATTTGCTGGCTGATGATTGGCGCTTGTCGGTGGATCCGACCCATCTCTAGGATGGGGTGGGCGCGGAGGTGAACCGGGCGACGCCGAATTGTGCCTGATCGTGGCCGCCTGTTCGGCGCCTGGGCATCTGAACGCTTTCGTCCCGGGCCCTCCTCTCGCGGCATCGTCGCGTCGTAGCGAAGATGCCGCCGGCTGGATCAGTAGCTGTTCTTGATGAACATGACCTTCCGGATGATCGACACGGTCTCGTCTTCGAGGCCCATATAATCAGAGATTTTCTTCAGAAAGGCTTCTTCGCTATCGCGGAACTTCCGGTCGGCCAGGACGATGTCCATGCAATGGGTATAGACCGACATGCGCATGTCGCGGGGGAGCACCCGGCAGGCCTCCTTGATAGAGCCTTCCCGGTCGGCCTTCACGCGATCGATCACGGTCTGGTTGACCTGCGCCAGGCGCTCGGGGGTAAGCCGCTTCATGGTTCGGCAGCGCCGGACAAGGGCGGCGATTTCCTGTCGCTCTTCGGCGGCCATTTCGCCGTCGGCAAAAGCGGCTTCCAGGACCAGGCACAAGAACGCTTCCGGCATGCTCCAATCGGAGTCGCTGTCGTCGAACATCCGCTCCGCTTCGTCCAGATCGGGGAGTTCGTTGGGTTCAGGGTCACCCGCGGGGAAAAGGATCCTCATTTCGGTCGTCATCTTACACTCCCAATGCAGACCTGGCCCGCATTCGCCAAGGTCTCATCTCTACCTATAATTCTGTCACAGGCCCACGCAATGTTCCACTCGGTTGAACGGATGCGATAATAGCGGGAGCCCGTATCGCCTAACAATTCTCAGGATCCGTACATGGGCGCGGCTGGGGACCCGCACGGCGCGCTAGGCTATCACGTTGCCGTTGCAACGCTGCCAAGTGATTTCGGAGACTGGTCTGCGCTGTGCCAAGCTCGAGGATGAGCGTTTCGCGATTCCAATCAGGGGTTTCTGGCGGGGTAGCGTCCCGTTGCGAGATCGAAGCCCCTCGAGAGCGGCGTTCGCGCACCACATCCGCGATTTCGGCCTTCTTCGCTTCGATATCCTGTTCGAGCCCTTCAATCTCGGCGACGCCGCGTGAGATTTCGCCGAGCCCGGCAAGCTGGTCGACCAATCGGTCGCGTTCGTCGGTGATGCGCTCCAACTCTCTGACTTCGGCCTCAAGCCGGATCTTGTCCTGTTCGAGGCTGCTGACATTCCCCGACAAGAAGAACCATGTGGCGCCGGCTGCGAGGGCGGCAACCAGCAGGGAGAGCAAGATGGCGGATGCAGTCGAAAGGCCCACGCGCTTATACTCTATTTCGGCTTCGTGTGAGGGGTGGGGAAACAGGGTTCGGGCTTCAACCACCATGGGCGGCGGCCTGTCCTGGGGATCTACGTCGTAATCACTGGACGCCATTCTTGCCCTCCATGCTGGGTCGTGCCCGTCGTTCTGCCGTCATCTTGTCACCCATGGTCGTAGCCTACGGCGTGCACAGGCGCGCGCTGTAAGTATTGAGGAAATTCTGAACATCGCGATAGTCCCGGCCATCGTCGGGGAGATTGAAATCGTAGTCGCCATTGCAGGCCAGCGAGGCTTCCTTGAGGTAGATGAGGATTTTCTCGGTGCCGACGGGTGGCAGGGTTTCGGCGCGGGGCCAGTCAAAATCGGTCACATCCTCATCGGTCACCGTACTGAGGGCGAAGTCGAGATTACTCCGCGCAATCTGGCGGGCGGCGCGCGCACCGGAAACGCTGAGCCGCTGGGCCCGGCGCATCTGGAACATTGCCTGTAGGAGGAGTTCGTCGGGGGATGTGCCGAGGGAGCATCGCGGCTCATCGCTGTCATTCGTCCAGCGCCCCCCGGCACGGATGCGCGCAAGGCAGGCGATTCGGGTGTAGCTCTCATCAGAGCGGCGGAGGTCAGCAGCCCGGTCGGCGTTCTCTACCGCGGTGGAAAACCGGTTTGAGAGCGCATTCACGGAGCTGAGCAGACTATAGGCCTCGGCCTGAAACGTGGGCGCATCAACAAAGGTCTGGGTGGCGTTTGAGCCTGTCAGCGCTGCAAGCGTGGCCGCCGCCGCGGTCTCATCGCCATGCTTGAACTGATGGCCGGCAAGTTTGAGCACGGGCTTGGCGGACCGGGGCGTTTCGGCGCGGGCGGCAAGGAGGATGTCGCGCACCTCATCGGGGTTGCGGCCGGCCGCATCGGCTGCGCTGGCCTGACGTAACAGAGCGTCCGATAGTGCGTTGGGCGACGCTTCTGGATCGGCTCTCAACTGAGCCACGGCTTGGTTGAACTTGTCGGCCGCGCAGGCCCAATCCCGCTTGCGCTCGCAGGCGCTGGCCCAGCCGAGCAGGTCTTCCGCTTCACCGGAGAGGCTGGCGGCTTGCTCATAATCGAGTAGCGCCCGGTCGAACGGATCGAGGCCACCCGTGATGTCACGCGCGTCGCCAATGCTGGCGAGGGCTTCCCATGTGCCGGCGCGTCCTCGGAAGGCTGCGGCCTGGGCTAGCGGTTCTGTGTCGGCAGCGAGGGCGCGGGAGAAATACTCTTCGGCCTGGCGCAGGAGAGCCGCATCCTCATCGTCGGTTCCGAGCCGGAGATGGGCATTGCCAAGGCCGGAAAGCGCACGGGCGCTTTGGCGGTTTGCCGCGAGCGCGCGGGTATAAAGCTGGATCGCGCCGCGCTCGTTCCCGTCTTCGGCGAGCGCGGTGTCGGCCAGCTCTACAGCATAGCTTTCCAGCCGCTCACGGGCATCAGCCTTGAGTGGTCCATTGATCGGGCTGTTGACCACGGTTTCATACGCATCAATGGCATCCTGACCATCGAGCGCTCCATCTCGAGCGCGGTGGAGATCGCCGAGCAGCAGATGGAAACGGTCATATTGTTCACCGCGGGTTCCGTCTTCTAGGCGCGCATAGGGCTGGGCGACCTGTCGGTCCTGGCTCATTCGGTCGATTGCGAGGCTAAGGCAGGTCTCTCGGCGGGTGCAGGTGGCGCGGCGAGGGTCGAGGCGGGCAGTCTCGACCGTCTCGGAAAGGGACGTCAAGGCTGTGGCATAGGCAAGGACGCGGTCGAGGCGAAAGGCCTGGGTCTGAGCCGTCCACGCGCGGATCGCTCGCTCGCGTTCGGCCTCACTCCGCACGGTCCGGAGGGTCTCGGGCACCGTATTCAGCCAGCCATCGGTGTTCTGGAGGTTGTCGAATGAGGCGCGCAGCAAGGCGACCGATGCCTGCAGGGGTTCAATGGAGGGCTGGCCGCTGCTCATGGACGCGGCGTCAAGATAAGCGCGGCCGGCATGGTAGTAGGCGACGCCGCGCTCCCTGACGCGCAAGTTTGTATCATTGTCTGCCACGCTTTCACAGCGCCGGGCCAGATCGAGCGCGTCGGCAGCGCCTGACGCACGCGGAGCGGCGAGGTCGATACAACTTGCGCTAGCGGTGGATATGGGTGCTGGACCGGGTGTGGGCGCTGTCGTCGTGGTCTCGCATGCGGCCAGCGAAACCAGGGAAATTGCTGCAAACACCCGTGAAAGGAACGACCTGTCCATGGTCAAAGCTACACTCCCCGAACGCGCCATGAGGCGCCGATGAATAAACAGGTTAATGCCTGTTAAGTAAAGTCAGCGCGTTGAACGAAGATTATCCAATCGCGTCAAGGCGATTTCGACGCGGTGAGACGCGAACAGATGCAGACTTGTCACACTTTTCGGCCCCTGCCCGAAGCCGGCGCAGGACGGTAGCTGAGGGGTGTGAATGCGGGTGTGTCGCTTCGGTTGTTGCACGTGAACTGCATGGCAATCGATGTGCAATCATTGAAAAGCGATATGTAGCTCTCCATCTGCGCGATATTGGCAAGCGGGCCTCGTCCAACCTGCCAGCGACTTGGACGAGTGTCAGACTGAAAAGGAAAATCCATGCAACCCACTGCACGTGAAGCTGCCTTGGCCGAAATTGCCGCCAGCCTGAATTCGGACGCCCCTGACCCTTATGAAAAGATCCTGTTCGGGCACTTGGAAGAGAGCGTCACCGAACCGGCGCGTGAACCCGCTGGTAACCCGGTCGTCGGCGAGCGCCGGACAGCGGTGCCTGGTGATCGAGAAGCGACTTGAGGCGACCTAGGTGCAATTGGGGGTGAAGTCGGGGTGCTCTGATTGCAGGAGGGCGGCGGCCAACTCGTAGTGGGGCGGTTTGAGCAGCTTGCGGATCTCGCACATGTTGAACTCGTCGGCCTGGAACAGCGCCACATTGCGGCGGGCGTCTTCAGCCGCGCCGGCGACGCCAATCTCGCGGGCCACAAAAGCGCGCACCAGTTCGTTCCAGGCGAATAGACCGGTCCGCTCGACCGCCTCGGCATTGGCAAAGGCGCCGCTGAAGTCATCATCAAGGAGATAGGCGAAGCTGATATTCTCGCCCGACCCGCTCACCTGGTTCTCGGTTTGCTGGAGTTGGCGGCGCAAGTCGATGGCCCGCTGCAGGCAGGCGTGCATGAGGCGTGTGCGATCAGAACCATAGGTGATTTCGCCCGTGGGACAGGCATCGCGCGCCAAGTCGTGGGCGGAGTTGACCGACTGGTATCCGCCCGCATCGGCGGCGATCAGGACCGTTCCAAGACCGTGGAAGGCATTCATCTCAAGGGTGAGCAGGGCCTCCCTACGGGCCGCACTTCCGCCGGCATCATCGGTGGATACCGCTTCGCTGCGTTGAACGGCCAGGCTGTAGTTCCGGAGCGCTTCTTCCACCAGCCCCTGTTTTCGAGCGCATTGTCCGCGCCAGTAAAGCTGCTGGGGGCCAAGCGTCTCTAGTGCGCCGATGGCGTCGGTGGCAGCGAAAAGGGCGTCACAGTCTTCAAGCGCATAGTTGGACCGAGGTGAGGAGGCATTCTCGAACGCGATCCAGGCCAGCCCGGTCTTGGCGATACCGGCGAGACCGGGCGCCGACTGAACGGACGTGAAGGCGTCCTGGGCCTCGCGGAGGGTTTGGGGCAGACCGGTTGCACCACGAGGAATTTCGTCTCCGCCGCGCTCCCATTCCATCAAGAGGAGGACGCCATTGAACAGCGCGGTCTGGGATGCAGTTGCGGTGGTCCCGGTTGGATCAGCCGCCTCGATACTCTGTTCGAGCCTTTGTTCGCTGGCAAGGGATCGGACACCGCGCTCGAGGAAGTCGATAGAGGCTTCGAGGCCGCTATCGATCGATACGGACTGGTCGCCGACCTGAGTGATGGAGAGCATTTCGGCATAGTTGCGGCGGATCGAGGCTTCCTGCCCGGCAATCCGGTTACTGAGATCGGAGGCGAGGATCCGGGTTTCGAAAGCGCGGCGTTCGAGACGCTCGGAATCCTCGGCCAGGGTCTGGGCGACGAAGTAATAATAAGCGCCCAAGGCCGCGGACATGGCGACGACGAGGAACAACGCGCTGAACCCAGCTACGAGAATGCCGCGCATGCCGCGTTGCTCAGCGGCGACCAGGGCAATGAGTTCTGAATCTTCTTTTTCCGTCACTGCGGCCCCTCTCAACCGACAACCGATCCGATCATATCCATCCAGATGCTCCGCTTGGACTTGCTGGCGCATTGCAGCTGGCTGACGAAGCCGGCAAACAGCTTCATCCGGCCCGCCCGCGCCGCATAGAGCGATCGGTCGATGGAATTGACGCAGTTATGGGCAGCGCACCAACTGGCGAAGAAGCCGACCATTGCTGCGGAAATCGGGGCCAGGATCTGCATCAGCGTGAGCCAGATACCGCTCGATCCACCGCCGGACGAATTGGCGAACAAGTACGCAATTGTGGCCATGGCGCCGAGCAGGAGCACGAAACTGAAGACGAACAATCCAAAGCAGATCGAGCGGATCCGGCAATGGTGCCGTTTCTCGTTCTCGAGGATGTTCGCAAGAACGTCCACGTCACCCGTTTCGATTGATGATTCGATCATCTGGGATGTCCCGCGTGCCAGCGTTGCGACGTTAGTGGCAGACCCATCGGCGCGCAAGCTGAACGCGTGTGGCGACTGCGAATTGGAGGGCGTGCGGTTTGGCGATGGGATTGGGGCGTTCGAGCGAGGCCTTGACCATTGGGGTGTCTGGCGCCCAAGCGCTGAAGCATGGACCCGACCTCGCCCGCCCCTACCCCCGCGTCCTCGTCGCCTCGCGAAACCGCGCCGCTAAGCCGGTTACGGACGCTGGCACTGGCCTGGCCGATCGTGCTGGCGCAGGCCGCGACGGCGACCACCAGCACGGTCGATACGCTGGTCATGGGCCGATATGGCAGCGCAGAGGCGCTGGGCGCGGTTGGGGTCGCGTCGGTGGCAACGCTGTTCCTGTTCTGGGCGTTCGGCTTCCTGCGGATGGCGACGACTGGGCTGGCAGCCCAGGCCGATGGCGCCGGCGATGAGGGTGAGGTTGGGGCGGTCCTGATTAGGGGGTTGTTGCTGGGCGCGGGGCTTGGCGTAACCATCATCATCGTGTTCCCGATCTTTCGCTGGGGCGCATTGGCCGCGTTCGCGGCGGACCCGGCGGTCGAGACCCTTGCGAGGGGATATTTCAATGCCCGGATCTGGGGAGCGCCGGCCGCGCTGATGGGGTATGCAGTGACCGGATGGCTGATCGGGACCGGGCGGACGCGCAGCCTGCTTGCTTTTCAAGTCGTGTTGAACGCGGTCAATGCGGGCCTGGATGTATGGTTTGTAGCGGGGCTGGACCTGGGTCCGGCGGGGATCGGTGCAGGGACGGCGATTGCGGAGTGGGTGGCGCTGGCCTTCGGGCTGGCGCTGGTGCGGACGTCGCTGCGGCGGACTGAAGGCCTGTTCGACAGGGCCAGGCTGATGGCCCTGTTTGCGGCCAATCGGGACATCATGATCCGCACGCTCGCCTTGCTGTTCGCTTTTGCATGGTTTGTGAACGCAGGCGCCCGGGTCGGAACCGCTGCGCTCGCGGGCAATGAGGTGTTGCGCCAGTTCGTGACGGTGATGGCGTTCGTGCTGGACGCGTTTGCGTTTGTCGCCGAGAAGGAAGCGGGAGCGGCGTATGGTGCGCGCGACCGGGAACGGTTCCTGCGGGCTGTGCGGATCACTAGCGAGCTGTCCTTTGCGTTCGCATTGGGTTTCAGCGCGCTCTTCCTACTGCTTGGCGGGCCTGTGATCGAAGCGGTGGTGAGCGATGCTGACGCTCGTGCGGCGGCACTGACCTATGTGCCGGCTATGGCCGCGGTGCCGCTGGTGGGTTGGATGGCCTACCAGTTGGACGGCATCTTCATTGGCGCAACGCGCGGGCATGCCTTGCGGAATGCGGGCGTGGCGGCGACGGTGCTGTATGTGGCCACCGATAGCCTGCTGCGCCCGGCATTTGGCAATTGGGGGGTCTGGGCGGCATTCCTGGCTATGTTTGCCTATCGGGCCGGCGGGTTGCTGGTCTACTGGCCTGGATTATTGGCGGATGTCAGCGAAGATCAGCGCCCACCGCCGCCGCCACCGTCTCGAAGCCGTCAGAGCGGAGCGCGCCAGCCAGTTCGAGATTGATCGTCTCGACAAGGGCCGGTCCGCCATAGACCAACGCGGTATAGAGCTGGACCGCGTGGGCACCGGCGCGGATCTTCCGGTAGGCGTCCAGGCCGTTGGCAATACCCCCCGCGCCGATCAGGTCGAACCGGCCATCGAGGCGGCGGGCGAATGCGCGAAGCACATCCGTGGAGGCCGCCATCAGCGGCGCGCCGGAGAGGCCGCCCTGCTCGAACCGGTCCTTTGCCTTCAGCGTTTCGGGCCGCTCAAGCGTGGTGTTGGAGATAATCAGCCCCGATAACCAGCCGCCGTCGGTCTTGAGCACCGAAACAATGTCGTCGATCGCAGTTTCGTCCAGGTCGGGGGCGAGTTTGAGCAAAACTGGGCGCTTGCCGGGGGCATGCGATTGGTCGCCCCACATGGACAGGAAGGTGTGATGGGCGGTGGCCCTGGCCGCTTCACAGCGGACCAGCAGCGCGGATAGGGCTTCGGGGTCCTGCAGGCCTCGCAGCCCCGGCGTGTTGGGCGAGGAGATATTGATCGTGATGTAGTCGCAATGGGCATAAACAGCCTCAATCCCAGTGGCGTAGTCGGCGATCCGGTCCTCGGCAGTCTTGTTGGCCCCGACATTGGCGCCGAGAATGCCGGGCCTGCGGGGCGAAGCGGACAGGTTGGCGACGAAGGCGTCGAGCCCGCGATTGTTGAAGCCCATCCGGTTGATGACGGCGCGATCTTCCTCGAGGCGGAAGAGGCGCGGCTTGAAATTGCCCGGTTGCGGGCGGGGGGTCACGGTCCCGCATTCGACAAAGCCGAAGCCCATCTGGAACATGGGGGTGAATACATCAGCATTCTTGTCGAACCCGGCGGCTAGCCCGACGGGATTGGGCAGGTGTAGGCCCGAGCGCGGCAGGGTGATGGCCGTGGACCATTGCGCCGGATCGGCGCGCGAGACGCCGAGCCCGGCCTTCAACGCCCGGATGGTTGCGATGTGGGCAGCTTCGGGTGGCAGCCGCCGGACGGCCGATAATCCGAGATCATTGAGCGCCATGGCGGTTAGAGGTCCCCGGGCACTTGTGGCACCCCGTCTTCGCCCCGGGTGAGAACCCAGCGCCGGGTTGCCTGTTCCAGCCGCAGTGGACCGTAGAGATGGGGGAAATCAGCGCCGCCTCGGGAGGGTTCCCAGACAAGCTCATTGCCGAGATCGCTGACGCGGAACGCGTAGAGCACGACCTGATCGAGATCCCGGAAATGGCGCGTGAGCGTTTCCCCGATCTGCGGCGCTGTCGAGAGATGGACGAAGCCGTCTGCCGCATCGATCGCTGCACGGCTCGTTCCTATCGCCTCGGACGGGGCAACTTCCTCTGGCCGCAAGGCCTTGTACACGATCGCATAGGTCATCGGAGGGGTTCAAGCAGGCTTCAGAACTGGCGGCAAGGCCTGCAGCGACCGGGTTGGCAAAACCCCTCTCCTCCCCTATCCCGCGCCCTTCGCCAGGCATGGGTGCGCATAACTCCTGCGTTGCGGTAGGTTGTTATTCCTATTCCGATCCTTCATACAATTGCCCGAACGGCTGGGTCAGATCGCCTGAGGAGGCTCTGTCATGCGCCATGATGACATATGGAGAGGCATAGATGCCCTCGCCGCCGCGCATGGCATGTCCGCATCGGCCTTGGCGCGCAAGGCTGGACTGGACGCCACTGCGTTCAATCCGTCAAAACGGTTCAGCAGTGGCGGTCGGCCCCGCTGGCCCTCGACCGAAAGCGTCGGCCGGGCGCTCGAAGCGGTCGATGCATCGTTGGGGGACCTTGCTAATCTGATCGCGAACAAGCCGGACGGAAGCCGGATACCGATCATTGGTTTTGCTGAGGCGGGTCGGGACGGTTTCTTCGACGCAAAAGGGCTGCCGACCGGGCGGGCCTGGTCGCAGGTCACCCTGCCGGCCGGCACCGATGATGCGCTGTATGCGTTGGAAGTTTCTGGCACCTCGATGTTACCAACTTTTCGTCCAGGTGACCGCCTTATCGTTGCGCCGAAAGCAGATGTTTCACCCGGTGACCGGATTGTCTTGCGGACCAGTGATGGAGAGGTCATGGCCAAGGAGTTGGTTGAGCGGAGAAAGGGGCTGGTTTCGGTCCGTTCCTTGAACCCGGACTTTTCGCCTCGCTCGGTGCCTGAATCGGAGATAACATGGCTGGCGCGCATTCAATGGGTAAGCCAGTAAGTACAACAGTATGGGGCGCGGCTTGACATTCGGCCCGCGACATTGACGGGTCACGCCGATGGACTGGAGCAAGCTCAAATCATTTCACGCAGCGGCGGAATCTGGCAGCCTGACGGGTGCCGGCGAGAAGCTGGGTATCTCGCAATCGGCGGTGTCACGGCAGATCGCTGCGCTCGAGGAGCATCTCGGCGTATCCCTGTTCCAGCGCCATGCGCGGGGCCTGGTGCTGACCGATGCTGGGCACACCCTGCACACGTCGACCCAGGACATGGCCGCGGCGGCCGCATCAGCGAATTCAGCCTTGCAAGACCAGCAGGATACGCCGCAGGGCGAATTGGTGGTGACTGCGCCGGTAGCGTTCGGATCGACCTGGCTGGTTCCGCGGTTGGGCGGATTCATCGACCGGCACCCGGACCTGCATCTGGACCTGCGGCTGGATGATCGCGAATACGACCTGCTGAAGCTGGAGGCCGAATGCGCGATCCGTTTGTGGGCGGCCGACAAGGCGGACCTGATCCAGCGCAAGCTCGCCTCGGTTGCCACAAGTCTCTATGCGGCACCGGCTTACCTAGAACGCTATGGCGTGCCTGAACGCGCGGCAGACCTGGACAGGCACCGCATCATCGGTTTCCGGCAGGACGGCGCGCCGGCACAGATGCAGGTGATGAACTGGGCCCGCCAGATTGGCCGGGATGACGCGCCCCCGCGACCAGCAGCGCTGCAGGTCAACAATGTGTTTGCAATGCTGCGGGCGGTTCATGCCGGGTTGGGCATTGCCGACATTCCCGACTATATGGCCGCCACCCTGCCTGACCTGGTCCGGTTGCTGCCCGATGAGACCGGACCAGCGTTCGATCTCTACTTCATATATCCGAGCGATTTGCGGCGGTCGAAGCGGATTTCTGCGTTCAGGGATTTTCTCACCGGCGAAGCAGAATCGCTGCGCTTGAACCGGAATGCGCGCCCCCGATCATAGCGACATCCGGGTGGATCACCGCATCTGCTCAAGCCAGGTAGTCGAAAATGCATGCCAAATCGGGACGTTTCCCCTTGCCGGTCTCATGCTGGATCTTATGTAAACGGCATAGCCGAGGTCCCTGGCGCAACCCGATCAACCTCCGATTGGGCGTTTCCTCCCCTTAGGGACCACACTTCAGGCCGGGCGCGTTCATTCGCTGCCCGGCCTTTTCTTTTCCGGCTCGGGCGCAGCAATCGAACGTCTTGCACCAGCCGATGATATTAGTTACATTTGTAACAATCATCTGGAGGACGCTGCGATGCGTGATCTGTTCGACAACCCTGCCGGTCTGGATGGGTTCGAGTTCATCGAGTTTTCGGCACCGGAGAAGGGCATCCTTGAGCCGGTGTTCGAAACCATCGGGATGACCAAAGTCGCGGTCCACCGTTCAAAAGATGTGACGCTATGGCGGCAAGGTCAGATCAATTTCGTCACCAATTACGA
>JBCCBN010000024.1:0-26006 GCA_039034035.1 Pseudomonadota bacterium
AGAATCAGCCAGTTAAGCATGGCCAAGAACGGATTCGGCATATCGTAAACGAATTCTCGTGTAAACCTTGTACCAGCACCATCTGCCTTCAACCACTCAGATTTCCTGGTTGTAGGCGCCGATCTCGGAATATTTGGCGAGGCGCGGCTTCACCTCGTCCCGGAACAGGGCGCGCATGTCGTCTTCGCTGGTCATGCTCTCGACCACGACGACCAGTTCGGGCTTGTTCGACGAGGCCCGGACCAGGAGCCAGGAACCGTCTTCGAGCGTGACGCGAATGCCGTTCACCGTGTTCACATCGGCGACCTTGCGGCCGAGGATTTCGCCGCCGGCCATGGCCTGGTATTCGGCGACTACGCGCTCGATGACGCCGTATTTCACTTCGTCTCCGCAATGGGGGCTCATGGTGAGGGAGGTGTAGGCGATGCCAAGCTCGCCCTTGAGGTCGGCCATGGTCTTGCCGGGGTTCCGGTCGAGCATTTCGAGGATCGCCTTGGCCGCCGTCAGCCCGCAATCATAGCCGAGCCCGATGGGCTGTCGGAAGAAGAAGTGGCCGGACTTTTCGAAGCCAGCCAGGGCATCAAGCTCAGTGGTGCGGCGCTTGATGTAGGAGTGACCGGTCTTGAAATAGTCCACCGTCGAGCCGTTTTCGGCGAGGACGGGGTCAGTTTTGTAAAGGCCGGTGGATTTCACATCGACGACGAATTTGGCGCCGGGATACTCGCGGGAGAGGTCGCGGGCGAGCATCAGGCCGATCTTGTCGGCGAAGATTTCCTCGCCCGTATTGTCGACGACGCCGCAACGGTCGCCATCGCCATCGAAACCGAGGGCAAGGTCTGCGCCCAACTCCTTTACGGCAGCGGCCATGGCGTGGAGCATTTCGCTGTCTTCGGGGTTGGGATTGTATTTCGGGAAGGTCCAGTCGAGGTCGCAATCCATCTCGATGACATCAGCGCCCATGGCCCGGAGCGCATCGGGGGCGAAGACGCCGGCTGTGCCGTTGCCGCAGGCGGCGATGACCTTGAGCGGGCGTTTGAGCGAGACCCCTTCGGAGACCGAGGCGATGTATTTCTCGCGAATGCCGTCGACCCGGTGGTGGTTGCCGCCATCGCGGGGCTGGAACTCTGCGTTCAGTACGATTTCCTTGAGTCGGCCCATCTCGTCTGGGCCAAAGGTGAGCGGCTTGTTGGCGCCCATCTTCACACCGGTCCAGCCGTTCTCATTGTGGCTGGCGGTGACCATGCCGCAGCAAGGCGCGTCCAGCTCGAACTGGGCCCAGTAGACCATGGGGCTGAGCGCGAGGCCCACATCCAGCACGGTGCAGCCACCCTGGACGAGGCCGAGGGTCAGCGCATTCTTGATGCCGCCGGAAATCGAACGGAAATCATGGCCGACGACGATTTTCGGCTCAACGCCGAGTTCGTGGAAGATGGTCGCCATGCCGAGGCCGAGGGCCTTCACGCCTTCGAGATTGAGGTCGGGCGCCTTTTCGTGGCCGATGCCGTTGAACCACCATCGGGCGTCATATTCACGGAAGCCGGTGGGCTTCACCAATGGGAGAATTTCGAAATCCAGCGTGTTCGGGGCGATATCCGCGCGGGGTTTGGGCATCATGGTACGATTAGTCCCTCATTGAGCCTTTCGGGGCTTAGACAACAGTCCCTCAATGCTGGCAACTCCCGTGCCGAAGGCGGCGCGCTGGGACGCGCGGGCGGCGATGACGGTGCGATTGCCGGCTTGCCGGCGGCCATGATAGGCGATCGGCTGCGCGGATGGGCGCAGGCGGTCTTGAGGGGTGGCGACAAGGTGGCGATAGACCGGGATCGAGACCTGGAAGCGCGGGTGGCGGCCGATTTGGTATCGGGGCGGATGTCCTATGGCGACGCAGCTTTGCTGGTGTTTCGCCGTATCTGTGCCGGAACGGACAAGCCGGGAGTGGCGGTGGGCGCTGGCGATGCGGCGATGCCGGTGGTGATCGACCTGGCAGCGCAACCCCATGTGGAGCGCGCAGTGCTGTTGGGGCTTAGCCGGCGGGCGGTGACCGGCTTGCGGTGCTGCAGGCGGATGGCCATGTCGGTGCGCTGAAGCTGGAGCTGTTCGAAGCGGCGCCCACCGGGGGGGGGGAGGGGGCGATTGATGCGGTGCTGGCCGGTGATGGGTCGCCTTGCCTCTATATGGCGCTGGAGATGCTGCCGGGCGACCTTGGGCCCCTCGAGGGGGCGGCGGAGCGGTTGCGGGCGGACGGGCCGGTTATTGTCATCCAAACGGACGGACAGGGCGGTGACGGCGGCACCGAGTGGCGCGAGACGATTGCTGCCCGCCTGTCCAGTCTCGGTTATGCGGTCTGCGGCGGGTTCGGGCAGGGCGTGGACGGGCCTGATGATTGGGATGCAACCGGTGCGCTGTGGGCGTTTCCAGCCGATTTGGCCGAGGCTGGGCCTGCGTTGCTGCCGGCAGCTCTGGCCAAAGCGGCGGCAGACAAGGGCGCAGTGCCGGCCGCGAGTTGAGAGCGGTTGTGTCTTGCTGCCTTGCTCAGGTCACAGCAATGACGGAGATGGGGGTGCGCCGACGCCGGGCCGTGACGCCTGTGAACCTTTGCCAGTCTCGCCGCCGAACGCATGGAGGACGCCAATGAACGATCCGAACGATCCTGTTGAACACGCCTTCCGGCGCGGCTTTGTCTGGTCCTGCCGCAAGCATGGGCTGAATTATGAACATGTGATCGAAGCGGTGTATCGGCGCGCGGCGCGAAGCTGGGCGCCGGGGTTTGTTGTCGATGGCGGGGCGCACAAGGGGCTCCACACGCTGCCCCTAGCGTCGCTGGAGCAGGTGCAGGCGGTGGTGGCCTTCGAGCCGGGCGATGAGGCGCTGGAAGTGTTGGGCCGGCGCATACGGTCTGATCCGCACAAGGACAAGATCGAGGTAATTGAAGCTGCGCTGCAGGACGATCCGGCGCGGGAGACGATTACGTTTCAGGTGTCGACCAATCATCCGGGCCGGAGCGGGATCAACCCGATTTTGCGCGAGAACAAGGATACCGATTACGGACCCTCTGTGGATGTGCCCGCCACGACGCTGGACAAGGCCTGCCTGGGCCGGCCTGGCGGTTGCCGGTTCATGAAGCTCGACCTGGAGGGTGGGGAGTATAATGCGCTGCGGGGCGGGGCGGAGCTGTTGCGGCGGGACGGCCCGCTGATGGTGTTCGAGAACGGGCTGCACGCGCCGGAGATCGGCGGCTATGCGCGCGAGGATTTCCTGGCGATGCTGGACGCGGTGGGTATGGTGTTTGTTACCGCGTTTGGCGATGTCGGGACACCGGAGCGGATGCGGGACTTCTGGTATGCCTGGGCGTGCGCGAAACCGATGGAAGCGCGTGTGCGGAAGATGGTGCGGGCTGAAGCGGGCAAGGTGTTCCGCACCCACCGGGCGAAGATGGCAGACGAGGGCACCGCGCTTTAGGGCCGGTTTCGCTCACGGCGGTTTGGCTTCGCCAAACGCCTACGCGGGTGCGGGATGGCCGCCCGGCGGGCAGTCACCCGCTGGAGCGCTTCCACCAAAGGTGAAAGCGCTGTCGACCCAGTCGGTGCCGGGGCGGCTCAAGGCGTTTTCAAGAAATCCGCCATTTTCGAGATGGCGAGCCGGCTCACATGGCGCACCGCGTCAATTGTGTTTGAGCCATTGTGTGAGCCGAAGATCGTGTTGGGGAAACGGCGGAGGGGATTGTCTGCGGCCAGGGGCTCGTCTTCGAACACGTCCAGCGCAGCGGAGTGGATGATCCCGCTGTCCAGCCCGGCGACCAGCGCGGTTTCATCGATGATCGGCCCGCGGGCGACGTTCACGATCCGGACACCGGGCTTGAGGCGGGGCAGGATGTCGGCGTTGAACATGTGCTCGGTTTCGGGGGTGAGCGGGCAGGTGAAGACCAGGAAGTCGGCCTCTTCCAGGCGTGTGGGCCAGGGGGCCGTTTCCACGTCGAGGCCGGCGGCAGGTTTGAAATAGGGGTCGTAGGCGATGACGGTGAGGTCAGCGGCCAGAAGGCGCCTGGCGGCGGCGCGGCCAATATCGCCAAAGCCGACCAAAGCGGCGGTCTTGTTCCAGAGGGAGATGCCGGGCGGTTTCGGCCATGTCCTGTCATTGCGGATGGCGCGGTCGATTTCGTATGTGTGGCGGGCGAGGCCGAGGACGTAGCCCATGGCGACATCGGCGACTTCGCGGCCAAACACGCCGGGCGTGTTGGTGACCGGAATGCCCAGGCGCTCGCAGGCGGCGAAGTCCACATTGTCGACGCCGACGCCCCATTTCACGGCCGCTTTCAGCGCCCCTTTCCGGGCGGCGTCGAAGACGCGGGCTGAGGCCGGGTCGTCGCCAATGATCCAGCCATCATAGGAAGGCAGCGTTTCAATCAACTCGTCCTCGGTCATCACCTGCGTGACGGCGGCGGGGACACCTTCAAGACCGGCGACGGCGAAATCGTCGCGGAATTCATCGAACAGGCCGAGCATGGGGGGGCATGTGACGAGGACTTTCATCGGCGCGCTCATGGTTTGGCGCCGGGCAGCGCATCGCCGGCGGCGACTCGCAGGAGCAGCGACTCGGCCATGAACCAGTCTTCCGGTTCGTCGATATCGACCGATTCAAGCGGTGGGGTGGGGTAGAGCAGCGGGGCGGCACCGATCCGGGCCTGCGTCTTTGCGAAACTGTCGCGGGAGAAGAGGTAGCCGACGGAGTTCTCCTCCAGATAGGGCGGGAGGTCCTGGGTCCGGATCAGGTTGGCCGGGTCGTGATTTATCGGCTCGGCATTGGGTGTGTAGAAGCGGGTCTGGTGGCGATTGACGGTGAAGAGGCTATCGGCGCTGCTATCGGCGAGGCTGGCGCTGTAGGTTTCGACCATGGCACCGATCGTAGCGGGCGACAGGAGCGGGTTGGTAGTGTGGGTCATGAAATAGGTGTCGGCGTGGACCGCGGCGATGTCGTCAGCGAGGACGAGGTTCATGGAGACGAAGTCGCCACAGATTTCGGGCTTGCGATCGCGGATCATGACGCGGCCGCCGGCGTCGCCATCGTGAAGGCCGGACTCGGCCAGCAGCTCTCGCGCGTCGGTATTGATCACGACTTTCTCGATGGCATCGACGGCGAGGAGGGCATCGAGGATCCAGCGATAGAGTGGCTTGCCGGCAATGGTGCGGAAGTTCTTGGAGGTTACGCGCGCGCTGTGGGCCTTCATGGGCAGGAGCGCGACCAGGCGATGGGGCTTCTGAGACATTGGAGCTCCGGAAGAGACGGGGAGACGAGCCGATGGCGGGACTTATCCGGCGCCGCGCGAGGTTGCCAGCGCTACTTGAGGGTGGGCCACGGACGCTGCGGCGACTGGATCGTCAGATCGATTTGCGCGCGGGGCTGCGCAGCAGGGCCGGCTCTGGCGGATCGATCTGGGTTTCGGCGGTCTTGGGGTAGAAATAGGCTTCCTTCTGGGCGCGGGACAGCCGGCGATGTTCATTGTGGCCGCGATAGGTGCCAAGATACTGCATGAAGCGGAAACCGATAATCTCGCCAAACTTCTTGAAGAGCACGCCCTGGCGCAGGGCTGCCAAGAGGTCAAACCCCGCACCGGCGAAGAAGTATCGAGTGGCATCGAGGGGCGTGACATGCACTTCCGGCATGATCTCGCGCAGGGTGAGCGCTTCGCGATAGTACCGGTTGCGGGTTTGCGACAGGGTTTCCTCATGGATGTGCACCACGGGCGCGCTGGCGACATAGCCGATCTTGAGCCCGTCAGCGACGAGGCGCTTGGCGAGCACCATGTCTTCAAGCCCGGTGCATTCCTCGTCAAACCGGTATTTGCGCCAGACATCGGCCCGGATCGCGGAATTGGCATTGTTGCAGAAGAACCCTTCCTGGGGACACCGGTCAAACTCTGGAAAATACTTCGCGAACAGGCGTGTTTCGGAGAATTTCGAGCAGGCATGTCCGACTTGGCGGCCATAGGTGTATGCGGCACGGCCGTCCTGGAGCGGGGCGATGAGCTGTTTCAGCCATTGGTCGGTATCGGGAACACAATGGGCAGATATGAAGACGAGGTGGTCACCGGAGGCGGCCGCGCAGCCGCGATTGAGAGACCGGCCGAACGTGAACTCGGACTTGTTGATGTGGACGACCCTGGCGCCATGGCGCAGCGCGATGGGGATTGTCTGGTCCGTGGAGCCGGAATCGACGAGGATAATCTCGACCGAAAGCCCGGCTGCATCCTGTGTTTTCACCGCGGACAGCGCCTTGTCGAACCATCGTTCTTCGTTCAGCGCCCGGAACACAATACTGACATCTACCATCGACACACCTTTCCCCCGCCCGGGTTCGGTTTCAGCCCGATCGCCGACTCAAGCGTGAAGAAGGCTTAACAGATTTGATCTGATGTCGATATGCAGGCAGGTGCCGAAAACGGTCAAATTCGCCTGATGATGGAATTCTGGACAGGTTTAAATGTAGCCACCGCGCCTGGGCGGGCAAGCGGCTGTTGATGCGTGCGGTTTTGGAGTGGGCGGGGTTTTGCTGGGGTGATAGAGCCCAGCCCCAGGACGGGCCCGAAGGCGGCGCGGCTTGATTTCGTCGGGCGGTTTGAATACGGCGCGGGATCGGTTCTGGTTGAGAAGGTGGACAGTTGAATGGCGAAGACCGCGATGATTACCGGCGTCACCGGACAGGACGGGGCATATCTCAGCCGGTTGCTGCTGGAGAAGGGCTACCAGGTTCATGGGATCAAGCGGCGCTCGTCCAGCTTCAACACCGCGCGGGTCGATGAGATCTATCAGGACCCCCATGAAAGCGGGGCGAACTTCTTCCTGCACTATGGCGACCTGACCGATAGTACCAATCTCATCCGTCTGGTGCAGCAGATCCAGCCTGACGAGATCTACAATCTCGGCGCCCAGAGCCATGTGCAGGTGAGTTTTGACACGCCGGAATACACGGCGCAGTCCGACGCGGTAGGCACGCTGCGCCTGCTCGAAGCGATCCGGATACTCGGCCTGGAGAAGACCACCCGCTTCTACCAGGCCTCGACTTCGGAGCTTTACGGCCTGGTGCAGGAAGTGCCCCAGCGGGAGACGACGCCCTTCTATCCGCGCTCGCCCTATGCGGCAGCCAAACTCTATGGCTACTGGATCACGGTGAACTATCGCGAGGCGTACAACATCTTCGCGTCCAACGGCATCTTGTTCAACCATGAGAGCCCGATGCGGGGCGAGACCTTTGTGACCCGCAAGATCACCCGGGCAGTGGCGGCAATCCACCACGGCTACCAGGACACGCTTTATCTCGGGAATCTCGATGCCCAGCGCGATTGGGGCCATGCGCGCGACTATGTGGAGGGCATGTGGCGCATCCTGCAGCATGATACGCCCGACGATTTCGTGCTTGGCACCGGTGAGATGCATTCGGTGCGGGAGTTTGTCGAATGCGCCTTTGCCGAGACCGGGCGGTCGCTGCGCTGGGAAGGGGAAGGGATTGACGAGGTGGGGATCGACACCGCGTCGAACCAGACGCTGGTACGGGTCGATCCGCGCTATTTCCGGCCGGCCGAGGTTGAGCAATTGCTCGCTGACCCATCAAAGGCGCGCGATGTGTTGGGGTGGAGTTTCTCGACCAGTTTCACCGATCTGGTGAAGGACATGGTGCAGTCCGATCTCAAGGAAGTCGAGGCCGAGCGTGGGCGCCGGAATCGGTATGAGTAATCCGGCGCCGGTGTTTGATCTGTCGGGCAAGCGGGTCTGGGTCGCCGGGCACCGGGGCATGGTCGGCTCGGCATGTGTGCGGCGGTTGGCCGCCGAGCCGGTGGGTGACATGATCACTGCGGGGCGGGACGTGGTCGACCTGATGGACCAGGCCCGGGTGGCGGCGTTCATGGCCGATACGCGGCCCGATGTGGTGATCGTGGCGGCGGCGAAGGTCGGCGGCATCCTCGCGAACGACACGTATCCGGCCGATTTTCTCTATGACAATCTGATGATCCAGTCGAACATCATTCACCAGGCGGCGGCGCTGGGGACTGAAAAGCTGATGTTCCTGGGCTCGTCCTGCATCTATCCGAAAGAGGCTGACCAGCCGATCCAGGAATCGGCGCTGCTGACCGGCCCGCTGGAACCGACCAATGAATGGTACGCGATTGCCAAGATCGCGGGGATCAAGCTGTGCCAGGCCTATCGCAAGCAGCATGGGCTGGATTTTGTCTCGGCCATGCCGACCAATCTCTACGGTCCCAACGACAATTTTGACCTCAACAAGAGCCATGTGCTGCCGGCCCTGATCCGCAAGGCCCATGAGGCGAAAGTGGCGGGCGAGACCGGCATGGAAATCTGGGGCACCGGGACGCCGCGCCGTGAGTTCCTGCACGTGGACGATCTGGCCGATGCGTTGGTGCATGTGCTGACCCACTACTCGGGCGATGAGCATATCAATGTGGGTTCGGGCGAGGATGTGACCATCAAGGCACTGGCGGAAACGGTGATGGATGTGGTCGGGCTGGAGGGCGTGCTGCGGCATGATCTCGACAAGCCCGATGGCGCGTTGCGCAAGCTGATGGCGGCGGACAAGCTACGCGGTCTCGGCTGGGCGCCGAAGATTGGACTGCGCGACGGAATCGCCACCACCTATGACTGGTTTCTACAGTCGGACTGGAACCGACCAGCGGCTTGATGGCCTGGGCCGCGCGGGCCTAATACGCCGATCAGGCGATTGCAGGTGACCAGTCTGAAATGGTTTTCACCCTTTTTTCCAAAGGGGTGGGGCGCTAAGGTCGGCGTGGGGGTGGGCGCGTGGCGTATATCGGAGGTCAGGCATGACCGGTAGCCGGGCAGAGAAGATCCTTCGTCCCGTTGGTCTGGAGGGCGTCGTGACGTCCAGGACCTACCAGATGGCGCGGGACCCGAAATGGCTGGTCGACCCACGCGCCGTGCGCAGCCGCGATCACATTCTTTCGCTGCATAATTCCGAAGCCGGCGCGTCTGGCGTCATTGTCGGGACGGGGCCGAGCCTTCGGGTGACCGACCTCACGGCGATTGGCGACCGTCCGTCCATCGGGCTCAACCGTTTGTATCAGGGGTTCGACGCGCTGGATTTTCGGCCAACGCGCATGGTGTGTGTAAACCTGATGATGCTGGAGCAGTCAGCGGCGGAGATTGCAGCTTGCGGCGTGCCCGTGTTTGCGAGTTGGGCGGCGCGCCAGCACTTTGAACCGGCCGGGGATGTGCCCGCCTCGATCACCTTCCTGCGGACGATGGATGGGGTCGTGTTTTCCAAGGCGCTGGCGGACCGGGTGTTCACCGGCTCGACCGTCACCTATGTGGCCTTGCAGCTCGCCTACTGGCTCGGCTGGACCGAGGTCACGCTGCTGGGCATCGATCACACGTACCATCTCGAAGCGCATGAACGGGGGCTCGGCCCCCATGCGACGGCGACGCGCCAGGCCGCTGACCAGAACCATTTCCTGCCAAGCTATTTTCCCGCTGGCCAGACCTGGCAATTGCCGGACCTGGAAACCTCGGAAGTGGCGTATGGCGAGGCGCGGACCGCGTTCGAAGGGGATGGCCGCCGGGTGCTGGATGGCACCGTGGGCGGGGCGCTGGACGTTTTCGACAAGGCCGATTGGCCCCGCATGGCGCCGGCGGCGCGTCCAGCCTCGCGGCCGGTTTGATGTCCGGTCCGGCGTCTGGTGGGACCGCCGCGCGTTCCCTAGCAATCATCCGCAAGACCGGTTAACAGCGCGGTCGATGCCGGAGCGGGCCGAACGGGTTGGCCACGGGTCCGGGGTCGGCGGTGTTGCGTCTGGGGAATGGAAGGACGTCTTGGAATGGCAGAGGGCACCGGCGCCGTGGGGATCGCAACCAGCGGGGACGATGAAGCGGACGCGGCTCGGTTGGAGCCCCGGTACCAGGCGGCGCTGGACCGGGTACCGTTCAAGGCCGGGATCTACCTGCCAACCGACCGTGTCCCCCCAGAGCAGCGGGCGGCCGGCATGGAGCGTGTGGCCGACATTCACAATGGCCCGGTCAAGACGGTTTACCGAGACCAGTTGCAGGCCCTGCGCAAGCGCCACATCGGCCAGCGCCGGGCGTTCATCATCGGCAACGGGCCAAGCCTGAACGAGACCGACCTGTCGCAGCTTGCCGGCGAGGTGACCTTCTGCGTGAACAGCTTCTTCCTGAAGATGCCGGAGCTGGACTGGACACCGACCTATTATGTGGTCGAGGACCATCTTGTGGCTGAAGACCGGGCGGGGCCGATCAATGCGCTGAAAGGGCTGACAAAGCTGTTCCCAGCGTATCTGGCCTATTGCTTGGAACCGGGCGAGGACACGATCTTCTTCAACCACCGCGCCCGAAAGCGCTTCCCCGACGCGTTCGATTTCTCGACCGACGCCTCGACGATCACCTATACCGGCTGCACCGTCACCTTCACCTGCATGCAGTTGGCTCATTATATGGGGTTCCAGGAAATCTACCTGATTGGCGTTGATGCCAGCTATGACATTCCCAAGGATGTGGAGGTGGATGAGAGCCAGGGCAGCACGGCGGTGCTGGACATGGCTTCGGAAGACCCGAACCATTTCCACCCCGACTATTTCGGCAAGGGCATGCGCTGGCATGATCCGCAGGTGGACAAGATGTTGGAGGCTTATGCCGAGGCGCGGCGCGTGGCCGACAGCTCGGGCCGGCCGATCTATAATGCGACGGTTGGTGGCGCGCTGGAGGTTTTCGAGCGGCGGAGCTTTGCGCGCGTGTTTCCGGCCGCCGTTGCGCCCGGTGCCATGGCGGTTGCGAATACTCCCGAAACCGAGGCGGAGCGGACGTCGGCGCTGGCAGCGGCCCGGTCTGAAGCCGCCACGGTGGCGGCCACGACCTTTCCTCGGGTAGTGCGGCGGGATGTGGTCCCTCCGGGCCAGATGACCGCGACCGGAGAGTTGAAATCGACCCTGTTTGGTGACTGGCCCGATGACCGCCTGATGCAAATCGCGCTCGACCGGCACCGGCTGATGGCCCAGGGCGGCGGGCTGACCCCGGGCACAAGCGCAACCGCGGCTTTTACAGATGATGTGCTTGCGGCGCTGGTCGAGGACTTTGCGCCGGAATTGGTGATTTTCCGCCCGGTGCCAGATCGTGACCGGTTCAATGGATTCGCGTTTGATCTTGTCGAGGGGCTGGATGTGCCCGTGGCGCTGTGGATTGTGGATGATTGGCCGGCGCATCTGGAGAAGGCCGATCCCGACCAATGGGCGTGGCTGGGCCCCCGCTTTGCCGCGCTGGTCAGCCGGGCGGCGGCACACTTTGCGATCAGTGATGCCATGGCCGCTGCGTTCGAGACCCGGTACGGCAAGCCGTTCGAGGCGTTTTCCAACGCGGTCGACCGCCGCGATTGGCCCGCACCGGTCCCGGCGGAGGCGCCGGCGGATGCGGATGAACCATTCCGTATTCGGTATAGCGGTGGGTTGTCGTCGAAAATGACGCTGCAAAGCGTGCTGGACCTGGCGGAAGCGGTGGAAATGCTGCCTGATGGCGCCGAGGTCCGGTTCGAGATCAATACGCGCGACCATTGGGCGGCGAAATATGGTGACCGGTTTGCGGGCTATTCCCGGACGATTCTGACGACCGAAGAGATGCCGCCTGCGCAGTATCGTGCCTGGTTACGGGGCGCTGACCTGACCGCGATCCTCTATAATTTTGACGCCGCGACCGTGGATTATGTCCGCCACTCCATGGCCAACAAGACCGCTGAATGCCTGGCCAGCGGAGCGCCGCCGCTGGTCTATGGTCCGGCTGCGATCCATACGGTGGACTATCTTGAGACCGCCGGCCTGGGGGTCAGGGTCGATGGGCAGGGCGTGGACCAATTGGCCAAGGCGGTGAAGGCTGCCATGGGCGACCGGGACGCTGTTCGGGCCAAGGGTGAGGTGGCGCGTGCCTTCGTGTTCGAACATCGTGGGCTGGAGGCTGAGCAGGCGAGGTTTCGGGCGGCGATTGAAGGTGCGGCGGTCTATCGGCCGGCGCCCGGGGAAGCACCGCAGCGTGCGGCGCTGAATGAGGCGTATCGCGCCCGGGTATTGGCGGCTGATGAACCGGCGCCCGCGGTACCCGCCGCGCTGGGGGCAGTGGCGCCGCGCGCACTCCGGGGGAGCCGGGTCTCCCGGATTGTCTGGTTCTACACCGGTTGGCGCGGGGCGCTTGCGGGCGGCGCAATGCTGTTGCCGCTGCTCGCCTTCCTGGCCCATGCCGTGTTGGCGGGCGGGCCTAGCCTCCTGCCCGGGCTGTTTGCCGCGTCGGGCAGCGGAGCGCTGGCAGTGGTGTTCTTCTTCATCGGCTACCTGTTCTCGCTGATCGAGGATTACAGCCCGGCGGGCCGCCCCCCGGTCTGAGCGGACTGGGGTGCGTGCGGACCGGGGGTGTGGGGGCGCCATGGCCTTCGAATTGCACCACTTTCGGGAGAAGGCTGTGTAACATGCAGTTCGAACACACCATATGACAGACCGTTGTGTTGCGCGGTCGCGGCGGTCACGATAGGGGCTTAGGCGTATCATGGGTCCCGAAGTGCCGGTTTGGCGACCGCGGGACACCGACAAGGCGGGGCGGGGATCGCTCGCTGGAACTGGCATGGGCGCGCATGCGCTCGGCAGAAAGCATTGAAGCGAAGCAGTAGAGCAATGAGCAGGCAGCCAACCGGACAAGAGACCAAGGCCGTGATCGCCCTCAGGGATGCTGTGCGCGATTCGCGGGGCATCTTCCTGACCGCTGGTATTTTCGGCCTGGCCATCAACATCCTGATGCTGACCGGCCCGCTCTACATGTTGCAGGTCTATGACCGGGTGCTGGCGAGCCAGTCGATCCCGACCTTGGTGGCGCTGACCGTTCTGGTGGCTGTGCTGTACACGACGCTGGGGTTCCTCGACTGGATCCGGCAATCGATCTTCACCGATGCCGGTTCCCGGTTTGAAGACAAGCTGTCGGACACCGCGTTCGAGGCAGTGATCGCCGAGAACATGCGCGATCCGGGCAAGCTGAGCGACCGGACGCTGTCGAGCTTGCGCGTCATCCGGAAATTCTATTCGGGGCCGTCCCTGGCGGCGGTGTTCGATATCCCGTTCAGCCCGATGTTCTATGCGGTGCTGTTCATGCTGCACTGGGCCTACGGTGCCTGGGCGATCTTCGGGACGGTCGTGCTGGTGATCCTGGCGATCGTGAACAAGCAGGTCTCGTCCAAGGCCGTTGCGCGCGCGGAAGAGCTCGAGCGCGGCGCCCAGCAGACCACGATGGAAGTGATGCGCAATGTCGAGGTCATGGAGGCCATGGGCATGCGCGGTCGCCTGGCCCAGCGCTGGCGCGGGCTGAGCGATGAGAGCGATGAGGCGATCCGGAAATCAAGCCATTCGATGGGAGCCTTTGCGGCCTCGACCAAGGTGTTCCGGCTGTTCCTCCAGTCCGCCATTCTTGGACTGGGCGCGTATCTGTCCATTGTCGGCCTGTCGACGCCAGGTGCGATGATTGCTGCGTCGATCATCATGGGGCGGGCGATTACGCCGATCCAGTCCGTGGTGACCCAATGGCGCACGATCGTGACCGCTGGCACCGCATGGCAGATGCTGAAACAGCAGATGGAAAGCGCGCCCGATGAGGCGGACTCCATGGACCTGCCCCCGATCCAGGGTCATTTGCGCCTCGAAAACGTCTATAGCGGCCCGCCCAGCGTGAAGGAAAACACCCTGCGCGGCATCACGATGGAACTGGAGCCCGGTGATATGCTGGGCGTGCTGGGCCCAAGTGCTTCGGGCAAGTCGAGCCTTGGGCGCGTGATCCTCGGTCTCTGGCCGTCGCGCCACGGCGTGGTCCGGATCGATGGGGCCGATGTGCGGTCCTACTCGCGTGACAAGCTCGGCCCCCAGATCGGCTACATGCCCCAGCAGGTGGATCTTTTCGCCGGCAGCGTGATGGAGAATATCTCCCGGTTCGATCCTGAGGCGAGCCCCCAGGACATTGTGGCTGCGGCCCAGGCGGCAGGCTGTCACCACCTGATCCTCGCCCTGCCGGATGGTTACAATACGCCGGTTGGCGTTGGCGGCAGCTATCTCTCAGCGGGACAGCGCCAGCGGGTGGGCCTCGCCCGGGCGCTCTACAAGGATCCGAATTTCGTGATCCTGGATGAGCCGAATTCCAATCTCGACAATGCCGGTGACCAGGCGCTGGCAAATGCCCTCCACGCGCTGAAGCAGCGGGGCGCGACGACGGTCATCATCGCCCACCGGCCCAATGCGATTGTCCACTGCACCAAGCTCGCCGTGATCGAAAGCGGGGAGCTGAAGGCGTTCGGACCGCGCGATGAGATCCTGCCCAAGGTGCTGCCCAAGGGGGCCGTGCCCGGCGTCCGTCCGGCGCAGCCGCTGCGGGCGGCCGATGAGAGCGACCGTGCAAACGGCGATCGCCAGGGAACGGGGCAAGGCTGATGGGACGCCGCAACATCTCTCTCAAACCGCTGTTCGTGTCGGGATTTTTCATCATCGGCGCCGTGTTTGGCGGTCTGGTCGCTTGGTCGGTGTTTGCCCCGTTCGAGGGTGCGGTTCTGGCGTCGGGGACGATCGCGGTTGAGGGCAATCGCAAGGCCGTGCAGCATCTGGAAGGCGGGATCGTCTCCGAGATCAATGTGCGAGAAGGCGATTATGTTGAAGCCGGCCAGGTGATCCTGCGGCTTGATGGCACTGCCACGCGCGCGCAGCTGGCCGCGTTGGAAGCGAGGCTGTCGGAGCTGGCATCGCGGGAGGCGCGCCTGCTGGCCGAGCAGAACGGATCGCGGACCATGACGATCCGCCCTGAACTGGCCGATTTGGCCGAGCGGCCATCGGTGCAGTCGAGCCTTGAGGGCCAGGCGTCCCTGCGGCGGGCACGGACCGAGAGCCGGGCGTCCCAAGCGCGGATCATGCGCCAGAGAATGTCGCAATTGCAGACCCGGATCGATGGCTCCCAGAACGAGATCGCGGCGAAGCGGTCCGAGTTGTCGCTGGTGGAGCAGGAGGCCCAAAGCCTGGCGGGCCTGCGGGCCGATGGGCTGGTGACCGAAACGCGGATGCTGGAGCTTGAGCGCGCGCAGTTCCGCCTGCGCGGCGAGCTGGAAGCGCTGAATTCGGCGATTGCCACCACCCGGGTTCAAATCGGCGAAACCGAACTGGAACTCCAGCGTCTGGAAGCAGGCTTCCTCGAGGAAGTCGTGATGGAATTGCGTGACGTTAAGGCCGAGATCGCGGAACTCTATGAGCAGCGCATCGCTTCGATCGACCGGCTGAAACGGCTCGATATCGTGGCGCCGACCGAGGGCTATGCGATCGGTGTGCGGGCCCATACCGAGGGTGGCGTGATCACACCATCAGAGCCGGTGCTGTTCGTTGTGCCCCGGGATGACCGGCTGGTGGCGAAGATCCGGATCAACCCGGCCGATATCGACAAGATCACCGTTGGGCAGGACGCGCGCCTGATCTTCTCGGCGTTTGCCCAGACCGAGTCGCCGGAAGTGAACGGTGCGATTGTTACGGTGTCGGCCGATGCCATTACCGATGATGCGTCGGGCCTGCAATTCTACGAAGCCATTGTGGAGTGGCCGCGGGAAGCGCCTGAAGCGGCGCGGTTCGACCTTCTGCCCGGCATGCCGGTGGAGGCGATGGTGAAGACCGAGAGCCGGAACGTGCTGTCTTACCTTGTCAAGCCGTTCCAGGACGCGATGAGCCGGACGTTCCGCGAATAGGGACCGGGCTTTCGAGGGTTACAGCAGGCTGTCCCAGTCTTCTGGCAGGAGGAGGATGTGGGTGTCGGTGCTGGTCCAGAAGGCGTGCAAGTCGAGGCTGACGAATTTGGCGGAGGCGTCTGAGGGCGGGCCGGAAACAGCTGTGGGCGCTGCCACCGAAACCTCGACCCCATCGAGGACATCGTCGAGCCGGGCATTTTCGAACACGATCTCCACCCCGGAATTCTGGAAGGTGACATCATTGCCGACCTGCTGGAAATCATCGGCGGCGGCGGCAGGGCTCGAGTAACCGAAGCCGGTCAGGCGGACTGTTTCGCCGGCTGTGAAATCGGTGACGTGGTCGGTGCCGGTGTCGCCGATATCGAAGATGAATGTGTCGATCCCGCCCTGGCCACTGAGCTGGTCGTCTCCCGAACCGCCGGTCAGTTGGTCGGCGCCGCTGCCGCCATTCAGCGTGTCGTCGCCCTGGGCGCCGTCCAGCTGGTCATCGCCGGCCGCGCCATTGAGCAGGTCATTGCCGGCCTGGCCGGCCAGAACGTCGTTCCCACCCTGGCCGAGCAGGCTGTCATCATCGGCGCCGCCGCGCAGAATGTCATTGCCGGTGCCACCGATCAGGGTGTCGTCGCCTGCATCCCCATTCAGGATGTCCGCGCCGACCGCGCCAATGATCTGGTCGTTGCCAGCCCCGCCAAACGCGGTGTCGTCGCCGGATGCTCCGCGCAATTCGTCATCGCCATCGCCGCCGTCAAGTGTATCATCGCCGGCGCCGCTGAGGAGCTGGTCGGTGCCAGCCCCGCCGAGCAGCGTGTCGTCTCCGCCGCCGCCATAGAGCACATCGTGTCCCGCGCCGCCGTCGAGCGCGTCGTTCCCGCCGCTGCCGAAGATGGAATCACGGCCCTGTTCGCCCATGACGGTATCGTTGCCGCCGCCGGCAAAGATGGTGTCGTGACCCTTGTTGCCCAAGATGACATCGTTGCCCTGGCCGCCGCGCAAATCATCGTCCAGCGTGCTGCCTTCGATCTGGTCATTGCCGGCGCCGCCATAGAGGGAAAACCGGTCGCCCGGCGTCAGGGCCTCGGCGATGAGTGTGTCATTTCCCGCGCCGCCACGCGCCAGATCATTGCCGCCGCCCACCCGCAGGACATCGTCGCCGGTTCCGCCCGAGAGCACGTCATTATCGTCATGGGAGTCCGCATCGCCATCGCCATACGCGATCAGGACGTCATTGCCAGCGCCGCCGGTCAGGATGTCGTCGCCAAATCCGCCAGTGATGCGGTTGTCGCTACTGTCGCCGGCGAGCGTGTCGCTGAAGCCAGAGCCGACCAGGTGGCGAACATTGCTGATCGTGTCCTGACCGCCGAATCCATCGGTGGCGCTACCGTTTGCAAAATCGGCGACGACCGCGGATGGATCATCGGCATAGGACACCGTGTCAGCGCTGCCGCGCCCGTCGATCACATCGTTCCCGGCGCCGCCGACGAAAATCATGTTCGCTGCGTCGCCGAGGAGTGTGTCGTTGCCGCTGGTTCCGATCAGGGTCTCGATCCCGACAAGTGTGACCCCGGCGGCGGCTTCGAGGTCGAGGAAGAGAGGGCCGGATACGGTGCTGAAGTCGGCGATGTCCGCGCCGCCGGCGCCATTGATGAACGCGGTGTCGCCCGTCGCGAGGATGATATCGTCGCCGGCGCCGGTGATGACCCGTTCGATTACGGTGCCGGGACCGATGATGACATTGCCGCGGCCACCGCCCACATCGGAAATCCCCGTGGATCGGAGGTCGATACGCTGGTCGTTGGCGTGTCCGGAATAGTCCAGCGTGTCCGTGCCGCCGGTATCGTGGACCGTGTAGGTCGCGCGCGGTGAGCCGGTGCTCGCGTCAAACGCATCCCCCGATGCGGTGGCGCCGAAGCCGTAGACCGTGTCGCCCGGTTCGTTGTCGGCGAGCCCGTAGAGCGCTTGCAGGGCCAGCATGTCGGCCAGCATCGGGGTGCGCACCCCGCTGGTCGTGCCGACGCCGGCCTCCTGCTGGTCGAAATAGGACATCACTGTGAGCTGCCAGCTATCGAGGGTGAAAATCGCATTGGCTTCGAAATTGGTGGCGGTGTTATAGGGCCCCGCATGGCCGAGCCCGATGGCGTGTCCAATTTCGTGGAGGAAGGTCTGGAACGAGAAGCTGTCGGGCGTGGAGCCATTGTCGACGATCCAGCGGCGGCTGACATTGATGAAGGCGGATTCGATGGTGTGGGGTGTGCCGTCCGGGGTTATCCGCACGGCGTCGAAGAATGAGAAGGCGCCGTCCTCGGCGTCGCTGAAGGTGATGTCTGCGTCCTGAGTGGTTTCGGCGAACTCCAAATTCACGACCGTGGCCCATGCGTCGAAGGCCAGGCGGGCGAGATCGGCGGCGGCTTCGGACAGCCCGTTCACATTGTAGCTCAGCGTGCGGTCTGCCGAGACGTCCCAGACCACGCCATCAGTCCAGTCGCCATCGGTCGCGTAGCTCCAATAGTCGATCCGAAGATAGTCGGCGACGTCCTGCACCGTGGCGTTGGCCGGTGCGAGTTGTGTGAAGAGGGCGCCATTGGCAGATCCGCTGCCTGCCGTGAAGTGGGTGTGGACCGGCTGTGCATCGGGATCGGAACAGCAGGCGCAGCCGGCGAAATGGCCGAGCACGGGACCGGTGACTGTCTCTGCTTCCTGGTCTGCCATGGCTGGCTGTACCCCGCATAACCGCCGCTTGCTGCGTGCGCCTCGATTACGTGGTCATAATAGCGGGATTTGCGCCTTTGAACACGGCGGGGCGCATTCTGGCGCTTTGGTGGATACGGGGGCTTTACCTATGTAGTGGGAAGGTGAGGCTCCAGTCCAAGCGGTCGCTGTCGCCGTCCAGATGGCCCGGCAGGCCAATGGTCATGCTGGTGTGCCCGCCGTCCGGTGCGGCGCGATAGGTACCGAACGCGCGGTCCCAGATCGACAGGCAGAAGCCGAAATTCGTGTCATGCTCGTCGCGGCGGACCGAATGGTGGACGCGGTGCATGTCCGGTGTGACCATCACCGTGCGCAGGGCTCGGTCGAGCCAGGTGGGAAGCGCAAGGTTCGCATGGTTGAACAAGGCGCTGGCGTTCAGCAACACTTCGAAGACAAGCACGGCGATCGCGGCCGGACCGAGTAGCAGGATGATGGCGAGCTTGTAGCCCGCGGACAGGATGATCTCGGCAGGGTGAAAGCGCAGGGCGCTGGAGGCATCGAGGTCGCGGTCGGCATGGTGGACCCGATGGAGCCTCCAGAGCAGCGGCACCTTGTGGGTGACCAGGTGCTGGAACCAGATCGCGAGATCCAGCAGCGCGACGGCGGCGATGACTTCGAGCCAGAACGGAAGCTCCAGCCAATGGAAAAGGCCGACACCGAGCGTTGCGGCCAGGCCCGCAGCGGCGACGCCGGCTATAAACGGCGCGGCGATGGCTATGGCGCGGACCAGCCCGGTTGCGAGAAGGAGCATGGCGCCATTGGTCGCCCAGCGCTGCCACCGGTTGGCCAGGCGAGCCCGGCGAGGGGCGAGCGTTTCCAGCGCGGAGAACAGTATGAACGCCGCAGCGAAGAGGCCGAGGCGGATCGCGGGCTCTGAAATGCCGAACAGGGTGAGCGGGGTGGGGTCGGTCATGTTTTGGCGTTGCCCCGATGGGAGCCCGAGCGGCGTGCTTGGGGGCGCGCTCGGGTGCCCCTTCGCCGCGTGGCTCGGAACCCGGTCAGGTCTGCACCCCGGTGCGGTTGCGGAACACCTGGAGCAGGGAGAGCTGCTCGGCGGTTGGAGGGCCATCGGCTTCGGTGACCGCGACCAGCATGCCGTCCAGATCAACGATCTCCTTGGGCCCGATGCCGGACGCGTTCAGCACGAGATTCGCCATGCGGTCGACTACGGCGTGGGGCGCTGGCGAATTGCGCAGCAGGAAGGCGGCATGGGTGAGCAGGGCGTCGGCATCGGCGGTGTCGACCTGAAACTCGTCGGTGATGATCTCCATCATTACCGAGCGCGCCTCGGCCGAGGTTTCGCCATCGGCGCGGGCGATCTCCAGCATCATCACAGACGCGGCCTCGCGCGGGTCGTCGACCAGTTTTAGGCCGCTCTTGCCGGTCTTTCGCTTGAACGCCAGCTTGCGCGGAAGGTTCGCAGCGGTTTGTGCGATACTGCCGAGTTCCCGGGCCGCCTCGGCAGCCTGGCGCACGCGCCACTGCCAGAGCGCGATGCCTGAGACAATCGCAATGATCAGTGCGATGATGTGCATGAGAGCTCCGTGGTCACCTGTCGGCGGCCTCCGCGCTCTGCCGACCTTCCCAATATAGGACCGACAGGTGGGATGATAAATGCAAAAGGGGGTGAGCGTGCCTCTTGCGCACGGCAGGTCTGGTCCGCGCCTCGCGCGTCGGAGCGATCTCAGAGGCGTGCGGCAAGCGGGCCGACCGATTGGCCGGGCCCGCGATTGGCTTTTCGCCGAGAGCGTTGGCGGCTTAAGGCTGGCCGCCGGCTTCATCGGCGGGCGTTGCCAGATGGGCCTGTTCGACAACATAGGCGCGGATCGCCTCGGCGTCGTCTTCGCTGAGCGTACTGTCGAAGGAGACCATGCCGACATCGCGCAGTGTGCCATCCAGCGTCACGCTCTTCCAACTCGCGGCATCGCCGGAGATGGCCGACCATCGGAGGTCGGGCAGGACGCCTGAACTGATCGCGAACTCGCCATGGCAGACGGCACAATTTCGCTGATACTTGGCCAGGCCCGTGTTCAGCATGGCCTCGTCGCCAAAGGGTTCGGTGGCGGCGACCCGTTCGATCATCGGCAGGTCGACATCGGCGATCAGGGCGTTACCGCCGAGTTTGAACGTCACCACCTTACCAACAACGGGCGGGACCGGCTTCTCATAGGCGAATCCCGCAGCCAAGGCGTAAGCGGAGCCCCAACCCGTCGTAATGGTGACGTGTTGTTCTCCATCAATTTCGAACGTGCCGGGCCCGGACGCGCCGCCGGATTTCAGGTCGTAGGACCAGACCTTCTCGCCAGTGGCCGCATCATAGGCGGCAAACTCGCCGGTCAGCTTACCTTGGAAGACCAGGCCGCCCGCGGTGGAGAGGACGCCGCCATTCCAGGCGTTCTCGTGCTCCACAGTCCAGCGCGGTGTCTGCGCCACCGGGTCCCAGGCAATCAGCCGGCCCTTCAGCGTGGACCGAAGGGCGGTGATGGTACCGGGTGGAAGCTCAACGGCCCTGCCTGCGGCAAAGTCAAACCCGGTGTTCCAGGTCGTGTCAGCCAATGCGGCGCTGGAACTTTCGGCATAAGAGCCCGGGATTTCCTGGGCCGGGATATAGGCGAGATTGAGGTCCGGATTGAACGCCATCGGATGCCAGTTATGGGCGCCCAGAGGGCCAGGCGACTGGAAGAAGGCGGCATTGCCGGCCCGGGCCTCGGGGGCTTCGATTGGACGGCCGGTCTCATCGAGGCCAGTGGCCCAGTTCATCGGAACGAAGGCTTCGCCGGAGATGTATTCGCCGGTCTCGGCATCGATCACGTAGAAGAAGCCGTTCTTCGGCGCTTGCATGGCCACGCGGCGGACGGCGCCGTCTTCGCCGACCGGGAGGTCAGCGAGAATGATGGTCTGGGTCGCGGTGTAGTCCCAATTGTCGCCGGGCGTCGTTTGGAAGTGCCATTTGTACGCGCCGGTCTTCGCATCAACCGCCATGATTGAAGAAAGGAAGAAATTGTCGCCGCCCGCAGGGTCGCGCAGGGCGTGGTTCCAGGGCGAGCCATTGCCGACACCGAAGATGAGTTGGCCATTGACCTCGTCATAGACAATCGAGTCCCACACGGTGCCGCCGCCGCCATCACGGGTCCAGGCGCCTTCATCGCCCCAGGTGTCGTTGGCGACAGTTTCGAAAATGGCGTCGGAGGCGGCGCCATCGGCCTGCTTGTTCGGGTTGGGCGTGGTATAGAAGCGCCAGGCCAGCTTGCCGGTATTGGTGTCGTAGGCGGAGATATAGCCGCGGACGCCCAGTTCAGCGCCGCCATTTCCGATATAGACCAGGCCATCAACCGTCCGAGGGGCACCGGTGATGGTGTAGGGCTTGGACTGGTCGACCGTCACGGTGGACCAGATGCGCTCTCCGGATTCTGCATCCAGCGCTTCGAGCCGCCCATCGATCACGCCGACGAACACCTTGCCATCATACACCGCGACGCCGCGGTTCACCACATCGCAGCAGGCCTTGACGCCGACCGCCTTGTCGGCGCCGGGATCGTAGACCCACAGCTCTTCGCCCGTATCGGCGTCGAGCGCGTAAACCACTGACCAGGCCGACGTGACATACATCACCCCATCGACCACGATGGGCGTGCTTTCCACGCCGCGCGACGTTTTAAGGTCATAGGTCCAGGCGACGCCAAGCTGGGCGATTGTGTTGGTATTGATCTTCTGCAGGCTGGAATGGCGTTGTTCGTCGTAGGTGCCGCCATAGGTGAGCCATTCGGCAGCTGCACTCGCGGTGCTGATCCGGTCTGTATCGACGGCGGCGAAGCTTTCGCTCGCCGCTGCCTCAGGGGCTGGCGCTGCATCTTCGGTTTCGGGTGCGGGACTGGACGCCCCGGGCCAGCCGCACGCCGCCAAGGCGAGGGACAGGGCAATTGCCGCGACGGCCCGGACGGCCGATCCTCTATGGGCCATTTGATACTCCTCCCGATCTGCGGATTATTCCCGCTAGGTTGTGCCGAACACTATAATCCCCGGGAAGAAAGTCGACCCTTTTCCCCGCGTCAGGGCGTAGCGGCGGCGCTGGTCAGGTCGGCCTGGGCGGCGTCTATGGCGGCGGCGATGGCCTCGGCCCAGTCTCTTCGTGTCGTTGCCGCTTCGGCGCCGGGTGGGAATGTCACCGAGCGCGATGCGTTGACGGCGCCGCCAGCAAGCGCGGTCCCGGACTGGCCGTCGGGTACGAAGCCGGCCAGCGCGTCCTTGGCGCCCGCCCCTTGGGTGCCGTAGCCCGGGACAAGGAACAGCGCCGTGGGCAGGGCGCGCCGGAGGGCTCTGGCCTCATCAGGACCGGTGGCGCCAGCAACGATCATCAGGTTCGACCAGCCCGACGCGGACGCCAATCGCTCACAGAGGGGCTGCAACGCTTCAGCGACGCGGAGATAGAGCGGCGCGCCTTCCACCGAGAGGGCCTGGAAATCGGCTGCGCCGGGGTTTGACGTTCGCGCGAGGACGGCTAACCCGCTGCCCGTTGTCTCGGCGCGGCGGACAAAAGGCTCAAGCGTGTCGAGGCCCATATAGGGGTTCACGGTGATACAATGGGCCGGGAACGGCGCGTCTTCGCCAAGATAGGCGGCGGCATAGCCTTCGGCGGTGGAGCCAATATCGCCGCGCTTGGCATCTATGATCACGAGCAGGCCAGCGTCGCGGGCGGCTCGGGTGACTGTCTGCAGGGCCTCCATGCCGGCGGGACCGTGGCGTTCAAAAAGCCCGGCCTGGGGTTTCACGATACCGGCGCGCCCGGCGGCGATCTCGACCAGCGCCTGCCCCCATTCTCCGAGCCCCTCCGGCGTGTCGCCACCGAACAGGGCCGGGACCCGGCCGGGATGGGGATCGATCCCGACGCAAAGCGGTCCATGGCGGGCGGTCGCGGCGGTGAAGGCGTCGGCAAAAATCATCGTTCGACCTCGCAGGCGACTTTCACCACTTGCAGGGCGTTGCGGAAATCATCGGCGCGGCGACCATAATCAGCCACCGAAATGGCACTGGCACGACCGTCGGCGGGGGTGATGCCCTGGCGCTCCAGAAAGCTGGCAATGGAGCGGGGGGCAGCGGTGTAGATCCGGCCCCGGCGGGGACTTTCGGCGACGATCACGCCCCGGGCCTGACCCTCTGCATCGAATACGGGGCCGCCACTGAGCCCGCCGAGGGAACCGAACAGGCCGCGAGTCCGGCCCAACTCTGCCCAGGCGAGCACCGGCTCTTCGTTGCGGCGCGCGCCTCTGGTGACCAGTCGGGAGCGGGCGAGCAGGCGGGTGGCAACTTCGCCGGGCCGGCCTTGAGGGTAGCCGATGTGGAAGCCGACCTCGCCGACCCGAAGGTCATTGGTGAGATTGAGGTCCACGGCGCGAAGGCTACGCCCGGTCTGGAGGAGGGCGAGGTCGCTGTCAGGATCAACGCTGAACCGGGCGACAGTGACATAGCGATTGGGCGCAACCAGCAGGCTGACGCGCCGGCAGCCATCAACCACGTGGCGGGCGGTGAGCCAGTTTCCCCGGCGGTCGATGGCGAAAGCGGTGCCGACCCCGTTCTGTGGGGCGGTCACCTGGACCAGGACGGTTTCGTCGAACGCGGACGGTTCGGGCAGGGACGGGCCTTCCTCCAGCAGGGTCTCGGGCAGCGGTTCTGGCGCATCGAGCCGATCATTATCGCCCAGGAACAGGACCCAGATGACGAGGCCCAGAACGAGGGCGTAGATGATCCAGTCGGGGATACGCAACGCTTCGGCTTGTCCTTACAGCAGGTGGATATAGGGGTCCCAGAGACCGGCGGCGAGGAGCATGGCCGAGGCGAGCTTTGCCCCGATCAGCACAATGGCCGGTCCGGCCTGGTCTTCCTCAATCCGGCGGGGCAGATCCCGCAGCAGCAGATCGGTGATCCGGTAGGCGAGGAGCTGGAGGATCAGGGCGACCACGCCCCAGATGATCAGGCCGAAAAGGGAGACCGACGTTGCCAGGCAAGCGGAGATCGGGATGGCGAGCCCGACAATGGCACCGGCGAGGGCGAGGCCGGCTGCGCCGTTCTGGTCCTTTACGAGGGCGAGCTCGCGCCAGGGCGTGAGCTTGACGTAGATGGCGATGGCGATCACGAGCATCACCGCCGCGACGCCGGTAAACAGGAGAAAATCGGGAAAGCCCTGAATGAAGGTCTGGATTTCGGCGTCCATGAAAGGCCTCGCAATTGTCTCACGCCGGCTAGAGTTGTAGCTCTGAACGCGCTCCGCGTCTTAATGCGGGAACCGGGCTGCCTCAAGGAGATGATCCCATGCTGGAAGGAAAAACCGCGCTTGTGACTGGCTCGACCAGTGGCATTGGTAAGGCGATTGGCGACCGAATGGCGCGCGATGGCGCCAATGTGATCTTCAATGGTTTCGGCGACAGAGACGAGATCGAGGCGGCGCGGGAGGCCCTGGCGGCCGAGACCGGTGTGAGGGTCGGCTATTCCGACGCTGACCTCACCAATCCTGACGCCATTGAGGGCCTGATGGGCTATGCGGCCCGGGACTTTGGCGGCGTGGACATCCTGGTGAACAATGCCGGGATGCAATTTGTCTCCCCGATTGAAGACTTCCCGGTCGAGCGTTGGGACCTGATTATCGCCCTGAACCTGACAGCGGCGTTCCACACGATCCGGATGGCAATGCCGGGCATGAAGGAAAAGGGCTGGGGCCGGATCATCAATACGGGCAGTGCGCACGCTGTGGTCGCGTCGCCGTTCAAGTCGGCCTATGTGGCGGCCAAGCATGGCATTGCCGGGCTGACCAAGACGGTCGCGCTGGAAGGCGCAACCCATGGTGTCCGCTGCAATGCGATCTCACCGGGCTATGTCTTCACGCCCCTGGTGGAAGGACAGATCGCGGATACGGCCAAGTCCCGCGGGATCACCGAGGAGGAAGTGAAGCGGGACGTGTTGCTGGCTGCGCAACCCACCAAAGAGTTCGTGACCGTCGAACAAGTGGCTGATTTCGCATCCTTCCTGTGTTCGCCGGGCGCCAGCGCGTTCAATGGCGCGATCCTGTCGATGGATGGCGGCTGGGTCGCACAGTGATGGCGCCGCGCGGGGGCAATCGAGGCAATTCCGGCCATCGGCTCGGCACGCGGCTGGGCTGATTGCGAGCGCGCACCTTTGGGCTTGAAATCGCGCCATTCCTCCCGTAATAGCAGCGCTTTCCGAACTTCCCCGGAACGCCGCCGCGCCGCCAAACGCGGGCGATCCGCGATCAGAGGACCCGAGCCGATGAAATCCGAAGGCCATCCCGACTACCATTTCATCACCGTGGTGATGAATGACGGCACAGAATTCCAGACCCGCACCACCTGGGGCAAGGAAGGGGACAAGATGACCCTGGACATCGACCCCACCACCCATCCGGCCTGGACAGGCGGCGGCACGCGCATTTCCGAGCGGGGCCGTGTGTCCAAGTTCAAAGACAAGTTCAAGGGCTTCATGTA
>JBCCBN010000025.1:0-25548 GCA_039034035.1 Pseudomonadota bacterium
CATCGCCCCGCCCATGCCCTTGACCATCTTGCCGGGGATCATCCAGTTGGCGAGGTCGCCCTTTTCCGAGACCTCCATGGCGCCGAGGATCGAGATATCGATATGGCCGCCGCGGATCATGCCGAAACTGTCGGCCGACGAAAAGTAGGACGTGCGGTCAAGCTCGGTGATCGTCTGCTTGCCGGCGTTGATGAGGTCCGGATCGACTTCGTCCTCATACGGAAAAGGCCCCATGCCGAGCATGCCGTTTTCCGATTGCAGGGTGACGTCCACGCCGGCGGGAATGTGATTGGCCACGAGTGTGGGTATCCCGATGCCGAGGTTCACATAGAACCCATCCTGCAGTTCGCTGGCGGCCCGTTTGGCCATGTCATCGCGTGTCCAGGCCATTATCCGGTCTCCCTCGTGCGGACGGTTCGCTGTTCGATGCGTTTCTCGTGGGTGCCCTGGATGATCCGCTGGACGAAGATGCCGGGCGTGTGGATCTGGTCCGGGTCGAGGCTGCCTACCGGCACCATCTCTTCCACTTCAGCAATGGTAACCCGGCCGGCGGTCGCCATGTCCGGATTGAAGTTCCTGGCCGTTTCCCGAAACACCAGATTGCCCTGGGCGTCGCCCTTCCACGCCTTGACGATGGCGATGTCTGCGGTCAGTCCGGTTTCCAGGATGTGGGTTTCGCCGTTGAACTCGCGGTGTTCCTTGCCATCGGCGACCTGGGTGCCGACGCCGGTTTTGGTGTAGAAGCCGGGAATGCCCGCCCCGCCCGCGCGGCACCGCTCGGCCAGCGTGCCCTGGGGATTGAATTCCAGTTCCAGCTCGCCCGAAAGATATTGGCGTTCGAATTCCTTGTTCTCGCCGACATAGGACGAGACCATGCGCTTGATCTGCCGGTTTTCGAGCAATAGACCGAGCCCGAACCCGTCCACGCCGGCATTGTTGGAGATCACGGTGATATCCTTTACGCCCGCCGCGACCATGGCCGCGATGGACAGTTCGGGGATGCCGCACAGACCGAACCCGCCGGACATGACAGTCATGCCGTCGAAAAGAAGGCCCTCCAGAGCTGTGTCGGCATCGGGGTAAACCTTGTTAGCCATGTCTTCCTCAGGGTTTGCTGATACTCACGAACGGGTTTTGCGCTCGCGGGCCCCCTCGCGCGGCCCGAGAGCCGGGGGAGGCGGCGTCTCGCGGCGCGCCCGACGACTAAGTGCCGCAATTTCGCACGTGCCGCAATTGGACCCTCACTCAAATTCGCTCCTACAGCACATGCGTGCAGGGATTCCCGCCGAAAGACGCTTTCTCCCCGCCCCTGCGCCCGCCTATACTCGCCGGCATGGATGATGAGCCTTCCCAGCACCCTGCGACCTACCTGACCGACGCCGGTGCGCCGCCCCTCCGGCTCGCCGCGTTCCTGCCCTACCGGTTGTCGGTCTTGTCGAACACGATCTCCAGCGCCATTGCCGGGTCCTATAGCGACCGGTTCGGGCTGACGATCTGGCAATGGCGCTGCATGGCAGTGATCGGGGAAGCGCCCGGCCTGGCGGCACGCGACGTTGCGGCGCGGACGGCCATGGACAAGGTCGCCGTTAGCCGCGCGGTGGCCGGGCTCGAAGCGCTGGGCCATGTCCATCGGGAAGCCGATGCCGCAGATCGGCGCGCCAGCCGGCTGACCCTGACCGACCAAGGCCGTCGCACCTATGGCGAAATCGTCCCGCTCGCCCTTGCGTATGAACAAGCCCTCGTCGCTGGGCTCTCGGAGGCTGAACAGGCGCAATTGCAGGTGATCATGGCTAAGCTGGCCCGGGCCGCTCAACCTGACGATACGCCCCTCTGGTAGCGCGGGCCACGGCGTCCATGGCGCCTGCGCCCGGCAAGGCGCTTTCCGCACGGCGACAGCCGCGATAGACAGCCCGGCATGACCGGCGACACCCACATGTTTGTCATCGACGCCTATGGCGACCCCACCTCACTTAGCGCGCGGGGCGTCACCCCGCCCGCGATCGTCGCGACGCTGCGCGCGATCCAGCGCACCGATCCGCCGGGCCTCGCCGCGCCGGTCATTCTTTGCGACGGTGACCGGGCGGCGCGCGCGCGCGGTGCGTTAGTTGTCTCTGGCGATACGGACGGGACGGTGATCGTGCTACCGCCGGGGCTGGACGTGGGTGATCTCGCGCCCGTGGCGGCGGCCTGGGCGTGGCGGGCGGACCCGTCTGTCACGCTTTGCCTGGTGCGGGCGGGAGACAGCGCCGAGACAGGTGCACCCGTCGCCCCGCACTTGATATGCGAGGACGAGGCATTCCATCCGTCACAGCTTGGGGGCTGTGTAGTGCCGACCGAATGGTTGTTGCTGGCAATCAAGACGGGAGACCATCCATGAGCCGGGGATATTTCGGAACTGACGGGATACGCGGACGGGTCGGGGAGGCACCGCTGACGCCGCCGCACCTATTGAGCATCGCCCTGGCAGCAGGCCGGCACCTTGTGCCTGCACCAAAGCCGGGCGACCGGGTGGTGATCGGCATGGATACGCGGGCGTCGGGGCCGGCGATTGCAGATGTGCTGGCCGCGGGTCTGGCGGTATTGGGGCTCGATGTCGTGCCCCTGGGTGTATTGCCGACACCAGCGCTGGCGTTCGGAACGCGGGCCCATGGCGCGAAATTCGGCATCATGGTCACCGCTTCGCACAATCCCGCCGGCGACAATGGGATCAAACTGTTCGGCGCGGACGGGTTCAAGCTCGCGCCAGAAGACGAAGCAGCGATCGAGCGCTTGATTGACGCCGGGCCCGGCGCAGCCCTGACCGATGCGGGGAGGCCGGCTGGCGGAATGGGTTCGGTTGCCCCCGACCCCAGCCTGGATGTGCGCGCGGTCTACGCAGACACGGTGCTGGCGAGCCTGCCGGAGGGCGTATCGTTGGCGGGTCTGAAACTGGTGTTCGATGGCGCGAATGGGGCGGGCTTCGATATCGGACCGTTCGTGCTGCGACAGCTCGGCGCGGAGGTCGAGGTGATCGGCACCCAGCCGAACGGGCAGAATGTCAATGACCAGGTTGGCTCCACCCATCCCGGCGCGCTGGCGCGGAAGGTGCGCGCGGTGGGCGCCTATGCCGGGATCGCACTGGATGGCGATGGCGACCGGCTGATCATGGTGGATGAGGCCGGGACCGCGATCGATGGCGACCAGCTCATCGGGCTGCTGGCGAGGATGATGCAGCAGGATGGAACGTTGGCGGGCGACACGGTGGTGACAACGGTGATGTCCAATCTCGGGCTCGAACGCCACCTTCAGGGCAACGCCATCGCCATGCCCCGCACGGCGGTGGGCGACCGGCATGTGGTCGACGCGATGCGGGCCGGTGGTTTCTCGCTAGGGGGCGAGCAATCGGGGCATATCGTCATGCTGCGCCATGGCACGACCGGTGACGGATTGCTGGCGGCGCTGCACGTGCTGGTGGCCGCACTGCGCGCTGGGCGCGCGTTTTCCGAGGTGGCGTCGGTGTTCGAGCCGGCGCCGCAGAAGCTGGTGAATGTGCGCTACGCCGGGCCAGATCCGCTTGAACAGACAGCGGTAAAGGCCGCGATCGAAGCCGCCCGGGCGGGTCTTGGCGATGATGGCCGGCTGGTGGTCCGAAAATCGGGGACCGAGCCGAAGATCCGGATTATGGCTGAAGCGCTCGACCCCGCGGCGATGGAAACCGCGATAGACCGGGTCGTGTCGGCGGTGGAGGCGGCGACGGAGGCGTGACCGAAGGCGTCGGACGTCAGTTTCCGCGCCGGCGGACCGCCCGTGCCATGAGCGGAAGCAGGACAATGTTTGCCAGCTTCGACACAGGACCGCGCGCAAACTTGCGGAAATAGTGGACCAGGCTGTCGGCCTTATAGGCCGCGATCTGCGCGCTCGTGACATCCGATGTGGAGCCGTAATGCAGCGCGCCCGCCTGGGGTTGGTAGATCACCGTGCCGCCGGCCTCGCGCACGCGCCGGCACAGGTCGACATCTTCAACGTGCAGGAAATAGGCATCGTCGAAGCCACCATCCAGCATCAGGAACTGGTGCTTTGCCATCAGGAAGAAAGCGCCTGACACCACATCCATCGGCACCGGCCCGTCTGGCGCGGGAGTATGCTCCTGCGTCCAGGGAGCCAGGCCCATGGCCCGCATCAGGGTCAGCTCGCGCCGGCGGGCGCCGCGCTGCTCTACACCGTCGAGGCCGAACAGTTTTCCGCCCACCAGAAACGGCACCGGCTTTCCTGCAGAGGCGGCGACCAGGGCTTTCACCGAGTTGCGCTTCATCACGGCATCGGGGTTGATGAACAGCAGGAGATTGCCCCTGGCCTCTCGCACACCAAGATTGCAGGCCCGGCCAAACCCCAGATTCTCCTGCGGCCGGACAAGCTTCAGCCTGGCGCTGTGGCGCGTAGCCAGATCGTCGAGCCAGGCCTGGTCGGCGGGCGGATTGCCATTGTCGACAAGGACGATCTCGCTGATCTGGGGATCGAACAAGAGCGCATAGAGCCCGTCTCGAAGCCTCCGGCCGGTATGATAGCTGACGGTGATCGCGGACACGACCGGCCGGGTCGCGGAGCCGTCGGCGACGGGAGCCGCGCCGGGGGCAAGACCGGACTTGGCGCCCGAGGTGGATCGAGCCGCGCTCACGGCGTGCCTTTCGTGCGGCCGACAATGACCGTAGCGACGGCGGCGATGATGACAGAGGCCCAGAACGCCTCGTTCCAGACGCTGTAAGCGAGGCTGAAGAACACGAGGGTCGCCCCAAACAGGCCGGCCAGGGCATAGCGCGTGACCAGCGGCAAGCGCGCCGGGCGCGGAGCGGTAAATCCGGTCACCGTGAGGGCGAGGGCGACGATGCCTGCCCCAACGAGGCCGGTTTCGGCCCAGATTTCCAGCGCCATATTGTGGGGGTGGCCGGGCACGATGCGGTAGATGCTCCAAGCCGCTTCATTGCCACCTTCAGAGACGATCTTTTCCAGCCATTCAGGCCGGCTGGAATAGGTTTCGCGCCAATTGCTCGTAGCCTCCAGACCGTAGCCCAAAAGGGGCTGGACCTCGATCCGTTCGGCAGTGACCTGCCAGCTCCACGCCCGCGACTGGAACGAGCCGGGCAGCGTGACCCCGGCATTGGCGGCAAGCGTCGCAACCCGCCCCAGCAGGAACGGGGCGGCCAGCGCGTACATCGCCGTCACCGAGAACAGGAACCGGTAGGCCGACCGGGGCATCAGCCACACCAAGGCCATCGCCCCCAACGCCGCAGCCACAGCCAGGATCGCCGCTTGATTGCCCATGGCCAGGGCACTGACGACGACGATGGCCATGCAGCCCACGGCCCCGAACCGGCGGGTCAGGTGGGGCGGGGTGTGCCACGCCCATGCCAGAAGCATGGGCAGAACCAGCGCCAGCGCATTGATCGCCCGCAGCGCGTTTTGCAAACCCTCCCGTTCTGTCTCGTCGGGCGTATAGACCAGCGCCGTCACCACCGGATAGAGCAGCGGCAAGAGGGCAACCAGCGCAAGGTGGGCAAACCCCGCGAGCAGGATGAGTTGGGCTGATCGCGGCCCATGGGCGTCTTTCACCGAGCGGAGCGACAAGAGCACCACATTGATACAAACCGCGGTGAGGATGATCCGCATGGCCGTTGAATCTATGGCAAAATCGCCCGAGCCGAGCCCGCCTGACACCAGGCCCGCCGGCTGGTCTGCCAGGGCCCATGCTGACGCGGTGACCGCCCATGCCGCCGCCAGCCACCAGATGCCGGGCGCCGTCCATTGCGGCCAGCGCAGGAACGCCAGACCGCCAATTGCCATCAGCGCGAGCAAGGGCGAATAGCCTTGCCCGCCAAGCACGGCGAGCAGCGGCCACAAGACAAACAATCCAGCAAAGACGGGAGCAAACCTGATCGATGCCATGAACTATCCTGGTTCTGGTCGGGGGCCCCAGCGGACGGCAGTTCGACTGCCGCACAAGGCCTAGCCCAAGCGGCGGGAAGCCGTCCAGCGCTGGATAAGCAAGATGAACACCCCTGCCTGAACTTGTGGCGATCGGGCCACGGCCCGCCTGCGGGCGACCCACGGGTAATCTCGTGGGACATCAAAGGTCTTCGGGCAGGTCTCCGTCGATCTCGCCATCAGCAGCGGCATCGGTGATGAATTTCGGTGTTTCGCCAGAAAGACCCAACGCTGACCAGACCGCTTCGCCCAGGCTCTGGGTGCGGCGGTCGATGGCTGCCTGGTCCCACACGGCTTCTTCAAACGCGCCGCTGGCGATCGAGTAGCCTTTCAACCGGTCGAGTGCCTTCGTCGCCAGGGCTCTTTTCTGGTCATAGGATTTGTTGTCCATTTGCGTGTTCAGGCCGCTGGGAATGAGTACCAGATTGCCCAGAAGGTTGCGGCTGCGGCGAACGGTGACCTGGTCGGCAAAGCGGGTGAACCACTCCGACCCGGGCGGCGGGTTCTGGGGCAGGATGTGCTCCACCGTGGGCGTCTGGGCCCCATTGCGCAGCAATTGCGGGATGGCGCCTGGATCGCGGCTCGCCTCCAGCCAGGTGAGCAGGCGGAGGCGCAAGGTACGGTCTTCCAGTGGCCCTGACAGCGTGTTTCGGATCCGCCTTTGCCGCGGCGTCTTGATCTCCGGCAAAAAGCTGCCGGCCTCGTCATCGCCAAGCAGGATGGATCGGGCGCCATAGAAATAGGCCCGGCGCCGGCGCGGTTCGTCCTGGGCGATCTCCAGCGCCATCACGGCCCGGTTCAACGCACCGAGATGGGCTGCCAGCCAGTCATTCGCCGGGGCCATCGGCAGTCCGCGCGCCCGGGCATGGGCCCGGCGCTTCTGCCACTTCCGCAACAAAAGCAGAGCGTAGGACTTCCATTCCGGCCATTCGACAACCCAGATCGGGCGCAAGGGCTGGAGCCCCGGCGAGCCCATCCAGCCCGGTTTCTGGACGGCGTGAATGTCGTTCCATGCATCGGCATAGTGGATGAGGCCTTTGAGCCAATCGCGCAGAACTTGCGGGTGTTCGCCCCGCAACTCGCCCATCCATTGGGTCAGCGAACCAAACGGGTCAGGCTCCGGTTCACCGGTCTCGTTGCGGTAGATCGTGTCGATGGCCAGCACGAAGTCGCGGAAGCGGTATCGCACTCGCCCGCGCAGCCGATCCCACTGGGCGAGCAGCGCATTCGCCTCGGCAGTATCGCCGGCCAGCTCCGGCAGCCGGGTCTTGATCAGGTCGACATCTTCCATCGTCACCCCGCGCATGTTCACGGTTTCGAACATGCGCAGCGCGATGGGCTGGGTCTCGGCCTGCAGGTGGACGATGTAGAGATCGCTGGTCACGACCGCTGCCAGTCCGCGCAAGCGGGACCGTCCGAGCGGTGTCAGGGTACCGCCTGCGGTGATGCCGCGCGCATCGAACTCGTCGAGAATGGTGCGCCGGGCTTCCTCGATCACCACGAACCGGTTGAACACTTTCTGGGTTTTCGGCCAGTGGCGGGTCGCCCCGCGCGGCTGGACATGGCGGATCAGGGTCTCATCCTCGCCGCCGATCTCGAACCGGAAAGCGCCCCGCGAATCGCAGATGCAATCATGCAGCGCATTGGCGAGGGGTTCGTCGTCGAGGAAGTCCCGGATGATGCAGATCAAAAGGGTCAGCGTCGTGGTGCGTTGCAGCCCGTCATAGAGCCGCAGGACGCCGGCATGGTCGCGGTATCCGACGAAGGATCCAATGAAATAGCCCGGCGACGCGATATTCGCATTCTTGCGGTCGAGATAGCCGAGCAGGTCTTCCAAAAGCGCGGCAACCTGGACGCCGGTCCAGACATAGTCACGCTGCACATCGGCTGGACGAATATGGTGAGCCTGAAGGAAATCACCGAAGCCGACGGCTTCCGGTTCCACAGGTCGCCGCATGTCGTTCTCCCCCACTACCCATAAAAACCCGGCGCGCGCGCTTCAATGGTTTTCGCGTGCCACCCAACCTTTTCTTGCGGTGCAAGAACCATGCGATAGGGGTGGTGTGGATGTCCGTGCTCACTCGTCTCCAGCTGACCGATTTCCGCAACTATCCGGCGCTCGACCTGCGGCTGGATGGGCGCCATGTGTGCCTGTTTGGCGCCAACGGGGCGGGCAAGACCAATCTGCTCGAAGCGATCACCCAGCTGGGACCGGGCCGCGGCCTACGGGCTGCGCCGATTTCGGAGTTGACCCGGCATGGCACCCCAGGGGGCTGGACCGTTTCGGGAGAGCTGGGCGATCGCCGGATCGGTGTCGCGCTCGACCTGCAAGGCGCGGGCGCCAAGCGTGTGGCGCGGATGGATGGCGAGACGGTGAACGCCGCCGACTTGGCGGAAATGATCCGCATTGTCTGGCTGACACCGGCCATGGACGGCGTGTTCCGGGGGGGCGCCACCGAACGGCGGAAATTCTTTGACCGCCAGGTGATGGCCCATGTGCCCTCCCACGGCGCTGCGGCCGGGCGCTACGAAAAGGCGATGCGTGAGCGGAACGCCCTGCTCGAGCGCGGCCAGGTCGATCCGGCCTGGGCCAGCGCTATAGAGGCGCGCATGGCCGAAGCCGGCGCGGAGATGGCTTTCAACCGCGCCTTTGTGCTCGAACGGCTGAAGCAGGCTTTCACCAGCCGGGCGGAAGGGGCATTCCCCAAGGCAGAGCTGGCGCTGGATGGCGAGAGCGAAGCGCTCGCAGCGGATGGCCAGTCGCTGGAGGAGATCGCCGCGGCCCTGCGCGACACCTATGTCGCCATGCGCAGCGCAGATATCCGCGCCGGCCGCACCCTGAAGGGCCCCCATCGCACCGATCTGCACGTGATCCACGTCCCGACCGGCGCGCCGGCCAAGGAAGCTTCCACCGGCCAGCAGAAGGCCTTGCTGATCGGGTTGATCCTGGCTTCAGCCGGAGCGCTGCGCCATGGCGATTTCGGGCCAACGCCCCTGTTGCTGCTCGATGAGGCCGCCGCCCATCTCGATGCGGACCGGCGCGCTGCGCTCTATGATGAGCTGGTCGCGCTCGGTGGCCAGGCCTGGCTGACCGGCACTGAGGCATTCCTGTTTGAAGGCTTCAAGGACCGGGCCCAGATGATCGCCGTGGAAGAAGGCTCGGCTGGAGGGTGAACGGACTTGCCGCGCGGGCGGACCGGGCGCAGTCTGACGCCGCAAGAACATAGAGGGAGGACAGACCGATGGGGCTGATTGGCAAACTGCTGCTGGGTCTGGGCGCGCTCTTCGCTGCGCTGGCCGTCATCGTTCTGGTGCGGACGTTCAGCTATGGCGGTGCGGCTGATGTCGCCGCCATCGACCTGCCGCAGGTGCCCGAGATCGATGCGGAGAGCGCCGGCCAGCACCTCTCCGAAGCGATCGGCTTTCGCACAATCACGGTTGCACCGGGTGATCCGAGAGCCGGCCAGCAGGCACCGTGGACAGACTTCCAGGCCTGGATGATCGACACCTATCCCACCGCCCACGCAGCCATGACGCGGGAACTGGTGCCCGATACGCTGACGGTGCTTTACACCTGGGCGGGCAGCGATCCGTCCCTCGACCCGGTGCTGCTCATGGCGCACCAGGACGTGGTGCCGGTGAATATCGGCACCGAAGATGACTGGACCGGCGGGCCTTTCGCGGGCGACATTGTCGATGGCTACGTCTATGGCCGCGGCGCGATTGACGACAAGGGTTCGCTGGTGGCGCTGCTGGAAGCGGTGGATGCGTTAGCGGCATCGGGGTTCCAACCCCGGCGGACGGTGTACCTGCTGTTTGGTCATGATGAGGAAGTGTCGGGCTCAGGCGCGGAAGCGGGTGTGGCGCTTCTGAAGGCGCGTGGCGTGACGCCCGTGATGGCACTGGATGAGGGATTCATGGTGGTGGATCCCTCGCCCCTGACCGGCAAGCCCATGGGCTTCATCGGGATTGCCGAGAAGGGTTATATGACCGTCCAGCTCACGGCTGTGGCCGATGGCGGACATTCCTCCACGCCGCCACGGGACAGCGCAGCGGTGCGCCTCTCCCGAGCGCTTGTCGCGCTGGACGAGACCCAGATGCCGGCCGACTTCACCCAGCCGCCGATTTCCACGCTGTTCGAGGCTTCGGCACCGGACATGTCCTTTGTCAGCCGCATGGCGTTCGCCAATCTCTGGCTCTTCCGCGGTATGGTCGAAGGACAGATGGGGGGCATCCCCGCCGCCAATGCAATGATCCGCACCACCACCGCGCCCACCATGTTGGTCGGCTCTGCCAAGGAAAATGTGCTGGCTCAACGCGCCACGGCGGTGGTGAATTTCCGCATCCACCCCAATGACACCGAAGTCGATGTGATTGCGCACATCGAACGAGTCACTGCTGATATAGCCGGCCTTGAAATCACGCGCGGCACTAGCGGTATTCGCGGCGCCGGTGCGTCCCCGGTCTCGCCTACCGACAACCGCGCCTATGCGGTTCTGGCGGCGGTCGCATCGGAGGTCGGTGGCGGCGCACCCGCTGCGCCGGGCCTGGTGTTGGGCGCGACCGATGGCCGGTACGCCACCGCGATCACCGACAGCGTCTACCGCTTCGCCCCCGCGGTGATGTCGCCGGCGGACCTGACCGGCTTTCACGGCACCAATGAGCGATTGAGCGTCGCCAATATGGGGCGCTTGGCTCGCGGATATGCCCAGATCATCGTCGCCATGGATGAAGACGACGCACGCTGATCGGCCGCTGGCAACACTTTCGATGGACCCCGCGTCGGCGCCATCGCGCTCGCACCAAAGGCATTTCTTAAGCCATCCCTGCTACACATGCCGACAGCCCCCGGAGAGGGGCCTTTGAGCGTGGTGTAGAGGGTGTGGTCATGGCAGTTCTTTCGCGGCTGGCGCCAGGGCGCTGGCATCCGCTGGCATTGGTACTGCTCCTCGTCGGCTGTCCGATTGCCGTGCTGCATGCGGTATCAGGAACACCAGACGGATTTTCGGCGTACTACAATCTCGCATGGGCCGAAGGATTCGACGCGGCCTTCTGGGGCGGCGACGCCTATCCCCGCCGTCTCGACACCTTGGTGGACGGGACCGGTGGGCTCGATTTCTTTTTCTATGGACCGGCGCCGTTCTGGCTGAACTCGACAATAGGGCGCCTGCTTTGCGGTGGATGCAGTGCGACGGCGGCCTTCCCGCTCACCGGCGCCCTGCTGATCGTGCTGTCAGGGGCCGCCTTCTATCCCTTCGCCCGGTGTTTTGCGGGCAGGCGCGCCGCGGCCCTTGGCGCTGGCGCCTACATGCTGCTGCCCTATCACATGCTCGCCGACTGGTGGCTGCGCCAGGCGGTTGGGGAAATCGCGGCCTTCGTATTCATCCCGCTGGTCGCGCTCGGCATGAAACGCATCCTCGACCGGCAGCCGGGCTTTGTGCTCTTCACCCTGTCGCTCGCCGGGCTGGTCCTGTCGCACCTGCCCAGCACGATGGTGATGGCGTATTTCCTGGCCGCCTATGGCGCCGTCCGGGCATGGCAAGCGCGTGGCGCGCTGGCGACACTGATACGCCCGGTCGCGAGACTCGCCGGCGCTGGCGCGCTCGGACTGGCCCTGTCGGCGATCTACTGGCTGCCTGCCATATCCCTGCTCGGTGATGTTTCGCCCGACCTGCTCTACACCGCCTATGGCGACCCGCTGAACTGGCTATTCCTCGATGGCCGCGCTGCCCCCAATACCATGACCGCGGAGTGGACCGGCACACTCTACCTCGCCGCGCTGGCCGTTGCGGTTGCAGCCTATGTGGCGCTGAAGGACGGGCACCCGGCCCGGCTCGACTGGGTTTTGGGGCCCATCGCGTTCGGCCTGTTCATGACGTCTGTCCTCGCCGCTCCGATCTGGGCCCACACACCGATCGCGGCCATCCAGTTTCCCTGGCGGACCCTGATGGTTGTCGATCTCGGCGTGGCCCTCGCCATCACCGGTCTCGCCGACCAGTTTCTCGCACCCCGAACGCCGCTATCGGCGGCGCTTCTCCGGCGCACGCGCCTCGCCGCGCTGACCGTGGCTGTCGCCCTGTGCGTTGCGACAGTGCTCATCCTGCCAACCATCACCCGCGCGGCCGACAATGCCCATCGCGGTGATCAGGCTCCGATCCCCACGGGTGCGCTGGAGTACATTCCCGCACCCTTCCTCACCAAGGTCCGCGAAGCGGTCGACGCCCTGCCGGACCCAGCGCCCGGAACCAGTCCTTACCGCCACTGGCATGAAGGCATCCGAACCGCTGCCGATGACCTGCGAGCGGCCAGCGCCGACAGCGCGGCCCTCACCGTGCTGGACCGCACCGGCACCCGGCAAATCAACATCCGCGCAGAGAGAGAGAAGTTTGGCGAGATCGTCCTGCCCTATCCCCATTGGCAGCACTGGCAGGCCATCAACACGGCCACCGGCGAACCGATCCCCCTATTGGTGCACGAAGACACGGGCGGCATGGTGATCAATGGCGGTCCCGGCCCAATCGATCTTCGCGTGGTGCTTGCCGTCACCCCAGCCGAGCGTCTGGGCGGCTGGCTGAGCGGTTTGTCCGCCCTTCTCCTGCTGGCCATGGCGATCCGCTCATTCGTGACGCGCTGGCCGGTTCGCACCGCACCCCTGCGCAGTGAACCGGCTTAAGGTTCAGCAACCCTTTTCTGCGACAGTCGCCAACAGCTTGGGGCGCTCTGGAACCGGCGCGCCCACCCTGTTGCGTACCCCACCCCATGAGGCAATCCCCCGTGCCCACACTCTCCATCATCGTGCCCATGTTCAACGAAGAGGCCGCCCTCGATACTTTCTTCGAGCGAGTACAGATGGCCCTGCTTGCGGTGACCCCGTCCTATGAGATCATCTGCGTGAATGATGGCAGCAGCGATGACACGCTGAACCGGCTGGTCCTGCATTCGGTCCGCGATGCACGCATCCGAGTGGTCAATCTCAGCCGGAATTTCGGTAAGGAAGTCGCCCTTACCGCCGGGATTGATCATGCGGGCGGCCAAGCCGTTATCCCCATTGATGCCGACCTGCAGGACCCGCCCGAACTGATCGGCGAGATGGTGGCCAAGTGGCGGGGCGGGGCGAAGGTCGTCCTGGCCGTGCGGGAAGACCGGTCGAGCGATACCTGGCTGAAGCGGGTCACGGCGGAAGGCGCCTATTGGCTGTTCTCGAAGCTGACCCGGCCGGCCATTCCGCGGAATGTGGGTGACTTCCGGCTGATGGACCGCAGCGTGGTCGATGCGCTCAAGCAGCTGCCCGAGCGCAATCGGTTCATGAAGGGCCTGTTCGCCTGGGTCGGGTTCGAGCCGGCCTATGTGTCCTACACCCGCGCCGAGCGGACCCTGGGCGAAACCAAGTGGAACTATTGGAAGCTCTGGAACTTCGCCCTGGACGGCATCACATCGTTCAGTTCGCTACCCTTGCGGGTATGGTCTTATGTGGGGGTGGTCACCAGCCTGGCGGCGCTGGCCTATATGGTCTGGATCATCGCCAAGACGGTGCTGTTCGGGGTCGATACGCCGGGCTACGCCTCGCTGATGAGCGTCGTGCTGTTCACCAATGGCATGGTGATGATCGGCCTCGGCGTGATGGGAGAATACCTGTCGCGGGTGTTCATCGAGGTGAAGGGCCGGCCGCTCTATCTGGTGTCCGAAACCCATGGTTTCGAGGCCGCTCAGGCCCAACCCGAGCCTGCAATCCTGGATTTGGGCGCCCGTTCAGGAACCAGCGCGGGATAGCGTGTGGCACCGCGTGCAGGGACGGCCGCAGGGGCGCTGATGTCGCTCAATTGATTCTATTTCGGCAAAATATGCTCTAAGGGGTCCGGAAAGCCGAAACGGGATGCACCGAGATGCCAGCCGATACCGAGCGCCTATCCGCCCTCCGCGACAGCATCATCGCTGGAGTGAAGGCCGAAGCGGCGACCGAGAACCTGGTTGGGCTGTCGAAAGCCGATCTCACGGCCCTGACCAATGGCTTCGCCGATTGGGCGGCGGCCCAGCCCAGTGACAGCCCATCGGTCCGCGCCTTCTCGGCCACCGGCGCCAAGGACAAGCCGCTGAACCGCACCCTGCTGGAAGCAACCAGCCCGGACATGCCGTTCATCGTCGATAGCCTGCTCAACGCCTGCGCGGAGATGGGGCTGGAGGTGAAAACCCTGTTCCACCCCATCGTGCGGGACGGCGAGGGTCCGGCCCGCTCGGCGATCCAGATCCACCTGCCGCACCTGTCTCCCGAGGAAGCCGACGCCCTGTCTGACGCCGCCCGGCGAACGCTCAGCGATGTCGCACGCGCGGTGGCCGATTACCGGCCCATGCAAGCCGCGATGACCGACGAGGTCGAAGCGTTGAAGACTGTTGGCCACATCGACACCAAAGCCCGCGACGAGGCGGTGGCGTTTCTCGAATGGCTCGCCGATGAGCACTTTGTGTTCCTGGGCCGGCGCGTCTACCGCTTCCCGTGCGGACCGGATGGGAATGTCCTGCCCGAAGAACCGGAAATGGTGGATGGCTCCAATCTCGGCCTGTTGCGCGACGAGGATCTCAACGTGTTGATCCGGTCCAGCGAACCGGCCGTGATCACGCCAGCCATCGGCGCGTTCCTGCAGCGACCGACCCCGATCGTCATCGCGAAATCGACCATGGTAAGCCGCGTCCACCGCCGGGTGTTTGCCGACTATGTTGGGATCAAGCACTATGATGCAGATGGTCGGGTGAACGGCGAAACCCGGTTTCTCGGACTGTTCACCGCCGAAGCCTACAATGAACCGGCCCATTCGATCCCGCTGGTCCGAGCGCGAATGGACGCGATCGTCGCCCAGTCAGGGGCCCGGCCGCGCGGCCATACCGCCAATTCCCTCGCCAATATCATCGAGACCTGGCCCCGGGACGAGCTGTTCCAGGCCGACGCTGAAACCCTGGCCCCCATGCTGCTGGGCGCGCTCAACCTGATCGGCCGCCCGCGTACACGCCTCTTCCTGCGGTGGGATGAGTTCGGGCGCTTCGTGACGGCGGTCGTTTTCGTGCCGCGCGAGGCCTATGACACCGACCTCCGCCGGAAGATCGCTGACGCCCTCGAAGCGGCCATTGGCGGCACGGTGACCCGGTTCGAGCCGCGGTTCGCAGCAACGCCGCTGACCCGTGTCCTGTTCAACATCACGCTCGGTCCTGACGCCCGCCAGCCCGATGTCGACGCCCTGGAAGAAACGATTGTCGCGCTCGCCCGAACCTGGGACGACGCCTTCCGCAATGCGGTGAACGAACAGGGCATTGCAACCGGCGAAACCCGGTCAGCCCTGTGCTTTTCCGGCGGGTTCAACGCGGCCTATCGTGAGGCCTTCACGCCGGAAGAAGCCATTCTCGATGTCGGTGAGATTGCACACCTGGGACCTGACCGCCCAATCCGGCTCAGAGCCTATCGCAAGCCAACCGACCGGGACGACGAGTTGCGGGCAAAGATCTATTCCCGCACCGGCGCGATCCCCTTGTCCGACTGCGTGCCGGTGTTCGAACATATGGGCTTCCGGGTGAAGTTCGAGACCGGCTATCCCGTCCGCCCCCAGACCGCGCCGGCCGAAGCCGCTCCGGACACCTATTGGGTCCATGCCCTCTCCATGTGGAATTCCGATGGCGACCCGATCGATCTGGACACGGTAGCGGAGCCTTTGCGTGATGCCTTTGCGGCGATCTGGAACGGATTGGCGGAGAATGACGGGTTTAACCGCCTGGTGATCACAGCGGGAGCCAGCTGGCGGGAAGCGGCCCTGATCCGTACCCTGTCCGCGTTCCGTCACCAGACGGGCCTGGACCCGGCCCGCCAGACCCGGATGGGCGCGGTCAATGCCCATCCCGAGTTGACACGGCAGATCCTCGACCTGTTCGCCGCCCGGTTTGACCCGGACCTGGAGCAGACGCTCGAGGTCCGCGCGGCGCGTTGCGAGGCCCTGCGCGGGGATATCGAACGCGGCCTTGATAGCGTGGAAGCGCTCGATGATGACCGGGTGATCCGGCGCCTGGCCGACCTGGTGATGGCGATCACCCGGACCAATTACTACCAGACCGATGATGGCGACCTGATCGCCGTCAAGATCGCGAGCCGGGAAGTGGAAGAACTTCCCGAGCCCAAACCGTTCCGCGAGATCTTCATGGCGAGTCCCACCGTTGAAGGCGTCCACTGCCGGTTCGGGCCAGTGGCGCGCGGCGGCTTGCGCTGGTCGGACCGGCGCGATGATTTCCGCACCGAAGTGCTCGGCTTGGTCAAGGCGCAGCAGGTCAAGAATGCGGTGATCGTCCCGGTCGGCTCGAAGGGCGGTTTCTATCCGAAAACCCTGCCATCGCCGACCCAGCGGGACCTCTACCGCGAAACCGGCACTGACGCCTATCGCACCTTCATCACCGGCCTTTTGAACCTGACCGACAATCTGGTGGATGGCAGCACCGACCACCCGGACCGGACGGTGGTCTGGGATGGCGAGGACCCCTATCTCGTGGTCGCCGCCGACAAGGGAACCGCTACTTTCTCGGACACCGCGAACGAGATCAGCCAATCCCAGGGCTTCTGGCTCGGTGATGCGTTCGCCTCTGGCGGGTCTGCCGGATACGACCACAAGAAGATGGGCATCACCGCGAGGGGCGGCTGGGAAGCGGTGAAGCGCCACTTCCGCGAGATCGGCAAGGATATTCAGACCGAACCATTTACCGTGATCGGCGTGGGCGACATGTCCGGCGACGTGTTCGGCAATGGCATGCTGTTGTCGAAAACCACTCGGCTGCTGGCCGCCTTCAACCATTTGCACATCTTCATCGACCCCGATCCCCAGAACACAGAACGCTTGTGGGACGAGCGGATGCGCCTGTTCCAGAAGCCCCGTTCGACCTGGGACGACTATGATCGCAGCCTGATTTCCAAAGGCGGCGGGGTGTTTGAACGCGGTGCGAAGTCCGTCACCCTGACCCCAGAGATCAAGGCGATGACGGGGCTGGCCGCCGATAGGGTGACGCCCAACGACCTCCTCAAGGCCCTTCTCTGCGCCGACGCTGAACTGATGTGGTTTGGCGGCATCGGGACCTATGTGAAAGCGAGTGCGGAGAGCCAGGCCGCCGCCGGTGACCGCGCCAATGATGCGATCCGCGTCGATGCCAAAGAGCTCAACGTCCAGGTTGTGGGCGAAGGGGCCAATCTCGGCATGACCCAGGCCGCCCGCGTCGCCTTCGCCCAGGCTGGCGGCCGGATCAACACCGATGCGATCGACAATTCTGCCGGGGTCGACAGTTCCGACCATGAAGTGAACATCAAGATCCTCGCCGCCGAAGCGATCCGGAGCGGCGATCTCCGCCGGGGGGAACGCAACACCCTGCTGGCTTCCATGACCGATGATGTGGCCGCCAATGTCCTGGCCCACAATTACAGCCAGACCGGCGCGCTCAGCCTCGCTGCGGCCCAGGCCGGGACCGATCACAATGCGCTCGAACGGCTGATGGTCCATCTGGAAGACCGCGGCGTCCTCAACCGGGACCTGGAGCATCTGCCCTCGACAACGGCGATGGCGAGCCGGGCCGAGACGGGCGGGTCCCTGACCCGGCCGGAAGTGTCTGTCCTGCTGGCCTGGTCAAAGATCACCCTGTTCGACGATCTCGTCGATTCCGAGCTTCCGGACGATCCCGCATTCGCCGAGACGCTGAAAGACTATTTTCCAGCCGCCATGCATGATCTCGAAAGCGCCATGGCTGCCCATCCCCTGCGCCGGGAAATCATCGCCACCATCCTCGCCAATCGCCTTTTGGATACGGTCGGGCCAGCGGCCCTGCAGCGGTTGCGCGAAGGCACCAATGTGGGGAATGCCGCCATCGCCCGGGCGTTCGAAATCGCGCGGATCGTCCTGAATTTCGAGGAATTCGACGAGAGCGTGACAGCGCTTGACAATCAGGTCCCAGCCGCGATCCAGACCGATCTGCGCCAGGCGCTGGCGACTGCGCTGGGACGGGCAACCGAATGGTTCACCCATACCCAAGCCGACGCCCCGGTGGGCGACGTGATCGAGACGGTCCACCCGGTCCTCAATGGGTTCAAGTCCAGTCTTCGCGGCAACGCATCGCCCTATGTCGCAACCCGGATCGAGCGCCGCGCTCGCGCCTTCAAGGACGCCGGCGTCCCCGAGGGCCTGTCTCAATGGGCGGCTGCGCTGGGGGCGTTCGCCGAAGGGCTGCGCCTTGTGCCGCTCGCCCTGCAATCGGGCGAGTCTATCGATACCGTCGCAAGGGCCGCGTTCGAAATCGCTGACCAGTTGCGCCTCGACCGGTTGATGGACCAGGCGCGCGAAGCCTCGTCCCAAGCCGGTTATTGGGACCGGATCGCCACTCGGCGCATGATTGACGATCTCGCAACGCTGCAAACCCGCGCCACAGCCGAAGCGCTGGAAAGCGGCGGGGCTGATGCGTGGCTCGCCAGCCGGGCAGACGCCAAGCGCCAATTGGTTAGCCAGTTGCGCGAAATGTCGGCCGGACACAATTGGTCGTTTTCCCGGTTTGCCCTGGCAACCGATGCCATCCGCCGTTTCATGGACGGGCTGTAGCGAAGCGCGCGCCCGCAGCCCCCGGGGCTCTACCCCTTGGCCTTGATTTCATCGGCAATGGCGCGCGTCCACGCCGATTTCGCGACCACGCGGGAGCGATCGATACGCTGGGCGTATTTCTTCGACACGTCCACAATCTCCGCCAGGAGGCCCTGTTCCAGGGTGGTAGGCTCAAGGCCGAGGGCCAGGAACTGGTCATTGCGCACGACGAGATCGTTTTCCGGCGCTTCGTTGCGGGGGTTGGTCTGGTAAGCGATTTCGACCCCGGTCATGTCGGAAATGCGCTCGGCCAGGTCCCGCACCCGGTGGGTTTCGGTCATCTGGTTGAAGATCTTGACCTTGTCGGTCCGCTTCGGCGCGTTGTTCAGCGCGATCTCGATACAGCGAACACTATCGCGAATATGAATGAAGGCCCGGGTCTGGCCTCCTGTGCCGTGTACGGTCAGCGGATGGCCGATGGCAGCCTGGATCAGGAACCGATTGAGCACGGTGCCATAATCGCCATCATAGTCGAAGCGGTTGATCAGCTTCTCATGCTTCAGCGTCAGATCGGTATGGGTGCCCCCACACAATGCCCTGATGCAGGTCTGTGATCCTGAGGCCGTCATTCTTGGCGTAGAACTGGAACAGGAGCTGATCCAGACACTTCGTCATGTGGTAGATTGAGCCAGGATTGGCGGGATAGAGAATGTCCTGCTGCTTGATCTCGCCATCCATCGTCTCGATGCCGACCGGCAAATACCCCTCGGGTATGGCTGCACCGACGGTCGAGTAGCCATAAACGCCCATGGTGCCGAGGTGGACGAGGTGTGCGTCGCACCCGGTTTCCACCATGGCATTGAGCAGATTGTGGGTAGCGTTCACATTGTTATCGACCGTGTAATTCTTGTGCCGGTCGCTGATCATGGAATAGGGCGCTGCCCGCTGTTCGGCGAAATGGATGATCGCGTCGGGCTTGTGCTCGGCCAGCCAGTTCTTCAGCCCATCATAGTGCTTTGCCAGGTCCAGCAGGTGGAACCCGATCGTTTCCCCCGTCACCGCCGTCCAGGTCCGCAGCCGCTCTTGGATCGATTCCATCGGGGTCAGCGACTGCACGCCCAGTTCGGCATCGATCCAGCGGCGGCTGAGATTGTCGACAATGTGGACTTCGTGTCCAAGGTCCGAGAGGTGCAGACTGGTGGGCCAGCCAACAAAACCGTCTCCGCCGAGCACTGCTATCTTCATGGTCACTTCCCTCTATGCCGGACCGGCGAACACACGCTCCTGGCTCCCCTGCTGCAGCGCACATCACAATTGTGTCAACACTCCAGGCTTTAAGCATGACAGTCGCAAGGGCGCCACGATGCAGGGTGCGGCGCTCTGTCGGCCCCGATGCACACGCGCGGGCACTGGCGGTAACACTGGTCTCACCTTTGCATCATACTGTACGCCGCGTACGCTCGCAGTTGACGCGCGTTTCAATGCACGGCCGCTCAGGCCATCATCCAGTGAAGAGGGACAAGGGATACATGTCGATCAGGAAAGCGGTACTGCCGGTTGCGGGCTTCGGGACGCGGGTGCTGCCCGCCACAAAGGCCATCCCGAAGGAGTTGCTGCCGATCGTCGACCGGCCGGCGCTGCAATATGTGGTCGATGAGGCCCGCGATGCCGGGATCGAGCACATTGTCTTCATCACCGGCCGCAACAAGGGCGCCATCGAGGACTATTTCGACATTGCTTACGAGCTCGAAGATTCCCTGCGCAAGAAAAACAAGACCGCGATCCTGGACCAACTTGCCGACATGCACATGCGCGAAGGCACGACCAGCTTCATCCGCCAGCAGGGCGCCCGGGGCCTCGGCCATGCGATCTGGTGCGCACGGGACGTCATCGGCGATGAGCCGTTCGCCATCCTGCTGCCCGATGTGATCGTCAAGACCGAAGGCAAGAGCTGCACCGCCCAGATGGTGGAGGCCCACAATGACGTCGGCGGCAACATCATCGCGGTCGATGCGGTGCCTGAAGAGGACGTGTCGAAATACGGCGTGATCGCACCGAAATCGAAGAATGGCCGACTGATCGAAATGTCGGGCATGGTGGAAAAACCGCCCCGGGACGAGGCGCCGTCAAACCTCAAGATCACCGGCCGCTACATCCTCCAGCCCGAGATATTCGGCCTGCTGGCCAGCCAGGAAGCCGGCGCTGGCGGCGAGATCCAACTCACCGACTCCATGGCCACGCTGATGCAATCGCAATCCTTCTATGCCTACGAGTATGAGGGCCAGGACTATGATTGCGGCTCCAAGCTGGGCTATTTCGAGGCCGTCCTGGCCCATGCCCTGGACAATCCCGACACCGCCGCGGGCGCCAGGGCACTCGTTGCAAAGGCCGCCGCCAAGGCTGGCTGACACCGCCCTTCGACAAGGCCCGGCCGAGCGGCTAGGACGGTCTCAGACCAACTCCTATCCGTTCGCGCAAGGCCGCTGCCCGATGACCGACCCCACCCGCTTTTTCGACACCGGTCAGCGGGAAACCATCCTCGTGGTCGGCGATGTAATGCTCGATTGCTATGAATACGGCGCCATCGAGCGGATCTCGCCGGAAGCGCCCGTGCCCGTGCTGCGCCATGGCGAGCGGTCTGCCATGCTCGGCGGGGCCGGCAATGTGGCGGCCAACCTCGCCAGTCTCGGAGCCCAGCCCGTCCTCGTCGGCCGCATCGGTGCCGATGATACCGGCGAGACCGTCCGGGCCCTTTGCGAGCGGGATGGCATCACGCCGAAACTGATACCCGATCCCGACGTGCCAACCATTCGCAAAACCCGGTTCGTCAGCGGCGGGCAGCAAGTGCTGCGCCTCGACGAGGAAGCGATAGAGCCCTGCACCGGCGACTGCATGGCCGGGATCCTGGCCGCGATCGATGAGGCCCTCCCGCGCGTCGCGACGGTCATCCTGTCAGACTATGCCAAAGGCCTGTTCACGGGCGGGCTCGCCGAAGCCGTGATCGCGCGGGCGAAAGCGGCGGGCACGCCGGTCATCGTTGACCCTAAGGGCCGGGACTTCTCCCGCTACCGCGGCGCCGATATCGTCACACCGAACCGGGCTGAACTGGCCGTCGCAGCGGGGGAAGCGCTGGTCGGCGAGGCCGCGATCATCGCCGCCGCCCGGTACCAGATCGACACCCACGCGCTGGGCGCCCTGCTGGTTACCCGGAGCGAGGAAGGCATGTCCCTGGTCACACCCACCGACGCGCTGCACACCGAAGCAGAAGCCCGGGAAGTATTCGACGTTTCCGGCGCGGGCGACACGGTGGTTGCCACCTACGGCCTCGCCATCGCTCGCGGACTGACGCCCGCCAGCGCCATGCGGCTGGCGAACTCAGCCGCCGGGATTGTGGTCGGCAAGCGCGGAACGGCGCAGGTCGCCCTGCCGGAACTCCGCGAAAGCCTGCGCCGCAAGGGGACCATTCCGAGCCGTATGCGCACAGCTGCCACGCTCGAGGTCGCCCGCAAGGCAGTGGAGGGCTGGCGGCGGGAAGGGCTCCGCATCGGCTTCACCAATGGCTGTTTCGACATCCTTCACTATGGCCATGCCTCGATTCTGGAACGGTCCAAGGCCCTTTGCGACCGGCTGGTGGTGGGGCTGAACAGTGATGCATCGGTCTCCAGGCTCAAGGGGCCGAACCGGCCAGTGAACCCTGAAGCAGACCGGGCAGCCTTGCTGCTCGCCCTGCGAGCGGTCGACAGTGTGGTTGTGTTCGATGACGACACGCCGCTGGCCCTGATCGAAGCACTCTTGCCGGACGTGCTGGTCAAGGGCGCTGACTACACCCTTGACGACGTGGTCGGCGCCGACACCGTGCAGGCCAATGGCGGCGTCGTGAAGCTGCTCGACCTGGAGCCCGGACGCAGCACATCGGCGATTCTTGCCCGCTCGGACTCTCCCGCCAAGTGAGCATCGTCGCGATCTGTTCACGGGTCTGCTATGGCGGAGGGGTGGGCAATGGATAGGGTTAACAGGATGGCTGATGGGGCGGCCGACGTCAGCAACGCGGCACAACAATTGGCGGCGCGGGTTTCGCGGGCCGAGCACTGGCTCGGGTCGACCTTCGCACTTTGGTCTAGCGTGGGCGTGCATCGCAACGTCGGGTTTCACGAAGCACTCACCCTCGATGGCGCGGTCAAGCCGAACGCCACGAGTCGGGTCCGTGTCCAGGCACGCCAGACCTTCTCGTTCGCCCTGTTCGAGGCCTGGGGCGAACCGGGCGCGCGTGACCTGGTCCGCCACGGTCTGGACGCGCTGACCGGCCATTGCCCGCGGTCCGATGGCCTATTCGGCCGCCGTATGTCCCATGCGGGCGGATTAAGCGATGCCACCGCAGACCTCTACGACAATGCCTTCGTGCTGCTGGCACTCTCCAAGGCCGCCGCGCTGGGCCATGGCCGAGCCGCCGACGCGGCCGATGCCCTCTCTCACGCGATTGACACCCAATTCGCGCGTCCGCCCGAAGAAGGCGGGTTCTTTGAAGTCCTACCGGTGTCGGACGTGCGCCTGCAAAATCCGCACATGCACCTGTTCGAGGCCTCGCTCGTCCACCATGCCGCAACCGGACACACCCGGTCGGCAGCCCGGGCCAACGCGATCGAAGGTCTGATGGCCAACCGCTTCCTTTCAGCGGAAGGCGGGCTTCGTGAAGTGTTCCAATCCGATTGGTCGGTCCATGAGGGCGACCGCTACGAAACTGGCCATCAGTTCGAATGGGTCTGGCTGTTGCGAGAAAAAGCGAAAGTGCTCGGTGGTGCCGTCCACCCTGCGACCGGCTCCCTCTACGCGGTGGCCAATCGCCTTTCCGGACCGGATGGCGAGGTCTTCCTCGCCCACCATTTGTCGGGCTCGCTCAAGGACAGCACCCAGCGCTGTTGGGGGGTCACAGAAGCGTTGAAAGCCCATCTCGCTAGCCATGAAGCCGGCGACGAGGCAGCCGCTGGCCGCGCGGCGGAAGCCTTCGACCGGCTGTTCGACCAGTTCCTGGACCCCGCCCCCGCACCGGGCGGGTGGGTCGACCAGTATGACGGGCTTGGAAACCCTCTCTCCCACACAATGCCGGCCTCAACCGGCTACCATGTCTACCTGGCACTCGCAGAGTTCCTGCGCGTGGCTGGCGCCCAGGCCGATTGACGGGCCGGCCCACCGGGCCTATTTCACACGTCATGGACGGCCGAGCCAACCGCTTCACGACCCGCCTGACAGGCACACGAACCCGCATGGGTGCGTAGAGCCGCCTATCGGCCTGGCCCCGCCCCTCGCGCACCCCGATCCAAACTCAGATACACAGACCCGCCCGCTGAAACGCATGTGGGCATCTCTGGCATTTCCCGTTAAGCAACCGGCCTTAGACTCCCCGAAAGGGCCCAGCCGGTCCGAAATCAGCAGGCGAACCATGATCGAAGTCACTCTCCCCGACGGTTCCGTGCGCGAGTACGAGGCGGGCGCCAGCCCCCTCGATGTGGCGCAATCCATCTCCAAATCCCTCGCCAAGAAAGCCATCGCCGCGCGCGTGGACGGCGCCCTGTGGGACCTCGCCCGCCCGCTCGATGGCGATGCGAGCGTTGCGATCGTGACGGACCGGGACGAAGACGACGCGCTGGAGCTGATCCGCCATGACATGGCGCATGTGCTGGCCCAGGCGGTTCAGGAGCTGTTCCCCGGCACGCAAGTCACCATCGGCCCGACGGTCGATGACGGGTTCTACTATGACTTCGCGCGCGACGAGCCATTCTCTACTGAAGACTTTGACGCCATCGAGAAGAAGATGGCCGAGATCATCGATGCGGACCTGCCGATCCAGCGCGAAGTCTGGGAAAAGGACGCGGCAATCACCCATTTCAAATCCATCGGCGAAGCCTTCAAAGCCCAGATCATCGACGATATCATCCCGCCAGGCGAAGCGATCACCCTCTATGGCAACGACCAATGGAAGGATCTCTGCCGCGGCCCGCACCTGACCTCAACAGGCAAGCTGCCCAAGGCATTCAAGCTGATGAAGCTGGCGGGCGCCTATTGGCGGGGCGACAGCAATAACGAGCAACTGCAACGGATCTACGGCACCGCCTGGCGCAACGAGAAGGAGCTCAAGGCCTATCTCACCCGCCTGGAAGAGGCGGAAAAGCGCGACCACCGAAAGCTCGCCAACCAGCTCGACCTGTTCCACATGCAGGAGGAGGGGCCGGGGTCCATTTTCTGGCATCCCAAGGGCTGGACCCTTTTCCAGTCCCTGATTTCCTATATGCGGCGAAGGCAGAACGCGGCCGGTTATCTGGAAATCAATACGCCCGACCTGCTGGATTACTCTTTGTGGGAAACGTCCGGTCACGCCGAGAAGTTCGGCGAAAACATGTACTCAACCGTCATGCCTGACGAGCGGAAATATGCGCTCAAGCCGATGAACTGCCCCGGCGGGGTGCAGGTCTACAATCATGGCCAGCGGTCCTATCGCGAGCTTCCACTCCGCATGGCCGAGTTCGGCAAGGTCCACCGTTATGAGCCGTCCGGCGCGCTGCATGGGATCATGCGCGTGCGCCACTTCACCCAGGATGACGCGCACATCTTCTGCACGCCCGAGCAGTTGATGGAAGAATGCCTGACCGTCGTTGAGCTGATCCTCCATATCTACAAGGATTTCGGCTTCGAAGACGTGCGGATCAAATTCTCTGACCGTCCGGAGGCTCGCATCGGCGACGATTCGGTTTGGGACGAGTCCGAAGCGGCCCTGATGAATGCTCTTGAGGCGACCGGCCTACCCTACAGCGTGAACCCGGGAGAAGGGGCATTCTACGGGCCGAAACTGGAGTTCGTGCTCCGCGACGCGATCGGGCGCGATTGGCAATGCGGGACCCTGCAAGTCGCACCATGGCCCCGTCTGCATTCCATGCGCGCAAGGCGCCCCCTTCAAAGCGCAACGTGTCCACGTCTGCCAAGCACTGCGTCGCTTGCAGATGGAATTGCCCGCGCC